>CAZIAH010000006.1:0-71024 GCA_964537715.1 uncultured bacterium | reverse complement strand
GATAAGACCTAAACCATTTCGGACGAAAACATATTTTGTCATGCGATTATGATCGCACCGGTATTCACAAAAGAAAACCCCAGAACCATCTATCTGCCCAAAGGAAACTGGATCGCATTAAACGATCCGAATGACGAATATGTTGGGCCGGCAACGCTGACGAAAGAAGTGCCAATCGAAATCATCCCGGTGTTTATCAAGGGAAATTCGATCTATGTAACCGGACAGATTTATCAGAGCAATGCCAAGAAGTGGATGAAACCGCCGGATCAAAACAGTGATATCACCATTCATCTGTTTCCGGGAAAAACCGGTGAGCAGACGACTTTCACCTATGTGGACTATTTTGACGGGGACAGTGAAAAAGAAATGGGACTTCAACATTCATCTGGGAAAATCCGGTTTCATTCGGATGCTTTGATGAGTCCTTCGAGAATCGAGCTGAGATGTGAGAACAAACCGGAACGGATCGTATCGAAAGGAAAAACCGTTCCATTTACATTTGACAAAAAACACCGAATGGCTGTCATTCTGATGGAAAAGAATCAACCAATCGATCTGGAAATATCATATATTCTGAAATGATCACATCTGTTTAATTAAATTATTGACCATTCCCCTGACTTGGAAAGATCGCACGAATATGTCTTTCTAACAGATTTTGGGTCACATTTTTGGCAATGACCGCTTCATGTTTCTGCAATCCATCGAGATAGCGGTTGCCCATCTGGGCTGCAATTTTGTAAGCCACATGAATCAGTTGACGAAAATCGGAATTATACTGTTTTGAATTCGGATCGTGGCGTAAAGCAGCCACGAAAGTGTCACTGCTCCATTTCCTGACGTTGTCGGGTTCGGGCAAACGATTTTTCCGAATATCGATCACAGTAGCATACGGCTGGCAGAGAGCCTTTCTCTGTTCATACGCTTGACAGTATATTTCTTTAGCAAGAGAGAGCCCGTCCCCTCCCGCTTCGGCCAGACCGATCACTTCCTCGAGCCAGGTCGTTCCCGCGGTTTTTACATGAATCCCGGCTCCGGTCTTTTCGAGCGTTTTACGGATCGGTGCATAGATGCTGAATTTATCGCTTCCCGAATGCACACTCAGCTTGAGCGTTCCCGGCAGCGAGAAAGATTGAATGGCCAGCTGAATGACAGCCACATCCTGTTCAAATTCCTTTTCAAAATTCTGGACATCGCCTACATAATCCACACCTTTGTTGAATCGTCCTGAAAACTTCGGTGCAATGGTCTGCACGGGGATATTTTCACGGGCAATCATGAGAAGAATCAAGTAGAGTTCTGCAGGCGTTTGCGGAATGTTGGTTTCGTCCATGGAAATTTCGGTGATAAAATGAGCCGCGCCCTTCTTTTCTAAAATGGTTTTATACAACCGTTTCGCTTCCTGAACGGCAAAAAGATATTTATGCGCACAACAGAAAAGATCGTCCTTTGTAATGGAGAGAATTTGATCCAGACCAGGCAACGCAAACTCCCCGATACAGTTTCTATTTTTCTGGACAAAAACATCTCTCTCGATGGCATCCACGGGTTGATTGATAAAATCGGCCACATCCAGCGTAAAAAAGTCACTCACTTCCAGAAAAGGATCCACGGTTTTCATGCTGACATGATCGGCATCGACCAAATAGACGCCTTCCCATTGCAGCGCGTGTACTGCATCATCGGCTTCCTGACGCACGTGCTTGGGATGCGTGCCGATGATTTCGTGCTCCCGGTGTGATTTGTTCCAGACCGGCGTAACAGCGATGCCGTCTTTTTTTGCCTGAATAATTGCGGCCAACTGTGCTTTTCCCTGTCTACCGAAACGATCTCCTATACCGAAGGAATATTTACCCAATTTCATAGAAATTCTCCCCATTCCCGTGACAGTGACTGTACCCGTTATCGTTTACAAAATCAGAACATTCAGCAGAGCCAAACACCTCCTTGCAAGCGGATCATTGCGCTCTGGAAAATGATGGTGATAATATACAAAGGAGTGCTACAAAAACAAAGATAGATATGTGAATAAATCCATTTCAGATCAGTATCTGTTATTCCTGTTTCTTGGTTGAAAACAGAAGGGTCCACCTGCTGAACCGCCTATCAAATTCCATCAAAAGCACTTCCATATTTTTACGTTTCGATTGGAAAAGAACGCAGCGGTTCAGTCAGGTGTAATCAAACCATTCTCCAAGAAACAAATTGAACTGCAGTTATTTCTGCAAAATGAGTTTCATTGTTTGAGAAAATTCGCTTGCCTGGAGACTGTAAAAATAAATACCGCTTGGAAATCCTTCTGCCGACCAGGTGATTTGATGATCCCCCGCTGACTGAAAGGTATGATTTGCCAATCTCGCAATTTCCTGACCAGCGAGATTAAAAACCTTTATGGTCACAAAATCGGATTTTGTCAGCGAATATTTGATCGTCGTGATGGGATTAAAAGGATTGGGATAATTTTGATTCAATTGAATTCTTTGAGGAATACCGGCTTTCGAAGCAGCAACATCTGTCCCGCCAGCCAGGGTTTCCGGAGGTCCCTTGTCATCCTCATCATCCGGACGATAAGACTCATCCGATGTGAGGACGATCTTGTCCACTCGGAAACTGGGTTCACGCATATACAGTTTAAAAATATGCTCGCCGGTCGATGGAACCTGAAGAACCGCTCTGTCATCGTTGTCATTCATCAAATGACTGATCCAGAACCACACATTGGCATACTCCTGTTCGGCAACCATAAATTGAATCGGTGCTGTCCCTTCTATTTCATCATCAAGACCAAACCAGACTGAATCGTCATATCCATCCACATGGGAGGCACGCACCCAGAGATAAAGTGGTTCGGTGCTGATAAAATCGACTGTATATTCCAAAGTTGGTGCATTGTATTGAGCATCTGTAATATCCTTGTGCCGCTCTTCACCGGCAGGCTGGGCCTGCATGCCGCCGGTTCCCGAATAATCCTCGGGCTCGGTGACGGCATCCCAATAGGTATCCACGATCTCATTCATCTCAGAATAATTTTCCGCTTCCATGGATATC
Organism: uncultured bacterium; assembly: GCA_964537715.1. Classification (GTDB taxonomy): domain Bacteria; phylum Zhuqueibacterota; class QNDG01; order QNDG01; family DSAB01; genus CAZTZL01. The sequence continues at coordinate 67,973 of CAZIAH010000006.1, read as the reverse complement.
AGATCGTATTCCGTTTGCTGTTGAAATTTGGCCTCTCCGTACAAACCGTTTTGAAGTACAAATACCAAAAATGAAAGGAGGATCAATGTGTATTTGGATTTTGTGATTTTTAACATCTTCGTTCTCCTTATTTTGGGTCACACGTTAGAAATACAGAAATTCCTGTGGTGATAATCTTTTATTGCTTTTTCTTGCTTAAAAGCGCCCTGCTTATCGAAACAATTCGTATAAGCACTTAAAAATACAGTCTGTTACCACCTCCTTTTTTATTATCGTTTTCGTTGATATTCAAAATGAGGATTGATTTATGAACAACCATTCTCTTTGTCAAAATGACAAATCTGTTTTGTTTGTTATCACTCTTTTCAGAAGACAGGGCCGTTTATTGAGAATACCTGTCGTATTTTGAAAACGCTTTGCCTCTTTTGAGCGATTTTTAAAATAAGATGAACTTTATATTATTTTACGGATTGTCCCAGTTTAAGGTAATTAAAAAAGCAATATTAATTTGCGTCATTGTATTGATACATGAATTCAATTTTATTTTGTTTTTCAATCCATCTTATATAGGTTCTTGTATAATGTGGTTCAGAGAAAATATCTTTATAAGTAAACAAGATTGCAATATGCAAAGTATCACTACTGTTTTTAATTGCATTAAAAAGATCTGCACTAACATAAAAGCCGTCAGCAGATTCAATGTATGGTATCCCAGCGCCAAAAATACTCCCTTGCTCTGTAATTGCGGGCTTCATGTCAAGCATTTCTTGTTTTGTAAATTGACCGGCCTTAGAACATACTATTCTTTTAGCCTTATAGGCTGGTGTTCTCCCAATATTTTGAACGATATACTCTATTCCTATATTTTTTCCGATTTCAAACGTAACTATTTTAATGTTGTCCATAATGACATAAGCTCTCATTTCAATTTTGGAAAATTTTTCTTGGGTATTAGCAATTCGATTGGTAAGCCTGATAGATTCATCGGCAGAATAAAACAATTTTGCTGTATAAAAAGCCAAACTTCCAGTGAAAAGAACAAGAAAACAATTAAGGATTATATTCCATATTGGTTTCTTGATATAATTGGAATTTTTATAATGAGTTTTAGTTTTGTATTGATGGCTTTTGGCCTTGGATATATTCGCTTTAAATCGTCTATTCGATTTTTGCTTTTTGTGATTGGTTTTGGGCTTTTTCTTTTTAATCATTTTATATATATCAAATGAACTATATTGCATTAACGAAAAATGTATAGGTTAAATATAGTAAATAAAGTGAAAAAGAAGCAAGAAATAAAAATATAAGATTCTGCTACCGGAGGTGTTTCTTGCCTGCAATAATCTTAACCATTACAACAAGGTAAAGGATACCTTATTGACTGCGAAAACAAATTACTTTAATAACATCATTTTTTTCATCATCGAAAAACGGCCGGCTGTCAATTGATAAAAATACAGACCAGAGGGAATATTTTCTGCATTCCATGTGATCTGATAATTACTGGCAGGCATTTTGTTATCCACCAATACGACGATTTCCTGCCCTAACAGGTTCATAATTTTCAAACGAACGTGGGCATCCTCTGTCAGCGAATAAGAGATCATCGTTATTGGATTAAACGGATTGGGATAATTTTGATTCAACTTAAAATTACCGGGAAGTTCTTTTATTTCTTTTATGCCTGTTGATGTATCCGCAAAAATTGCGCGTGAATCTACCCAGTAAATATCTGCTTCTATATTCGGTCCCCAGCCGGCAGGTCTGCTAAAAAAGTAGTACTTGTCATCATAACTGACATAAGAGCCGTATTCTATTGCAGTGGTATTTATTGCCGAACCAAGGTTTTTAGGATTAGTCCAGGTGCTGTCTTCATTACGATAACTGATGTACTGATCCGCCCTGCCATAACCATCAGGCTGCGATGAAGTAAATATCAGATAGGCTTCATTTGGCGCAACAAAAGGGTCCCAGGCGCCGTACTGAGAATTTATTGTACTGTCCAGTTTCTCAACCGTTTTATATTGGCCGTCCTCCAGCCGGGAACGATAAATGCACATGGGGTCACTCCGGGTTGAACCAAAGTAAAGTGTCCCATCCGAAGTGACTGTCGGATGCCATTCCTGTGCGATTGAATTAACCGGACTACTTAGCTTGGCAGGCGTGGACCATTGTTGATCATTATCCTTGACAGACATATAGATGTGGGCATTTCTGATAAAAAAGAGTTTTTGGCCGTCAGGAGAAATACAAGGTTCGCGTTTATCCGAGGTGCCAAGGAAATCTGCCTGTACCGGATCTGACCAATGGCCGTTTGATTGTTTTGTATACAAGAACGTAAATGTGGAATTCAGGACTGTTCCGATGAAACATTCCTGGCCGTTGGGAGAAAAAACAATTTTTGTATCTCTTCTACCTGATAGAGAAATAAGGCTATCAGCAAATACTTCTGGTGTCAATCCGGGCGGTTCCTGACCAAAATATGCGCCATCTGGCAACTCCTGTGCTAAACCTGTTTGAAATTCAGCGAGGATAAGAACCACTATTCCCACTGTAATAAGAATTGACTTTTTCATGGTCTCCCTCTATAAATATTTTACAGCCACATAACCTATTGATATTCGGAACTTCAATGGGACAGTATCAATGCTATAGACGTCGAAAATTTTTGTATCTTGCTTTTGTTCCATGAGTCGTAAAACGATTATCAAAACGTAAAGCAATTATTTTAACAACATCATTTTCTTCATCATCGAAAAACGGCCGGCTGTCAATTGATAAAAATACAAACCAGAGGGAGTATTTTCTGCATTCCATGTGATCTGATAATCGCCGGCAGACATTTTGCTATCGACCAATACGGCGATTTCCTGTCCGAGCAGGTTCATAATTTTCAAACGAACGTGAGTGTCTTTTGACAGCGAATAAGTGATCGTCGTTATTGGATTAAAGGGATTGGGATAGTTTTGATTCAAATTGAATTCCGTCGGAGCTAGAGTTTTGTCCACACAGATACAGACGACATGATCCGTACAGGCCGTGCTGACGCCGTCGTACCAGGTACGGGCCGTCCTGCCGATCAGTGTGCTCTGCGTACCGGTTTGGACAGCGTCATCGTCCACGAACACATCGAAATTGCTGCCGGATGCAACCTGGACACGTCCCAGATAAGCCTGGTAAAGATAAGTATTACCGCCTCCGGTCAGGACAGGTGTTGTATCATAGTCGTCGCCCTCCACCTGTTTGCAGGCCATCTGACGGAACAACTGCATTCCTTCCGCGGCAAGGCCCGCTTTGATCCGCCAGTCTTCGGTCGGATTTGCCCAGAAATTGACCCACACGTCATAGATTCCAGCTTCCGATACCGTCACCTGTGTTTTGAGAGCGGGCGCATCCTCGCCCCCGGTTTCTGCAGAGGTCAGAACCGAGCCGCCGTTTCCGTAGCCTGTCCGCTGATGCCATTGGTTATCCATCGGTCCCTGACTGCCATCCGGTCCGGTGGTCGTCAATGGCGAACCGTCCGAAAGCGTGGTGTTTGTGAGATCGGCATCGACATAATGTTTCGGATTGTGGATGGCGTCACTGTCTTCGATGATGCCGACAACAGCCGCATCAAAATTCTGTGCGGAATTGTAAGTGCCCCGCCACCACAGCAAAGCCGTATGATTTTCGTCCCAGACCGGAACAATCGGACGAAAATTGTCACGGACGGAATTCTGCGTAACAGGTGTCCAGGCCCAGGTCGCACTGTGGTCGGCTGTCGTTCCTTTGAAAATTTCATGAACTATTAGATCCATGTCGTTGCGGGGATCGACGGACGTCGAAATATAGATGGTGTTTGGATCATCTGGATGGAGAGCACCAAGGCCTGTATAATCCGCTTCGGAGCCGTACATTTTTTTTCCGGCCTGACCCAGGTATGTATACGACCACTCCGACCCATCATAACGACAGTAAATAAACGCGTGGTCAGGGTTGATACCTGAATCATTTCCATTGATATTGTTATTGATACGCGCTGTGATGATAGCGGCAATCGATCCGTCTTCATAACTCTGGACATCCGCATTCCAGCATTTGTACATGGTCATACTCCCAATCGTTGTACCCGCTTCGAAAACCAATGTAAAATCAGCAGGGTATGGCGCATCCTTATCAAAAATGTCATCATCCAGCAATGTGCCGTCCGATTTATAACTTTTTCCTCCTTGAATATATCCGTGATAAATGCTCGTGTTATAATCACGGGGATGATGCTCTGTCCCGATAAAGTCAATCCGATCAATTCCGTTTGAGACATACTTGAAGTATCCGTTGACATAACCAATGTTAACATCCGGCTCTGTCAACTGCCCTCCATAAGTCCATGTATCGCCCTGATCGCTGGAAACGATAAAATTGGGACTTTTTTCATCTGTCCGCGCAAAATTGTAAGCGAGATTTTCAGACGAAAGATAGAAAAGATTGGAATACGTGGTTTTGAAATTGGTGCCTCCGGGCATGGTATTCCAGTCGAATTGATTTTCGGAACCCCAGGTACCATTGTCATAAATTCGATAGTAGGAGTAGTTGTTGTAATTGTGCCCGGCATAAAATGTCAGGTATTTACCGTCCGGCCGAATGAGAAACGCGGCTGTGTTGTGGTCATCGCAACTCATATTTCTTAACATGAACCTCTCCGGTTCTCCAGTCTGTAGATCAAAAATAGAGGCTTCAATGTTACCATTGCGAGATGATCCACCCACACCTGAACCGCTGGCATCTGATCCGATAATCAGCTTCCCGTTGGCAACATCCACAACCGCTCTTTCATCCTGATACCAGCACCACCCGCCGTTGTCGTTGAACTGGATCAGGTTTCCGCTGACCTGATCGTACACTTCCCCATCCGCGGGGGCTGCAATCGATGCTGGTCCGCTTTCCGAAAGAGTTTCCTGGCCGAATGAGACCATTTTAAATAAAACGATGCTGATGATGAACGGTATATATCTTTTATGGAAAATTTGCAGTTTCATGATAAGATCCTTTACTGAAATGGAGTCATATTTTTTGTATGGATTAATATAACAAGACAATTGACAAAAATCCACTCTATTGATAAAATTGAAAAGTAATTGTAAAACGTTTCTACTGCCGGAGGTGTTCCCCACCTTAGACAATCATTAATATCATATTTCGGAAAAACAGTGGCACTTCAAAAAATGTGTGCTTATATTATAATCATCAGATCATCCGGCAAATATTCGAAAAAATCGGGCTTTGGTATCCATATGCAAAACCATTAGTGTCCAGTTAATAAAAATAATTGAGTCATTAAATCTATTAAATAGATCGACATAATAATGACTCGAATTATTGTTGACTCTGATATTTGTGTTTTCTTCTGGCCTTTTTGCCATGCCCGCCGGCAGGCAGGCAGCCAGGGTAGGCCGACATTTTAAAACTTCACCTAAGGGGTGGGCATCATTCCGCCGAAGGCGGAATGGCGAAGGGGACTGGATGGGTAGATTAATTTTGATTATCTATCAGTGAAGGCTTCATCAGGACCAAGCGTGCAAAAAGGCCATGTTTCTTTTGGTACTTTTCTTTGCGTCAAAGAAAAGTACAGAACCTTCGTAAGAATAGTTTGAAAGGATTCTTACTTACTTATTCGACCGAATGATTTTAATCGGATACTCATGATGCAATACAAAACACAAGCCATCTGGGAAGCATTCTGCTGTCAGCTGAAAGCCTATATTCTGAATCGGATATCGGATCCTTCGCTGGCCGATGATATTTTCCAGGATGTTTTTCTAAAAATCCATTCAAAAATTACCACACTGAAAGACGATACAAAAATCCGAAGCTGGGTCTATCAGATCGCGCGGAACACGATCATCGATCACTATCGAAAACAAAAAATCAAAACCGAGGATATTCATTCAATCGAACTCAAAGATGAGGGCATGCTCTCCGATTTCGAGGATTCTATCGAAGACAATCCGACCAAAGAAATCGCTGACGGCCTCAGGGAAATGGTGGAAGTTTTACCGGAGAAATATGCACAGGCCCTGCTTTGGGTCGAATTCGAAGGACTATCACAGATCGAACTGGCCAAAAAATTGGGAATTTCAATTTCCGGTGCCAAATCCCGTGTTCAGCGTGGACGAGAGATGTTGCGGGACAGCCTCATGAATTGCTGTCATTTTCAATTCGACCGATACGGGACTATCATCGATTCCCATCCCATCGCTTGCTGCTGTTGTCACCAATCCCCTCAAAATGCATAACCATCCCTTTTTGCGTCCTTTTTCCAGATTCTCCGTCTTTATAAATGAGTCAATGAATACAAATCAAAACGACGGAGGATAAAATCATGCAGCAATTCATCATAGAAATGATGACGAAAGTGGTCGGAAGCCTGATGCACAACTGGCTTCCCTTGAGTTTGGCCGTACTCACAGCAGCGATCATGAAAGTGGTTGTCGATCCGGAAAAACTCAAACAGGCATTGCTCAGAAAAACCCACATTTCCATCTGGACCAGTGTGATCGTCGGAGCATTGACGCCGCTCTGCGCCTGCGGCACCATGGCAGTCATACTCGGCATGCTCACCACAACACTGCCCTGGGGACCGATCATGACATTTCTGATCTCTTCTCCCTTGATGAGTCCGGATGGATTTATCATGCTCGCCGGCATCATCAATTTCAAGTTTGCGCTTGCTTTGACAATCGCTTCGATGATCATCGGACTCGGCTCCGGATACGTGACGCATTGGATCGAAAAAAACACAGACTTTCTGAAAAACCAGACCCGCTTCCCCAAAAAGCAGCCGATGCAGCCCTGCACCTGTTCAGATCCGATTCCTCATACAAAATTGGCATGCTGTGATTCAAAATTCTGCTGTGCCGGCCTGACCAGCAGCAGTCTCTCTGTACCGATCTGGATTCCAGCTTACTGTTATTTGCCAGCCACAGCAATCGACCCGGATATTTTCCTGAGATTTTTAAAAAGAATCAAATGGCGTGAAATCGCAGACGCCTTGTTGAATATCGGCATCAAACAGATCCTGTTCTTTTATTCGGTTTTCGTGGCAGTGGGCTTTCTGGTGAACCACTTTGTACCGACTTCAATCATCGTGTCCCTGTTCAGTGCCCAAAAGCTATATGCGGTCCCTCTGGCCGCTCTCATCGGTTTTCCGATTTACGTGAGCGGTGAATCTTCGATTCCGCTGATTCAGGCACTCATGACAGGAGGCGCCAGCCCCGGTTCCATGCTGGCATTCCTGGTTACGGGACCGGGAACCAGTGCGTGGGTAATTGCCGGAATTGCCACGTTCATGAAAAAACGGGTGATTGGTTTGTACATTCTCTTTTTATTGATGGGTGGAATTGTTCTGGGATATCTTTACGATCTGTTTTTGGCAATCGGAATATAAAACGGGATTTGTCAATAATGATGCGTTATTCTCGGGACTGTACAAAAATCAAACATTTCTGCTGCCGAAGGTATTCTGCACCTTCGGGAATTACCAACCATTACAGCAAGGTGAGAAACGCCTTGCTAAAGCGTAAAAGTATTTTTTACCAGAGAGATTACCGTATCAAAACCATTTTGGTATTCTCAACCATCCCTTCAGCCACAAACTGACAGATATACAACCCGGAACTTACCGGCTTTCCAGTTTCATCCGTTGCATCCCAGACTGCAGAATACGTCCCAACAGATTTAAATTCATTCACCAATGTTTTGATCGGTTGACCGGAGGTGTTCGTAATGATCAAACAAACTTGAGACGCTCGTTTTATGCTGAATTGAATTTTGGTTAACGGATTAAAAGGATTGGGATAATTCTGATTTAAATAAAAAGATTTTGGTGTTTTTAATTTTTGATCCGGTTCCACCACGTTCGATGAAAATGACAGTTTTACAAGAAATCCGTCATTATTACCCTCTGCAGTTCCAAACAGGCTGTCCTCTGTTCCACCCGCTTGATAGCAGTTACCGTTTGAATCAATATCAACTTTTTGTCCGCAAGTACTTTTGCTGGTACTATTATAAATTTCTTTATCCCAGATCAGATCCCCGCTCTGATTATACCGACGCAGCCATCCATGACAGGAAGGGCCGTTCCAGCAACCGCCTACAAGCACGTCATTCGATCCATCCGGAACAAGAGTCATGCCGTGGGCACCATCCCAGTTATTATAGGTTCCGAATTGACGATACCAAATATTCTGACCTTCTGAATCAAAATATCCCAGATATGCGTCCCCTCCGCCATAATTATGTTCCCCAATCAGACCGCCTGTCCATCCGCCAATATATATAAATCCTTTATCATCCAACGCAATGCAACGTGCATGATCGCGTGAGGTGGTACCAAATTGCCGAATCCATTGTACCTCTCCGTCACTGCTCATTTTTGCCAAATACCCATCCAGATCACCTTGATTCTCACCACCCAAATCACCTGTTGTTTGACCCACAACAAAAACTTCACCCGTTGTATTGCAGGAAATGGAATGGCCCTCATCGGACCCGCTTGATCCGAACTGCGATACCCATTGTACATTTCCTTCAGTATCCAGCTTTACAGCAACGGCATCGTTGGAACCTTGATTCTCGCCATCCCAGTCCCCTGTTGTCCGCCCAACCAAAAAAACCTGATTATTACCATCAATCTTGATATGTGACGAATAATCGTTCTTGGTGGTTCCTATTTGTTTTGTCCACAAAACGCTTCCCTCTTTGTCATATTTACGAACGAACATATCAGTAGCACCCACGTGTACATCACCCAAAGTACTACCGGTTTGACCAAAAACATAGGCATTCAACGCATTATCCAAAGCAACACCAGTTGTCTTCTCTGATCCAGCCGTACCGAACTGATCTTGCCAAAGCACATGTCCATCTCCGTCATATTTTGCAATATATCCATCATCCATGCCAGCAGGATCGCCTTCTAAATTACCATTTGTCGTTCCGACAACATAGCAATTACCTTCCGAATCCGATATCACATCTCTCATGAAATCTTCACCACTTGAACCTATTTGTACACCCCAGGCCACTTCCATCTGTTGTGCAGCAACAGACACGGCAAACAACAAAATGAAAAACCAGATCAGCTTTTTCAATACTGTTGGCATGCTCGCCTCCTGTACAGTTTATAATGAATAACGATACGAAACAAGATAGTGATTTGATTGTGAAAAATCGTACGAATGCATGCATTCGTACATAATAGATCCACTAATTTATACTCTAGTCTTTGCAGAACATTGAATCTTAATCCGCGTGTCTATTTTTTCCATGATTGAATCTCAACAATATTTCCTTCCGGATCTCGAAAATAAACAAATCTCAATTCACCAATCCCATCAATCCTTTTTTCAGTGATCTTGCCCAACAATTGTCCGCCATTCTTTATCGCTTCATCTAATGTCTGATCAACATCATGTACTTCAAACGCAATGTGGGTTAACCCGGTGTAGTTTGCCATGACAGGTTTGCAAACATGCATTTTTTGGTATGAAAATATTTCAAGAGTAGGACCATTGTCGCCATAACCGGGAAGCAGTAAATGGACGCCTTCCAAGACTGCATTTTGTAGGCCGGTCGCACGATCCAACCAGGCCCCTGAAAGGTTTCGTTCCGGAGGTTTTATCTTACAACCAAATACCTTGATATAGAACTCCGATAACAATTTCCAATTCTTGGCTACTATATTTGTATGAGCAAACCGCATGTCTCTTCTGCTGCTGGCAGTATTCTATACCCTCGGCTATCTTAATATTATAGTAAGGTGAACACTTTACTGAGTGTAAACCAAATTCCAAAAAATAGTTTTTATTTTCCCAAAACTGCTGGCCGTAACTCCACAGCTTGAGTCTGAATTTTAATGTGGCAGGATTTCAACGCGGGAGATGCTGCGGTTAAAGTTATCTCCCCGGGTTGCCGATCCGATTGTACAATAACTTGCGCCAGTCCGTTAAACACTCTGCGTTTCCATTGTTCTGTCGGAAAGATCACCTGCACCAGGCCTGGATCTCTATTCGGCTCGTCATATTGATGTCGTTTTCTGAATCGTTGTCCCGTGACAGCATACACATTCTTTCCCGGTTGAATGATAGCATGGTCAAGCCGGTAGGATTGGTTCGGATCGCCCCGCTGTATATTTTCGGCGATCAGGTGCCCGTTTACGTAGATCGATTGGTTTTCCACAATACTTTTGGTAAAGAGGTTCACTTCCGTTTCATCGGTAAACTCTGGAAGAACAAACGTCCCGCGCACAACGATAAGCGAATCGGTATACTCCCGCCAGTTGCCGCTTTGCGTTGTGAATGCCTGTTTCCAGTTCGAGTCATCAACTCCCGCGGCTGTTTCGGGACGATTGCCCAGATCGTTCACTGCTAATTCTTTCAGATTCTCGATTTTCTCGGTTTGGATCGTCTCGAAGAATCGATCCGCTTCATGGCTTGCAGGATCGCCGTTCCCCACGCCGATAATTTTTCCCATTCCGCTGAGTCGGAACGATATTTCATTATCAGCCGTTGGACCGACCCTTCCTTTGTTATCTTCAACCTGAACGGTGATCACAGACACATCTTCCCCATCCGCGTTAATCGTGAAGTGATCGGGAATCAGCCGAAGAACCGAGGGAAGACCGGTTGTTTCTACTTTTTTGGTTAATATTTCTCTGTCCTTTTTATAACCCCGGGCCAGAAGGGTACCCGGCTCATAGGGCACTTCCCATTCACTATGAGAAAACGTTTCCATCGGCTTTCTGCCGAGGCTTTTGCCGTTCAGGAAGAGTTCCACTTCGTCGCAATTGCTGTACGCCCATACGCTGATGTGCTGTTGCTCTTTCTCCGAAGGAGTCCCGGCCTGTCGGGACCAATTCCAATGGGGGAAGAGATGAAGTACCGGATCGTTCTCCCAAACGGATTGCAAATAATAAAATACATCCTTTGGAAATCCGCACAGATCAACAATGCCGTACTGTGAGCTGACGGCAGGCCACGCCAGCGGATTCGGTTCGCCGCGGTAATCGAATCCGGTCCAGAAGAATAGGCCGGCAAGATACTCCCGGGACGCATAATATTGAATCCCCCGTTCAATGCTCGCTCCGTCAGATTTGCGATCCATCTGGACCATACGGCCGTTCTCGCGGTCATCCTCGTAGATACCCCGCGTTCCCGATCCTGTCGTTTCTTCGGTTCCCATGCCGGGTGTGTCCGGGAATTTCGCGTGGACTTCATCGATGTTTCCGTGAACGAGATAATTGAATCCCATCACGTCGATCTCTGTCGAAACGCCGTGCCCCCAGCCACCAGAGCTTGCCACGGTCATTCGCCGTGTGGGATCGATGCGCTGTGCAAACGCCTGCATCGTCGCGGCAATCCGCTCTCCTTTGATGTTCCCTTCAATCGTCCACTCTTCATTTCCCAATGACCAGGCAATCACGCAGGGGTGATTGCGGTCTCTCAACATCATTCTCTCGAGTTGCTGAAGATGTTCCGGTGACGATCCCATCAAACGGTTCTCATCCAACACGAGCATCCCCAACTTGTCGCACGCATCTAACAGTTCGGGCGTGGGAGGATTGTGCGAACAGCGGTAGGCGTTGCATCCCATCTCTTTCAACTTAACAATACGGAATTCCTGCAGTGCATCGGGAATTGCCGTTCCGACCCCCGCATGGTCCTGATGGTTATTCGTCCCTTTCAGCAGAACATGCTTCCCGTTTAGAAAAAATCCTTCATTCGGATCAAAACGAACAGAACGGATACCAAACGTGGTTTCATACTGATCGACTGTCGAGTCTTTGACACACACGGAAGTAAAAAGTTGATACAAGGTGGGAGATTCGAGCGACCAGAGATTCGGATTTTTAATTTTTAGGGCACATCGATATTCCTTTGTTTCGGAAGCATTCAAAATGAGTCTCTTTATTTCTGTGGTTGCGACCGTTTTTCCCGAAGTATCCTTAATGGTCTGAACCACATCAAAAATCGCTTCTTTCTGAGTTTCATTGCTGATTGTCGTGCTTGCGGTGATGATTGCCAAATCGTTTTTGATTTCGGAAGTGACAAATGTGCCGTACTGAGCCACATGCAGAGGAGATGTTTTCGTAAGCCAGACATGGCGATAGATTCCGGCACCTTCGTAATACCAGCCTTCTTCCATGACTGCATCCACCCGCAGGGCAATAACATTATCCCCGCCGTAATTCAGATAATCCGTGATATCGTACTGAAAACTGCTGTAACCGCTATGTTCTTCTCCAATGTAAAACCCGTTAATCCAGAGCATCGAATTCCGATGAACCCCGTCAAATTCGATGACAATCCGCCGGCCCAGGTCAGATTCTGGAATAAAAAACTTTTTTCTGTACCATCCCATACTGTTCTCCGGGAAAGCTCTGCCGATTGCCCGATAGCCATGACTGTGGCCGCCTTTGCTGTCGAACGGAAGTTCTACAGCCCAATCATGCGGCAGATGAATTATTCTCCATGCCCGGTCGTCAAAATCAAATGCCGCTGGTCCATCGCCAAAACCGGTTTTTGTAAAAAAAGAAAAATATCCTGTACCATGATTAAAATCTTTTTCCGCATCAAATGCATGACCCAAGGCAAATCTCCACCCAAAATCCATCAGGTAGCGTTCCCGCCCTTTTGGTAATTCAGCAAAAGTTTTTCCCTGATAGAATACGAGTACAAATAGGAATATTGAATATATCATCCAAACTCGTTTTTTCATCCTATTCTCCTGTGATAAATAGTTCCGACATTATTCACCAAATTCATATCCATCATCATCCATTTCTGCACAACCCCAATTCTTATGATAAAATCCAAGACGAACATATTTATGAAATGTGGACCATTCCCAATCCGCAACAGATTTAACCAAGGAATGTTTTATTGGATTATAATGAATATAATCAAAATGTCTTTGCATATCTTCTTCATCTCTTATCATATGTTCCCAAAATCTCCGCTGCCAAACAGCAGCTTCACCTTTTTTCCTTCGGGATATGCTTCTTTTACCTTCTTCACCACCTGATTTTAAATACTGAATCGAAAATAAACCTTTAATCATCTGTATTCTTTTTGAAAAATTTGAATCGTTCTCAGGAAGTGTGATTAAACAATGCAAATGATCAGGATGCGGGAAAGAGGTGTGTTACCCGAGGTAGAACCTCAGGCAAGCAATAATAACTCTATTCAAACCATCGAATTGGATTACTTGCCAGAAACGTCTCCATGGGTATTCCTTGAGTTCCAACCAAGAGCTTCTTAACACCTTGAAATTGCTTCGAAAATGCTTCAATCCCACGAAGACGTGTTTTCCTGCGTCCACTTTTTACTTCGATAGCAACAACCTGATTACCTTTTTTCAGCACAAAATCTACTTCACGATCACGATCAATCCAGTAGAACACTTCTGCGGAGGTTCCTCTGAATCCATTCAGGATAGTGGCGCCAACCGCAGACTCAACCAGTCTACCCCAAAATTCCGCATCGTTTCTGGTTTCGTCAAATTCACGCTTCGAAAGGGCAGACATGAGTCCAGTGTTCAGCACATTAAGTTTTGGACTGGACGCCCTCTGACGAATACGTTTCCCAGAATATTTTGACAATCCAGTTAAAAGTCCTGCTGAATTGAGCAGTTCCAGATAATGAGCCAGTGTGGTCGTATTGCCTGCATCAAAAAGCTGTCCCAGCATCTTCTGGTAAGACAATATCTGCCCCGAATAGGTACACCCAAGTTCGAACAAGCGCCGTAAAAGGGCAGGTTTATCAACCCGGCTCATAAGCAGGATATCCCGGGAAACCGTGGTTTCAATCAAAGATTCGGCAATATATTGCGACCAACGTTGAAAATCTGAAATCAGGTCAGCTGCACCCGGATATCCACCATAAAAGATATATGCTTCCGCTGTAAAACCAAAAGCATCGCGCATTTCACCAAAAGACCAATGCGTAATAGGTACTATTTCAAAACGCCCGGCAAGGCTTTCTGTTAAACCGCGGCGCAACAGAATCGCTGATGAGCCCAGAATCAATACACGAAGCGGTATTTGACGCGACGTATCTTCGTCCCATAAACGTTTCACAGTCTCAGACCAATTCGGTATCTTCTGTATTTCATCCAGAACAAGCAGACCGGTTTTGTCTTTTTGAATTTTAATCCGGGCCGCCTCCCATTGCTGTTCTATCCAAGAAGGATCTTTTAAACCAGGTTCATCTGCAGTGGCATAATGACTGATCAATGGCAAATCGGTTATAATTTGTTGAGCAAGTGTCGTCTTCCCGGTTTGTCTCGGTCCTATCAGAACCTGCATAAAACGACGCGGTTCTTTCAGTCTTTTGAAAATTTCTGAATAAACGGGTCTTTTGTACAAGAAATACCTTTTACAATTTACTCAATATCATGAGTAAATTTACTCATAATTATGAGTAAAGTCAACAATAAATTTATGATGATGTTGCACGCTGTTATTTCGAAATGACAGGATTCGGGTAAGGACAGGAACCTCAACGTTAAAAGAAGTCGATTGTTTTCTATTACCCCCATCCCGCAGGATTGATATCCTTCCCCAATTCACGCCCAGGATTAGGAAATCCTGGGCGATCTGAAATTATATTGATTTGAAAACAAAATTTCTGCTGCCGGAAGTGTTCCTCACCTTCGGCAATCATTAATCATTACTGCAGGGCGGAAAACATCTTGGTGAGCGTAAAATACTAACGAATTAACATTATTTTAATTGTCTTAGAAAAATCCCCAGCTTTCATGTGACAAAAATAAACACCAGTAGAAACTATATCACCAGTATTATCTTTTCCATCCCATTTAATATTATAAGATCCTGCATATCTGTTCTCGTCAATAATTGTCTTTACAATTTGCCCCAAGATATTATATATGGTAATCTTTACATGAGAAGATTTTGGTATGTCAAATAAAATATTGGTGCTTGGATTAAAAGGATTAGGATAATTTTGCAAGAGTTTGAAGCCCATAGGCAATCTGTTATTATTATCAAATGAAGATTCGACTTCAGTAAGTAATGGATTTACTACATAATTTAAACTGCCATTTTGTGAATTGTAATAGCTTATATGTGGATGATTTCCACTATCTAAAGCTATGGAAAAACTATACGTATTTACACTCGGATCGTAAATACACCATTGTTGATTATTTTGCAAAGCAAACCTTAATTCATTTGAAGAACTATTGTAACCAATATATGATTGTCCATTACGAGAAATTAGAGAACTGCTGTAAGAGACATTATAATCTATTATCTGGATTTGCCATTGCGAACCATTAAAATAAGCACATTTTAATATACCATTGTTTGAATAACTAATTAAGAGATTTTCCTCATTATCCAAATCAAGCGATATACTGCTCTTAAAAGGACTTTCTTCTAAAGCTATTATGGATATTTGCCAGGATGTCCCGTTGTAAAAAGCATATTTTAAAGCATTATTTGTCCGGTCATCGTAAGCAATATGGATAATACCATTTTTATCATAAACAAGAGAAGATTCTACACCTACAACACCAATTGAATCTATCCGTTCAATTTCCCATGAAGAACCATTATATGATGCATATTTCAAATCTTCATTAGTTGCATCGTAGTAACTAATGTGTGGATATCCATTATTATCTAAAACGATAGATGTACCAGTACCAACATTTCCAAGTGAATCTACTTTTTGAACTCTCCATACAGAACCATCGTAATAAGCATATTTCAAATCTGCATTAGATACATCACGATAACTAATATGAGGACATTCATTATTATCCAATACAATGTCTGAGTTAATTCCAACATTTCCAGCTGAATCAATCGTCTCAATCTTCCATAATATGTCATTGTAATAAGCATATTTCAAATTCCCATTAGCTTCGTCCCAATAACTAATATGAGGGTGATCATTTTTATCCAAAACAAGGCTATTAGACAACCCCACTTGTTTTTTAGCTTCTACAACTTGAGGGTCTTGCCAAGTAGATCCAAAATAAAGATCATATATTACAGAGCCATCGGATATAAAACAATGATGTATATTTCCATTCGAATCCATTATGTATGAACCAAGTCGGTATGGATCCGAAATTGCACCTTTGAGCCATGAATGTTCATGCTTAGCAGCATAATTTGTTGACTTCAATATAACATCTGTGTTTATACAACCTAAAAAGGGAACATATTCGACACATTCTCTTTCCCCTTGGTGAAAAACAATAAAAGGATAACCTTCAGGAGTTAACGATAAAAAGAAATCACTTCCTACTGTTGATTCTATTCCTTCAATTTCCCACACACTGGAATTATAATAAGCATGTTTTAAGTGAAGGATATCTGGGCCTTGATTAATACAAATTCCCATATCGTACCAATCACAAGTTTCAGTATAAGTACAATAAGCAATATGAGGTTTTCCATTATTGTCCACGACAAGAGATGAAAAAGGTTTAGCTTCACTTGTATCAACAACGGAAAGAATCCACGATAAACCATCATAAAAAGCATACTTAATATTTTTATTCGTTGCATCAAAATAACTAATATGAGGCTTGTCTTCTTTATCTAAGAAAAGCGATGGTGATTTTCCAACGTCTCCATCCGAATCTACTATTTGAGAATGCCAAGTATAACCGTCATAATTTGCATATTGCAAATATTTATTGTTTGCATCATAATAACAAAAGCATGGATTTTCAGTATTATTAATACAAGGAAATGAAAAATCTAAAATTCCCTCTATATCAACATTCTGAGTCTGCCAGGACGTTCCCTTATAAAGTGTGTACTTTAAATTATTACCTGAGCGATATAGAATATGTGGTTGGTTGTTATTATCTATAGCAAGTGTAAGGTTACTTACGTTGGTTGCGGCCCCTATTAACTCACTAATCCAAGAATCTCCATTATATTTAGAAAAATAAAGACTACTTCCACCGTAATAAGCAATATAAGGGATATTTTTATCAACAGCCAAAGAAGCTAAATTGAAAGAGATACCGTGATCCACGGTCACAATATTCCATTTTCCAATGTCTATTGTATCAATTGTTGTAGCTGAAACCAAATTGGATAATTCAGACCAATTGTCCACTTCATCCGCTGCTTTAATTCCTACATAATAAGTAGTGTTTGAAGAAAGATCTTCTAATCTATACGTTTGGTTAAGATTAGAATAAAGCGGAGAAGGAGTATTTTGTGCTTTATCTGCTGTTTCCCAATTTGATGGAGTTATTTGGTAAGTAGAATAACGGATATCATATTTAGTAGCAGCACCAAAATGTCCATCATCACCAGGTGATGTCCATGAGAGTAAAATAGAAGATGAGGATATATTGATTATCGAAAGATCAGAAATAGACGAGGGAGGTATTTCATCTGGATTTTGTCTTATCGAGTATAAATAACCATCAGAGCAACATATGTAAACTTTATTATCAGGACCGATTACAGGGGAAGAATAGATTTCATCATCAGTCTTAAAGCGCCATCTTTCAGATCCATCTGGATCAATGGCATAAAGATAATTATCTTGAGTGGAAATATAAACAATTCCTGATTTATCTATTGCTGGTGACGATTTATTGAAATAGCCATACCATCCAGTTTCAAATTTCCATCTCAAGGTTCCATCTAGAGATATAGCATAAAGATTCTTATCATTTGAGCCTACAAAAATTGTCCCATATGAGCTTATAGCAGGAGAAGAATAAACTGGACCGTTTGTTGTGAACTTCCATTTTAATGTTCCATTTGGATTTATAGCGTAGATATTGTGATCATCTGAACCTACATATGTAATGTTATTAGAATCAATAGCTGGAGATGAAATTATCCCGCCATTAGTTTCAAATTTCCATTTTAATGAACTATCTGGATTAATAGCATAAAGAAATTTATCACCAGATCCTACATACACTACACCATCTGATCCAATTGCTGGTGAAGATGCTGTTGCTCCACATTGAAATTTCCATTTTAGACTACCGTTAGGATTAACTGCAAAAATATAGCCAGAATATGATGCAATATAGATAGTGCCATCTGATCCAATCACTGGTGAAGATCTAACGCCCATTCCAGTATATCCTGTATTAAATTTCCATTTTAATATTCCGTATGAGTCAATAGCATACAAATGACCATCAAAAGAACCTATATAAATCGTACCATCAGACCCAATTGCTGGTGAAGAAATTAAATCCCATTCATGGACAACAACAAAATTGTCGGGGACATATTCAAACTTCCTTACACCATTTTGTTGAATAGCATGGATAGCACCATCGGCTAATCCAACATAGATGGTTCCATCTTCCCCAATAGAAGGGGAAGATAGTATACTGCCCACATTGAATTTCCATTTAAGTTCTGGTATTTTTGGTCCCTCATATGAACTATAACCTGTGTGTTGTAGATCGTGTCGAAACATGGGCCAAGGGGAGTCGGCGAGTTGGGCAAATCCTTGTTCTATAATGAATAATAGGCTAAAGTACATCATTACGATCAAAAGCGCTTTTTTCAAACTTCCCATTTGCAATTTCATAGCTCGACACCTCCTTCAATAATAAACGTTATATATAAACCTAATAAAATTGAAAATCTCATCTATTCTCGTACTAACCCCAATAGCGCATTTGGCATGACATAAGACTTCGATTTTGCCTTCTTATATCCCGTTTAAGGACTGTAATTAGAAAATCCTTGTAATAACAGTTTTACTTTAACAAAATTACTTTACGTATCTCAGAGTAGGATTCCTGTTTTTTTGATACATCAAATGTTTGTAATCTTAAAAAATAAACTCCTGATGTTTTATCAGTTGCATCCCATAAGACTTTATAATATCCAGCCTCCTTAGTCTCATCCACTAAGGTCATGGTTTCCTGACCTAATGTATTATAAACTTTTAATATCACATGATTGACATTAGGTACGTGATATTCTAAGGTTGTGATTGAGTTAAAGGGATTAGGATAATTCTGAGTTAATTTATATTGTGATGGACTTTGTAAGTTACTGTACTGAACATGGGAATAAATCTGAATATATTTAATCACTGTAATGATACTCCAATTCTCACCGCTACTTGAACCTGCTACATAAACATTCCCTGACTTATCGATAGCAATACCGCCAACCCCGTCATCAGTATTTCCTGGGCCATTATAACTGGCCACCCATTTTTTCACTCCACTAGAGTTGTATTTGATTGTTGTGCAATCCCAATTGGAGTCAGGAAACGGTTCTAAGTTACTTTCTCCTGCTACATAAACATTTCCGAAATCGTCAATTACCATATCTGGTGCTTGGTCATCAGAATTATCTGGTCTATCGTAACATGCGACCCATTCAGTAATCCCAGAAGTATCATATTTAATCGTAATAAAGTCAAATGTTGTAGAACCAAGCGGAACTCCATATCCTGTCACATAAACATAGCCGGAATTATCAATAATAAGTGAAGTTGGATAACTTTGGTCAATACTATCACATAGAGCAACCCACTCTTGACCTCCAGATGAATTATATTTAATAGTTACAAATTTCTCCGAAATAATATTATTACTTGATCCTGTAACAAACACGTTACCTTGATCATCCACAGCTATATCCCTTCCATAATCATAACTCTTATCTTGAATCCCTTTATAACGAGCAGTCCAAAGTGTATCCCCAGAAGGAGTATATTTGATGGTAACACAATCTTCCAACGTTTCATCAAGCCGACTGCTCCCAGTGACATAAATATACCCAAGAGAATCAACAAAAAGGGCGTGTGCATTGTCTCCCATATATTTGGATCCTCTCCAACCTCCATCAAAACGAGCAACCCATTGTTGAATACCATCACTGTTATATTTTATTGTAACATAATCCTCACCAGTCCAAGAACCTGCACTTGTTCCTGTTACATAAACATTTCCTAAGTTATCAACACCAATATCAAATGCATTATCATTATCATTTCCAGATCCATTGTACATTTTTACCCATTGCTGTTCACCAGAAGAATTATATTTAATCGTAACATAATCATGTCCCTGATCACCAGGCGTATCTTCCCATCCTGTTACATAAACATTTCCATAATTATCTACAACAAATCCAGTTGGTGTGCCCGAATAAGCACATTCATATTTGGCAACCCACTCTTGACCTCCTAATGAATTGTATTTAACTATAATAAAGTTATTATTATAAGACTCTCTACGACTTTCACCAATAACATAAATGTTTCCTTGACTATCCAATGCTATATCAGTTGCTCGGTCATTACTATTTGTCATACCGTTATATCTTGAAACCCATTCTTCTACTCCTGAAGAACTGTATTTAATAGTTGCGTAATCTGAATCTGTATCTATACCATAGCTATAACCTGTTATATATACATTTCCATTTGAATCAATAGTAAGAGATATTGAATGATCTAAAGTATTTCCTGGACCATTATATATTTTAACCCATTGTTTATTTCCATAATAGTCATATTTAATTGTAGTATAATCAGAAGAACCTATCCCATCTTTTATCCCATCACTATAACCAGTTACATATACATTTCCATAAGTATCAACGGTAATACAATTTGCCCCATCTACACTTCCTGATTCAGGACCACTATAGCGAGCAATCCATCGTTCTTCTCCAGAAGAATAATAACTAATCGTAACGAAATGATATTCAAATCTCCCAGTACTGTCCTGGCTAGCTCCGGTTACATAAATATTTCCAATAGCATCGATTGTGATAGACCTTGCCCCGTCATTATATCCTTCATCATATTGTACTACCCATTCTTCCATTCCATATTGATCGTATTTCACTGTTGTATAGTCATCTTTTGCTTGCCCGGTGACATAAACATTCCCAGAGCCATCAACTGCGAGAGAAGTTGCAGAATCATCATACGACCCTGAATTATAGTGAGCAGTCCATTGCTCGGTCCCTGATGAGTTATATTTAATTGTTATGTAATCAAAATCCAAATTTCCAAAGCTCGTAATTTGACCCACTTCTATGCCTGTTATATAAACATATCCTGAATCGTCAAGTGCGATATCTCTAGCTTCATCATCTGAATTAGCTGGTCCATCATAGCGGGCTATCCATTGTTGAATTCCATCTGAACTGTACTTGATTGTTGTCAAATCACCATTGCTAGTTCCTGTTACATAAATGTTTCCAAAATTATCGATAACCATATCTTCTGCATAATCATCTGAATTATTTGGTCCATTATAATAGACAACCCATTGTTGCACTCCACTTGAATTATATTTTACAGTTGCAAAATCATAAGATTTACTTGCTCCAAAACATCGACCTGTAACATAGACGTTACTGGTTTGATCTACAGAGACGGATCTAGGTATGTCATCTCCATTCCCTTCCGCATTAAAGTGAACTGTCCATTCCTCATGCCCAGTAGGATCATATTTAATAGTAAGATAATCAAGCCCATGTGGTAAATTTGAACTGGAACCTGTCACAAATACGTTGCCAAAACCATCAACTGCCATGTCAGTAGCTTCATCTTCAGCAGGCAAAAGACCTGATGAATAATGGTTAATCCAGGCGACTTCGACACTATCTGATGGACTTTGTGAATAAGTGACACCATATAAGACTAAAATAAAGAACATATTAAAAAAGAAAATATTCAATACTTTCATAGCTATCTCCATTAAGTTTTGATTTAAATCTTGCTTAAAAACTTCTTATATTTCTTACTTGCTTATGTAAGAAAGAGGATTATAGGTCCCGGTTATGAAACAATTTCATACTTTTAAATCTATTCGACTTCATAGATATTTCATATCACGAGACTTATACCCTTTATAATATGTTTATTTTTATGATAGCAGTACTTATCATCATACAGTATAACCAGTTGCTATTCGGTTTTATATTTTACTCTAAATATATCTATTTTCCCATTCTAATTTCTAAATTCTGATTCCGGAAAGTTACCTGTAAGAAATGTCGTATCATGCTGAAGGAGTGATAATCAACAACCAATATAAAAATTCGATTTGCGAAAATCCACTTTATTCTGGGGAAGTTGGGAATAAAAAAGGTGCGCCAGTGCACGCCCTCCGAACTACGGGTTAAAAATAATCGGGAATGCTGGTGAAGGCGATGCGGGTGGGCGCGGCGCTTTTGACATCATGGATGCCGCCGAAGTAGACCGTGTCGGTGCCGTACTTGGCGTTGATCTGATCAATGGCTGAGGCGAGGCGGGTGCGCTTGACATCCTCGAACAGACCCAGGGTGTGCACATCCTCGGGCACGAGATCGTACAAACAGATGCCGATGCCCAAGGGCTTTTTCAACGTGGACGGGTATCGCTTCCACAGGGCATGCAGAGCCTCTAACAGGGTGAGGGTGTCCTGGCACTCCACAAGGCGGATCTTCTCGGACCAAGCCGATTCGTAACCAATTCTCACATAGACGGAAAAACCGCCGGCCCAGTAACCCATCTTGCGCAGACGAGTGCCAGCCTTGTGCACCAGTTTCTGGGCAACGGCGCGGGCGCCTTCCTCGGTTCTGAGTTCCGGGGGCAGAACATGGGAGTGGCTGACGGTGCGCCTCTGCTGCGCGGGTGTTTCGATGAGGTCATCACCGCGGAGCCAGTGCCAGAAGCGTTCCCCAACAACGCCGTTCCAGATTTGCCGCATCTCCTGCTTTGGGAGGGCGCAGAGCTGTTGGGTGGTTTCAATGCCGTGTTTCAGAAGCCGTTTGTGCATGCGGCGACCGATACCCGGCAGGTCCTGCAGGTCCAAGGAGAAAAGGATGTCCGGCAGATTCGAGGGCTTGATGACGACGAGACCGTCGGGTTTCTGCATGCCGCCGCCGACTTTGGCAAGGAAGCGGTTGGGCGCCACGCCGACGGAACATCGCAGGGTGCTGCCCACTTGTTCGCGCAAGGCGCGTTTCATGCGGCGGGCGATTTCGACGGCGTTTTCTACGGTGCGCTCCTCTCCGATAAGGCGGAAGGCCATCTCGTCGATGGACATGACCACGGACACGGGCAGGCAGGATTCCATGGCCTGCACGATTTTGTGATGGTATTCCACGTACACCTGGTGGCGCGCCTCGACGAATTGAATATTCGGGCACAGCTTACGTGCTTCGGAGACCAGGGTGCCGGTCTTGACACCGAAGGCCTTGGCTTCGTAACTGGCGGCGATGCAGCAGGTGGTGTCGGCCATAATCGGCACGACACCCACGGGTTTGGCCCGGAGTTCCGGGCGCAGCTCCTGCTCGATGGAGGCAAAGTAGGAGTTGAGGTCCATGAAGAGCCAACGGAGAATTTTGGGACTCGTTTGCATCAATGGTCCGGGTTATGATCGTACAGAATCAGAAGAATATAAGCAAACGGCAAGCGGATTTCAAGGGTTTGTTGTTGTGGCTCTGTTGGTTTTAATTCTAAGAGGACGGTGCGCCAAAGCGCACCCTACAAGCTTTATTTTGGGAGAGAATTGATACTCTGATATTTCTGAAATGAGGTTATTGTTCCACCACCCTGGATTCCTGATTAAAAATTTCAGAGCCTGTCCCGTGCTTGACGCGGGGAATGACACCCCCCCTGTCATTCCCGCAATCTTTAAGCGGGAATCCACCTACGACCTTTTGGTCTTCAACATATTCAGAAAATTGTGATTTCCCATTTGGGACAGCAATGAAAAAATATAATGAATAATCGGGACTCCTCGCAATGACATGAAATGGACTTTTGATACAGTCGCAGGGATTAAATTCTGGGCAGGTTATTTTATATCAGGCTGCGGCTCAGCCTCTGTTGGACAAGTTATTTACTCCTTGATCTCCTTTAAAAAACTATTCCGATAGATACTTCCTATGGGTACTTTTTTGTTTCCAATATGGACCTGATGTCTTTCAATTTTATCAATGTATTTCCTGGCAATGATATAAGACCGATGAACCCGGAAAAAGAAGTGTTCGGGCAAAATTTCCAGCACTTCATGCATTGTCATTAAGGTCATGATTTGATCATCCCTGGTCACAAAATTCACATAGTTCCCCGCGCTTTCCACATAGAGGATGTCGTTTATTTTCAACTGATAGGTTTCCTGACCGCTTTTTATAAACAGCGTGTCCTGCATCCCTTTTCTTACAGAAGAACCATTCGATAAATTCTGTTGTGGTTTGGACAGTGTTTGCATTTTAGCCATGGCTTTGTTGGCGGCTTTGAGGAACCTCTCAAATTCAATGGGTTTCAGGAGAAAATCCACGGCATTATATTCATAACTTTCCAGTGCAAATTCCGAATACGCAGTTGTAAAGATGACCATGGGCGGTCGGGTGAGTGAGTTCATAAACTGGATCCCCGACAGATCAGGCATGTTGATATCAAGAAAGAGAAGATCGACCTGATGATCCTGAAGAAATTCCAATGCCTCCAATCCGTTTCTGAAAACCGCAGCAATCTCAAGAAACGGAATTTTTTGAATGTGTGTTTCCACAACATGGATCGCTCTGGGTTCATCGTCAATAACCACGCATTTCAGTTTCATAAGCCCCTCACAATGGTATCTGCAATCTTATCTTGAATCGATCCGTATCCTTCGAAATGTGCAATGCATGCGTTTTGGGATAGAGAAGATCCAATCTTCTTTGAATGTTGGTTAATCCCAGACCAGACTCCTCATTTTTTTTATCGGGATTCATCGAATGCAATGTGTTTTCGACTTCAAATTGCAGACTCTCATCCTGCACATTCAAACGGATATCGATTGTGGAGGGAAATTGGGTGCTGATACCGTGCTTGAATGCATTTTCCACAAAAGGAATGAGCAGCATGGGAGGGATTGTTTTCCCTTTTCTATTTCCCTGGATTATGAAATGCACATGAATATTATCTTCCTCAGTAAAACGAAGTTTTTGGAGATCGATATACGATTGTATCTGCTGAATTTCTTTTTCCAACCCGATGGCTTCCTGATTGCTTTCATGGATGGTATAGCGCATCAACCGGGATAAACGGGAAATGCTGTCTGCCATGTTCTGATCTTGATGTTCCAAAGCCATGGAATAGAGATTATTCAACGTATTGAACAGAAAATGGGGATTGATCTGGGATTTCAGAAGACCCAGTTCTGTCTGAAGCTGTTTGGCCTTGATCTTATCAACCAATAGTCTCTGTTCAAAACCGTGTTTTACAAATTTAATCGCAGTCGTGACAAGAAGAGCAAAAAAAAGATCCGTCATCCATTGAACGACATTGTTTTTGGTTCCGAAAACACTGGAAAAATACAACGTAAAAAGAGGAGCAAAACCGGTGATAATTCCCACAACCGATACTGAATAAAAGAAATATCGTTTTTGATTGAAAAAACGTTCAAGAAAGAAAAAATGCAGATATACCGGAATTGGCATAAAAATGACCAGACTCAAAGCCAGTGTAAAAGAAAAGTTCCATGTCGCCGATGCAGCACGAGAAGCGAAGAAAACAAAGAGAAAAATGAATCCCCAAAAAATTGAATGATACAATAACCGGGATCGTAAAAAGTGCCATTTCCTAGATTTGAACGCCATGTTTCAAATTTAATGATTCTCATTTGATTTTCAACCCCTTTTTGACAAAGTGAACTGATCTATTTAAAAGCAGAACTCGTCAATTAATAGCATGGATTCATCCAATTTATTTGATTTGCCTATGTCTTTCTTTGTATTTTTTACCGGTCATTTTAATAAAAATAAGGAGTGCACGAAATGAAAGTCAATCAAAATGGGTTTTGGATAGTCTGTTCACTGACAATCATTCTTTTTCTATATGCTGATTTTTGTCCTGCGAAAGATCAAGCACAACCGAAAAACACAAGAGAGAGTTCGTTCCTAAAAGGTATCTTCGGAACCTACCCGATATTAAGTGCCGATCAGGAAATCAAATTCGCGGAAAGAATAAAAACGATTCGGACAAAGCTGGATTCTCTCCAATCGGAAGAAAAACGATTGTTCTCCCGTTTGGACCATTTTGCATCATCCGATACTGTTGTCCGCAGACATATCACATTCTTCGGGGGATTGTTGACCATTCCCAAAATCACAGAGAAAGAAAAAGAACAAACCCAAAAAATAAAACAGACGAGAAAGAGATTAATCGAGGTGACCCATGCAATACAAAAACTGCAAACAGAAGAAACAGAAATCTTGGAATTGATGCAGTCACACTCTCAATATGTTGAAAAAAGGATCTTGTGGGGCTTTATCACGTGGGAAGAAAAAAGAAAATCTCAGGATAACAAATTGTTTTCCGAATAATACGAGAACCGTTCCTTTCTTGTCCTATCGTTTTTAAATAGGATGGGTCAACGATCCATCATGATTGATTTCCACTGCCGGAGCTGTTCTGTACCTTCGGCATTTTACCAATAATTACAATCCATAGAAAAAAAAGAACAAGAATCCATCGTAATATTCTATCCAAATATAAACCCGGCTGAGATAATCAACAGTCGGGCTTTTTATTGAAGAAATCAATTCCTTGTAAAAATACTTGAAATGTTCTTGCAAAAAACCAGAATTTTTTCTAATATTAATTACATTTTTTTAGAAAAATCATAGCAAAGGGAAATCCATGCAATATCGAGAATTGGGACGCACGGGATGGGAAGTATCTGCTGTGAGTTTCGGTGCATGGGCCATCGGAGATGCATGGGGAAAAGTGGATGACAGCGAATCATTGGCCGCGCTGCACCGCGCCGTAGACCTGGGCGTGAACTTTATTGACACGGCCGATGTGTACGGAGACGGACACAGCGAACGGTTGATCAAACAGCTCCGCAGCGAACGCAGCGAAAAAATCTATGTTGCGACCAAAGCCGGGCGCCGTCTGAATCCGCATACGGCTGAGGGCTATAACCGGAAAAACCTGACAGCATTTATTGAGCGCAGTTTGAAGAATCTGGGCACAGAAGCCATCGATCTGCTCCAGCTTCACTGTCCGCCGACCGAAGTTTATTACATGCCCGAAGTTTTTGGAATACTGGACGATCTGGTCAAGACCGGCAAACTTCGGTATTATGGCGTCAGTGTCGAAAGGGTGGAAGAGGCACTCAAGGCCATCGAGTTTCCCAATGTCCAGTCCGTGCAGATTATCTTCAACATGTTCCGGAGGCGGCCTTCGGAGCTTTTCTTCGAACAGGCAAAAAAACGGTGCGTGGGAATTCTGGCCCGTGTGCCCCTGGCATCGGGTATGCTCACCGGCAAATTCAAACCGGACACGACCTTCGAACCGGGCGATCACCGGCAGTTCAACCGCCACGGAGAAGCATTCGATCGGGGAGAAACGTTTTCGGGCGTGGATTACGACATCGGCCTGAAAGCCGTGGAAGCATTGAAAGCCGTCTGTCCTTCGGGAATGAGTATGGCCCAGTTTGCACTCAAATGGATTCTGATGTTCGACACCGTGACCTGCACCATCCCCGGTGCAAAGCGCCCGTCCCAGGCCGAAGAAAATATCAGCGTGGCCGATATGCCAAATTTAAGTGAAGAAACCATGTCTGAAGTTCGCAAAATTTATGACCGATACATTCGTGAGCGGGTGCATCCATACTGGTAAAATTTTTCGGTATCTCTTTCTAAGCCATTAAAAAAATGGAACATGAGAGGAAACAGACAACCTGATAATGACTGTGACTAACAATATTCAATATAACCAATATCTCCTTGGGAGGACCAACCATGGAAAAGATTCTGGATAATGAATTCGCCAAGCTGATCGTACATCCGGGCAAAAAAATCGTTCATCACCAATTGAAAAGATATATCTTTGGAGACGCGTTCAAGGAAGTCATGACAAAGGGCGGAGATGCCTTTATTAAATATGAATGCACAAAATGGCTGTCCGACGACAGAGAAAACGCGGCCCTCAGACAGGAAGATATTCAATGGAGTCAAAAACACTGGGAAAAACGTATTTTTGATGCAGGCTGGAAGCACTGGGCAGTGATCATGCCGAAAAAGACCGTCGGGCAAATTTCCATGAAAGGAATCATCGACCGCAATAAAGATATGGGAGTAACTGTAGAAACCTTCCCCAATCCCACACAGGCCATGGAGTGGCTGGAGAAACAGGATTAAAAAAATATAAGACATTTGAATCCGTTCATTGCCCTGGATGCGAAAATGATAAAACCGATTCATTATCCAGGGCAAATAACAATATTCCCTTCTTTTCACAAACACAACTTTTTCCCGAACCCTTATCCATTTTTTCGGTATATTTAAACAGAAACCATATTCAATGAAATCAGGACAGGCATGGCTTCTTCCATCAAACCGTGGGCCATTTATATTCAATCGAGATCGGATACAGCGACCCGGCATAAATTATTTGACGACATCTGGCAAACGTACCACAAACGGCTGTTCTTCTTTATCCGGAACAGCGTTTCGAACGAAGCCGAAGACCTGCTCCAGGAAATCATGGCGAAAGTGTTCCAGAATCTGGAAAAGTACAATCCGTTTTATTCATTCAATACATGGATCTATGCCATTGCGAGAAACCACTGCATCAACTTTCTGAACAAGCGGAAACTGGCCACGCAAACAATAGAATCTCTCGGAGAAAAAAGTCAATCGGAAAGTGGGAGCTCTACACCTGAAACCCGTCTGCTCGACAAGGAAATGAACAATCAAATCGAGCAGGTGCTTTCCGGATTCAATTTCGAATTCAGACAGATTGCCTATCTCCGTTTCTACGAAGGACTGACCTGCAGGCAAATCTCAAACATCATGAGCATTCCGAGCGGTACCGTAAAATCCAGGCTGCACACAATGCGGCAGAAAATCAAAAAAGCACTGGAGAAATACAATGCATCTTAAAAAAATCATGAAAGCGTATTATGAAAACAAACTGGATCAAATCGAGAAAATCCAGCCGAGATTCAAATTAAAGAAACATGCGTGGAGCCGCCCCCGATTTGCACATCTACAGCAGTGGGAAGACATTCTCGGCATCGGGATCACGGCATGCTATTTAATACAATTGCTTCTGCCCGGCAACTGGTTTTTTATTGGCAGATGTTTTTCAATATTTAAAATCGGATTTTAACAGTCTGGAAAGGATCGTCCCATGAACGAAAACACACAAACCTCGAAACGCCGCTGGTGGCTGGCCGGACTGCTCAGTTATATTTTGCCGGGACTCGGCCAGGTTTACAACGGGCAGCCTCTGAAGGGACTGCTTTTTAATTTCATTTTCACACTCTGGGGGGGCATCGTTTTCTCACTGGCATTTTACGCAGTGAAACAGGAAATGACCGTGCCCAAAATTGGACTTCTTTTTCTGGCCCTGTGCGTTTCCTTTCTCGCCCATCTTTTCGTGATTATCGAATCCATTCGGACGGCCAGAAAGATTGGATCCGATTATCTGTTAAAAATCTACAACAAATGGTTCCTCTATCTGATCATTATTGTGGTCACATTTTTAATCGACCATTCCGTGGCCACAGCCATCAAAGACAACGTCATCAAACCCTACAAGATTCCGACCCATTCCATGCAGCCTTCCCTCCTGGCCGGGGACTTTATTCTCAGCAACCAGATTTACTTTTCCACCCACAATCCGGCAAGGGGAGACATCATCGTCTTTAAATATCCTGTCGACGAAAAATCCGACTTTATCAAACGGATTGTCGGAGTGCCGGGCGATATGGTCGAAATCAAAGACAAACAGGTATGGATTAACGGCGAAAAAATCAATGAGCCTTATGTTCAGCATATCGATTCCACCGTGTTCACCCAATTTGAGAATGTACGGGACAACTTCGGTCCTTTCCGTGTTTCGTCAAATACTTATTTTGTCCTGGGAGACAACCGCGACAACTCTCTCGACAGCCGGCACTGGGGCACGGTTCAAAGGTACCTGATCAAAGGCAAGCTCAGTTTTATCTACTTTTCCTGGGACGGCACTATTCCTATATGGAAGCTCATACCCAAACTATTCTCGATCCGCTTCAACCGAATCGGAAAGATTATCCACTGATAGTTTGCTTAACATCATTGCCGGATTGATCATTCACTTCCACCTTCAAACAGATCCCCTCTCCCTTTACGGAAGAGGGGATGCTGTTCACAGCAAACAGATAGCCTTACAAAAATAGAAGAACAACTTTTTAAACATCCCCCAAATATCTTTCTAAGCATAAGACGAAAAATCGCTTGACATTTTCTGCTGGATTGATTACTTATAAACTAATCTTTCCATTTCAAATTGAACACGGTCATCTGGTTATTCAGAAATTCACAAGAGGAAGAACGATATGCCGACTGAACAGAGAATCAAGTCCGAAAGGCTAATCAATTTCATTTGGATTGGACTGCTCTTCTCCGCATTCTACTGGTTACTCGAATCCATCCGCGACATGATGATCTACGGAAAGGGTTCTGTTTTCAAATGGATATTCATTCCAAGTGCCATGTCCCTGTGGATGCGGGTGCTCGTGGTCTGTATTATCATGCTGTTCAGCGCTTACACCCAGTCCGTTCGTCAAAAAGCCGAAGCCAAAAAGAAGGGCCTCGAAACATTCGGAAAGATGAACATTGTGTGGATCGCTTTGGGATTCGGATTTTTTTACTGGATTCTTGAAGCCTTCCGGGACGTGGTGGTTTTTCAGAAAGGAAATTTTTTAGAACGACTCTTTTTCCCCGATGCCATGGGATTCTGGATGCGGCTTTTGGCCATTTGTATTTTGATTCTTTTCAGTCTTTATCTCAAAACCCTGGTCAATGAACGAAAAGCCATCGAGGCAAAGCTCCGTAAAATGCAGGATCAAAAATCAAAGGAAATGGGCATTCAATTGTCCGAGATGAGCAAATCGAATGAACTGTTAAAAAAGAAAATTCAGAATTTGCAGACTGGAGAAAAAGAACTGCTCGAACGACTGCGCCAGAAAGAATCCCTGCTGCGCGGCATTCATCAATCCACGAAAAACAATCTTCAACATATCAACAGCTTGTTCGACATGCGTATCATGGAAACGGAAGATAAAGATTCCACAGAAATCTATACCGAATTCCGTACCCTGATTTATGTATTGACACTGATCCATTCACGCCTTTATAAAACCGATTATTTTAACCGGATCGATCTCGGACACCTTCTGCAGGATTTGAAAGAGTATTTGTTGCTTTTCGATAGAAAAGGCAAAATCGATATTTATATTGAAGACGAAAATATCGTTCTTTCCACATATCAGGCCGTGCCCTGCGTCCTTGTCATCAGTGAACTGATTTTTCTCGCAAGTCAAAAAAGCAGACAACAGAATGAAAAAGGGGGATTCCAAATTTTTCTCAAACGTTCCGAAGACCACACGCTTTCCATCAAAATCCGATACAGCGACTCAAAAATTCTTCCGGGACTGGAGGATAAAAAACCTCAACTGGCAGATTATAAATGGACTCAGGAACTCATTAAAGAACAATTGCAGGGAGATTTCTGGGTTGTCCGCAAGCCCCAAAGCATCGAGATCAACTACGATTTCGAAATCAAAGATTAAAATCAAAGGAGCCCGCTTTGAAAAACAAGCCATTCAAACCAGATATGCCAAAACGTTTATTCATCCTCGCATCCCTCATTATTTTCACCCTGTTCTGTTCGTCCGGACAGAATATCATTCTGCCCGATAATCCGAAAATACAATATACCGGTAGAATCAATTTTGTCGATCCGAAAGCGCCTGTTTTATACTGGCCCGGAACCTACATCAAGGCAAATTTCAATGGCACTTCCGCGCAAATCGTTCTGGACGATTCACTGGGAGACAATTTCTACAATGTAATCATCGACGGCAATTCGGATCATCCGTTCATTCTGGACTGCGAACAGAGCGAGCACATCTATCCTGTTGTGGAGGGATTGAAAGATACGACGCACCAGATCCTGATTTTCCGCCGGACAGAAGGATTTTCAGGACCCACCGCTTTTAAGGGACTCATTCTAGACAAAGGGAAAACGCTTTCAATACCGCCGAAACGACCGAAACGGAAAATCGAATTCTACGGAAATTCGATTACATGCGGTATGTGCATCGAAGCCAAAGCGGATTCGAATGACGAAGGCCAGTCTGTCGCAACGTGGAACAACTACCTCGCTTACGGAGCTGTAACCGCCAGAAATCTCGATGCGGATTACATCTGCATTGCCAAAAGCGGCATCGGGATTCTGATCAGCTGGTTCGACATGATCATGCCGGAATATTACAACCGGTTGAATCCCGCAGATCCGAAAAGCAAATGGGATTTTTCAAAATGGACGCCGGATGTGGTCGTGATCAATCTGTTCCAGAATGACAGTTGGTTGATCGAAAGACTCGATCCCGTGCCCGGTGAAACACAAATCGTACAGGCGTATATGGATTTTATCCAAACCATCCGGGAAAAATATCCGGATGCTTATATGATCTGTTCACTGGGCAGCATGGATGCCACAAAAAAAGGCCAGCCCTGGCCCGGCTACATCGAACAGGCTGTGAATCAATGGGAACGGAAAACCGGCGACGAAAAAATTGATTATCTCTTTTTCGAATTCGACGGTACCGGAAAACATCCGCGGGTGCGTCAGCATCAGAAAATGGCAGACGAACTGACCCGGTTCATCAAAATGAAGATGAACTGGTAATCTGCATAATCTCATCGAACAAATTATCGGATCTCGATATTCCAATCGACAAAAAGGAATGGTTCGCATGAAAAAAATGGTGTTCTTGTTCATCATAACCGTGCTCTGTTTTGCCTGTTCCGCCTGGAACGCCGATGCGGGAAAAAGTGATGGACAAAACACGATTCAAAAGTTCTACGAAGCCGAAAATGCCGTTCTGCTCGACAGCATCTCGATATTGCAGGATAGTTCTGCAAGTAGCGGTGGATTTCTTCGAATGGGGAAAACAGGTACGGTGCTCTTCAATGTGACTGTCGAAGAGACGGGAAGATATGCCATCGGAATCGGATACCGGTCGCCCGAAAAAGACCGGGCGCAGCACATCCTGATCAACGGAATCGAATATGCACCCGAAATCGGATTTGTCCGAAGCGTCCGATGGACAGAAACTGAAAAATCGGCGGGATTACGAACTGGAGAAAATACGGTCGAATTGCGCGCCTCCCAGGAACATATGGACATCGATTATATCCGCGTAGAGGGACCCGTATTCGAACCGCCGGAAATCACGCCGAAAAACAACACATTTTATCTTCATATGAGTCCTTCGGATTTAACTGTCCAGCTTGAAAAAAATCACAATCCGTTTACCGGAATCACCTATCTGAAAAAGAATGTCCCTTACGAACAGACACCGGTTTCGTATATTGAAGATGCCGTCAGTATCACCATTCCGAATAGTTATTTACAGACACTGGAAACCGGACCAGCCGAATTTCTTTTTCATTTCGATAACACAGAACCGCTTCCTTTTCAACTGAACGTCAGAGATATCCCCTATCAGACAGACTGGATCGTTGTCTCTCTGGACGTAAGCCATGGCACGGCAGTGCTGATGCTCCTTCCAACAGGGAAAACCTTACTCATCGATACCGGGACCGAAGAGATGTGCCGGGAACGCGTTCTGCCGTTCCTAAACAGACATCAAATCGATCTGGATGACTTATGGATCACACATTATCATGACGATCACTGCGGCGGAGAACAATTGCTGTTGGATCGATTCAGTGGATTGATCAAAAAAGATTACCGTGATTTTACAACGAACAGCCGGTTCGAATTTGAAGGCATTCAGGTCACGATTTTGAATTCGTATAACGACGGGACTGAAGAATTGGGTGAAAACTCCCGCTCTCTCTCGATGAGAATGGAATACCGGGGATTTGTTTACACGCAAGGCGGCGACATTTACGGTTGGAATCAGCATGAAATACTGCATAGATACATCGAAAAAAATCAGGTGGATCATCTCAAAACCCATATCTATCATGCCAACCACCATTTTCACGGATCGGTGGATGTGGCTTACTTAAGAACGATCAATCCGTACCTGTTTATTGTTTCTGGAGAAGAACATATCTATGGAAGAGGAGCATATACACAAGAAGTACAG
This sequence comes from uncultured bacterium, assembly GCA_964537715.1. GTDB lineage: Bacteria > Zhuqueibacterota > QNDG01 > QNDG01 > DSAB01 > CAZTZL01. Next base: position 33,842 of record CAZIAH010000006.1, on the reverse strand, counting down.
AAAAAAGTACTGAACTATTTAAAAGAGAACAACAAACGGCTGATCGAAGATTTAATGAGTTTCGAAGTGGGTCATGTGATTATTAGGATTTCGGACAGCACCCATTGGAATTATGAAACAGTCAAAAACCTCCATGCGACTATCCCTTTCCTCACTGTCGGTCAAACTTTAGAAGCCAATCCAGAAAACGAAGAATAGATTTTCATTTCTCTTTTTGAAACACCCTCACATAATCGACAACCATTTGCTGTGGAAATATGGTCGTCGCATCTGGAGATCCAGGCCAGTCTCCTCCCACGGCCACATTGAGAATCAGATGAAATTTTTGATCGAACGGCGCCGGATAATCGTGACCTTCCGTGTACCATGAGGTAATGGTCGAATAGCAGGAGTCATCCACAAACCACTGAAACCGGGTCGTGTCCCATTCGATAGCAAACGTATGAAAATCTTCAGAGAACATTCCTTCCGGTAAAACAAAGGAACGGCCCTGTTGGACATTGTTTGGCCACGCAGCCCCGTAATGCAGTGTACCGTAAACCCGATTCGGTTCCTGTCCCAATTCTTCCATGATATCGATCTCACCGCTGGCCGCCCACCCTCCGTAATTCCCGTATGTGGAGAGCATCCAGATCGCCGGCCACAATCCCTGCCCTTCGGGAAGTTTGGCACGGATCTCGAATCGGCCGTATTGCCAGTCGCCCTTTCCCGCGGTTCTCATTCGGGCGGAAGTGTATTCGCGTGTACCGTCCAAACCAGTATACTGTTCCTTTCGTGCTTGAATAATCAGAACCCCATTCTCCACCCGAGAATTCACTTCCCGGTCAGTGTAGTATTGAAGTTCATTGTTGCCTCCCCCTTTCCCATTCACCTCATGTTCCCATTTGTTCGAATCGATTGCCGATGCGTCAAACTCGTCGTTCCAGACGAGCACCCATCCTTCGGGCACGGAAATATCGCTATTATCCCTATTGCCGGCTTCTGTGGTGTTTTCCTTCTGACAAAAAATTAGACAGAAAATCAAAGTTACCACAATGATGATCCCCCTATAGAAATAATGTCTTTTCTTCATGACCAAACCTCATTGTGCAAAAGTTTCTGATCTTATTCAACTTCAAAACTGCCCTCCGCACGTATATCCGCGGAAGAACTACCGACCTGAATGATGAACTCCCCGGGTTCGATTGCCCATTGATGGTTCTCCACATCCCAGAAAGATAGATCTTCAAAGGAGAGTTTAAACTCGACAGTTTTGGTTTCACCGGCATCGAGATGAATCCGCTGTAATCCTCTCAACTGTTTGATTGGACGAATCACATTGGCTTCTGCATCCCTGACATAGCATTGGACGACTTCATCTCCAGATCGATTCCCCGTATTTTGAACATCGACTGAAACCCGGACCGTATCCGTTCGGCCAATCGACGCGGGGATGATTTGTAAATTGCCGTAATCGAAAGTCGTGTAGCTCAACCCATACCCGAACGGATAAAGCGGCTTCTCTTTGAGATACATATAGGTTCTGCCTTGCGTGATATCGTAATCATGGAACGGAGGAAGCTGTTCGTCGGACTTGTAAAAGGTGATGGGAAGTTTTCCCCCGGGATTGACATCTCCGAAAAGTACTTCGGCTATAGCCGTACCTCCGGACTGTCCGGAATACCAGGTTTCAAGAATAGCAGGCACATGCGCATCTGCCCAGTTGACAGCGAGTGGATTGCCGCTCACAAGCACGAGAACCACATTCGGATTCACACTGTAAACGGCCTGGATCAAATCATTTTGACTGCCGGGTAAATCGATGCTCTGCATGTCCAGCCCCTCTCTCGACACAGAAAGATCCGTACCCATGACCAGAATCGCCACATCACAGGTCTCGGCCAAGACAACTGCATTCACGAAACTGTCTTCAGCGTTAAAATCCGAAATGAATTTCATCTCCGCAGAAATACCATGCTCGTAGTATTCGATCTTGACATCGTACTCTTTGCTGGCTTCGAGCGGAACCGAGACCAGATCGGTCATCGAACTGCGGTCCGCCCATTGGTCGATGAGCAATTTCCCGTCTAAATAGAAACGCACGCCATCATCCGAGGTCACGCCGATCCGGTAGATTCCGGTTTCCGGAAATCTGAGAGCGCCTGTCCAGCGGACCGAGAAACGATCCGAACCCATATCAGGATGGGGTCCGCCCTGGTCCCAGTCAAAATCGACGGATTTATCTACGCGAACCAGCACCGGTTCCCCGGAAAGGGTCATGTTGTTGAAATACTCTCCTTTCAGGCCGTGCTTTCCGGTTCCATCCTTTGGGCTTAAATATTTTGAATCGATGGGACGGAGTACGGCTTTGGTTACCACACCACACCCTTCTTCAAAGATTACTTCGGCCTGACCAGCCGCCCGCTTCCTGATACCTTCCAGTGGCGTGACGCGAAAAGCCGGCGATCCGCTATATCCGCCAAAAACGCAGCGGTTTCCGTTTGGACCGATAACGGCAATTTTTTTAATCTCGTCGAAATTCAACGGGAGAAAGTCATTCTCATTTTTTAACAGAACAATGGATTCGCGGGCAGTCTGAAGCGCCAAATCCCTGTGTTTCTGGCAGTCGATCACCGAAGCATCGATTCGGTTGTAAGGAACTTTTCTCGGCGGATCGAATTCCCCAAGAAGGAATCTGGCCTTCAACACCCTGCCGAGCGCGTGGTCGATCTCCTTTTCCGTAATCAACCCGTCTTGAACGGCCTTGCCCAGTGTATTTTGATAGGAGTCGCCGCAATTCAGATCGCAGCCTGCCTTGACAGCTAAAGCCGAAGCTTCGACCAGATTCGATGTGTATTTATGATTATAATAAATATCCGAGATGGCGCCGCAATCGGAAACCACATATCCCTGAAATCCCCATTCCTTTCTCAGCACTTCGCCGAGCAGCATCGGATTGCAGCAGCAAGGAATTCCGTTCAGCGCATTGTACGCACCCATGACCGAATAGGCACCTCCTTCCATGACGCAGGCCTTGAAAGCAGGGAAATAGTACTCGTGCAGGTTTTTCTCATCGACCTCGGACGATCCGTAATGCCGGCGGTATTCCTCATTGTTGGCCACGTAGTGTTTCGGCGTGGAAACGACTTTGAGATATTTCGGATCATCTCCCTGAAGACCCTTTACGAATGCGGCACCAATCCTGGAGGCTAAAAAGGGATCCTCGCCGTAGGCCTCTTCGGTTCTTCCCCATCTCGGGTCCCGGCCGATGTTCACCACCGGCGACCAATAGGTCAATCCCTTTCCGGTTTTTTGATGCATGCCGCGGGCTTCATCCGAAATTGCAGTAGCAACCTGATGAATCAAATCGAGATTCCATGTACTCGCCATGGCGATGGCCTGTGGAAAAACCGTAACGGTTCCCGACCAAGCCACGCCATGCAAGCATTCGCTCCAGTAGTTGTATGCGGGAATACCCAGCCGACGGATAGCAGGCGCGTCATTCCCCATTTGGGAAATTTTTTCTTTCAATGTCATTCGGGATAGCAGATCCACCACCCGCTGATCTACCTGTTTGGCATCATCCATAAAATTCTGTCCCCTGCCAGTTTCCGAAGAAATACTGGTTTTTGTCATCCATGAGGAAGAGCATCCGGTTAAAATAAACGAAACAAGCACCAAAAACATACACTTTAATAAAAAAGATAAAAAAGAAGAATACTTCATGGTTGGATTCCTTTATAAAAAAATGATGAAATTGAACTGGTAAATACTTTTCTAAAATTCCAAATGACAAAACTAAAAATCCCAAGCAGACACAAATGAAAAATGATAAACACTCAATACTTAATATAGACCTATTCAATAAAAAATCAAGTCAATTTATATCCGCTCTGAAAATCCCTAAAAAACGCCTTGACTTTTTCAGCAATATTCACTTATTTTAAGCCAATCAATAAAGCAAATCCGTTCAAGGACTTTATCACTTAGCTGACAGGATTGAGATGACAACCATTCCGATATTCCAGGTAGACGCATTCGCAAATAAACCCTTCGGCGGAAATCCTGCCGGGGTCTGCATCCTTCCCGGGAAAAAATCCGAATCCTGGATGCAGTACATTGCAAGAGAAATGAATCTGTCCGAGACGGCTTTTCTTTTCAAAGAGAAAAACCACTACAATCTCCGTTGGTTCACACCTGCGACAGAGGTGGAACTGTGCGGACACGCCACACTGGCCAGTGCCTACATTCTCTGGCAGTTCGGGTATCTGAAACCAGATGAGCAGGTCAAATTTAAAACATTGAGCGGACTTCTCTCTGCAGAAAAAGAGGGAAAGGTTATCGTTCTCGATTTCCCTGCCCAACCGGAACGATCCGCATCCATGCCTGCTGGATTGAAAGAGGCGCTGGGTATCACTCCCAAACATGTCGGCATCAATCAATTCGATTATCTTCTCGAACTGGATTCGGAGCAGATGGTCCGAAACCTCCAGCCTGACTTCGCTCTTCTCAAACAAGTGCAGTCCCGCGGCATCATTGTCACTGCTCGGGCGGATTCGGATCAAACGGATTTTGTCTCCCGTTTCTTTGCTCCGGCAGTCGGAATCGATGAAGACCCCGTCACCGGTTCGGCCCATTGCTGCCTCGGACCCTATTGGGCCAAAAAGTTGAACAAGAAACTATTGATCGGTTATCAGGCCTCGGAACGGGGTGGTTTCGTACGCATTGAGATCAAAGAGGATCGTGTCCGGCTTGGTGGAACAGCGGTGACGATTTTTAAAGGAGAAATTACAGTATAACGATGCATGGCGAATCGATATATCCTTCTCAAAAAAATCATACCGTCGTGATTCGAGATGTCGCGAAAAACCGATGGCTCTATTTCCACGATCCGGAGCGCGTGTTCTGCATTGACCGAATGGATGAGATTTTTTCTGCCCTCTCAGAAATCGAAAAGGAAATATCTCAAAAGGGACATTTCGCGGCCGGATGGATCGCATACGAAGCCGCGCCTGCTTTTGACGACGCGATGGCAGTTCGACAAAACGATTCCTTTCCCCTACTGTGGTTCGGAACTTACGCAAAACCCGAAGAGATTACATTCACAAACAGCGATACACGACAGAGCGCTCTTCCCCGAGATTGGAAACCCTCGATATCGCGGAATGAATATCGAGATGCCATTCGGAAAATCAAGCAGTATCTTGAAAACGGAGACACGTATCAGGTCAACTTTTCATTTCGTTTGCGTGCCTCCTTTCGGAAAGATCCCTGGCGCTATTTTAAAAGTCTCGTTCATTCACAAGAAACGGATTATGCCGCCTACATCCATACCGAAAATTGGAACATCTGTTCTTTCTCGCCAGAACTTTTCTTCAGTCTTAATGGGACAGAACTCATCTCCCGTCCGATGAAAGGAACTGCTTCGAGAGGATTGACACAGACAAACGATCTTAAAAAAGCGGAAGCACTTCGACAATCCGAAAAGAACCGTGCGGAAAATGTGATGATTGTTGATATGGTTCGAAACGATATGGGCCGGATTGCGGAAACCGGAACCGTTTGTGTAGACGATCTCTTTACCATCGAAAAATATCCGACCCTCTGGCAAATGACGTCCACGGTCAAGGCAAAAACAAATACATCTCTGAGTGAAATTTTCAAGGTACTCTTTCCGCCGGCATCCATTACTGGCGCGCCGAAAATTCGTACGATGGAAATCATTGAGGAACTCGAAAGCACACCGCGCCGCATTTACACGGGAAGTATCGGATGGATGGGTCCGAACCGTCAAGCTCAATTCAACGTCGCCATACGAACTGTGCTCATTGATGTAAAGAAACAGGAAGCTGAATACGGTACTGGAGGAGGCATTGTCTGGGATTCCATCGAACAAATGGAATTTGAAGAATGCCGGATCAAAACCGCTATTCTGATTCAGAAAATTCCTGAATTTTCCCTGCTCGAATCCATGCTGTGGACACCGGAGGAAGGTTACTTTCTGCTTTCCTATCATTTAAAACGGCTCAAAGATTCGGCCGATTATTTTTCTCTCGATCTGGACTGCGACAAGATTCGGCAACGATTGAACCAGTTTGCACAAACGCTTGCCCCGATTCCCCACAAAGTTCGTTTACTCATTGCCAGGAAGGGGACAACTACACTAGAAGCCAATCCCCTGAATGATTCCCGATATCGATCCGAGAAAGAGATAGGGATCGCCAAAGCTCCGGTGGATATTTCCAATTCTTTTCTCTACCACAAAACGACCCACCGGCAGGTTTATGAACAAGCCCTTTCCCAGAATCCGGCGTTCGAAGATATGATTCTCTGGAATGAAAAAGGGGAAATTACGGAATCCTGCTTTGCCAATGTGGTTGTCGAACTGAACGGTGAGTTGTGGACACCTCCGGTTCGATGCGGCTTGCTCGCCGGCACCTACCGGGCAGCCCTGTTGGAAAAAGGAGAAATTAAAGAAAAAATCATCATGAAATCCGATCTTGAAAACAGCACACGCATCTATTTGATCAATTCGGTCCGCAAAAAACAGGAAGTCACTCTGGATCATAAATTAATCAATCACAAAGAAAGGAGAACAATATGGGTACAAAAGGAAGAGAAATCGTCGGCAAAAATATCGACAGGGTAATCGAACTCCTGAACAAAGCATTTGCCGACGAGTGGCTGGCTTACTACCAATACTGGCTCGGTGCCAAAATCGTGTCCGGACCGATGAAAGACGCTGTGATCGCGGAATTGATGCAGCACGCCGCTGACGAATTGCGGCATGCAGACATGGTTTCCAACCGCATCATTCAATTGGGCGCCACACCGGCTACCACACCCAAAAAGTGGCTGGAATTGTCAAACTGTGGATATGACGCACCGGACGATCCGTTTGTCCAAAAAATTCTGGAACAAAATATCAAAGGCGAACAGTGTGCGATCTCGGTCTATAACAGTATCATCGAGGAAGTGGGATTGAAAGATCCGGTCACGTACAACATTGCTGTACAAATTCTCGGAGATGAAGTCGAACACGAAGAAGACCTGCAGGCGTTGCTGGAAGATCTCTCTGCGATGCTGAAAAAATGAATTTGACATAAAACGATTCGAAAAACGACAGGATTTTAATTCTCCGTCAAGTGTGGAAAAAAAAATCCGATTTATTGTCGGGACAAAAATGAAATAACAAACCCCTGAAATGATTACATTTCAGGGGTTTTTCATTTAATAAAAAAGACGGAATCAGGTACTGATAATTTCATCTAATTTCTTTACAACCGATTTGGCATTCTCATCGGATAACGTGATCACTAAAATGGTATCGTCTCCGGCAATCGTCCCCACGACTTCGGACCAGCCGATCTCATCGATACATTTGGCCAGCCCGGATGCATTCCCGGACACGGTTTTAAGAATCACCATATTCCTGACAGAAATATGATCGGTCAGAAAATCGAGAAGCTCCTTCTTTAACATCAGCCCCACATGAAACGCCTCACGCTCTTTGGTCTGAACAAAACGAAATTTCCCCTCTTTGCTCCGCACTTTGATGATACCCATTTCCTTTAAATCTTTCGAGAGCGAAGACTGGCTGATATCAATATCCATTTTTTTCAATTCATCCAGAAGCATTTGTTGGGATTCGACCGGAATGGTTTCAATAATCTTCAGAATGTAAAAATGCCGGTTTTTTTTAGTCATAATTACTCCCTCTCAATAGTAAATAACAACTTCACATGATTTTCTATCCGTTAAAATGGGCCACATAAATCATCCGTATTTCACGGCTGCTTCCGAAGACTTGATCCTGATTCTCAAGAATATTCTTCCAGCTGAATTCAATAAAAAAGCGTCTGGAAAAAGACCAGCGCACACCCGCATTGAGATAACCCTTTCCGGAACCGACGGCATTGTTACTATTATCATTGACAGCCGTATCATATTCTCCGAGCAGAACCAGTTCGGGATTGAGCCATTTGTGGCACCCCGCAAAGAAATTGGGATCTTTGTCTCCGTCCTCGGTTTCGAGACTGTAATTGACTCCGACATGCAAGCCCAATCCACCCAGGAAAGAGGTGTTTTTACTCAATACCGTATAAAATCCTTTGGATTTGAGTGCATATCGTTTTAACTCTTTATTGTATCCTCCGTATCCCTGGGAATCGAATCCGATCACAAGGGCCGGTGAAAGGTTTTGTTCCTCAAAAAGAAGATATTTCACCTGGACACAGGGTTGCGGATTCATGTTTATTTTCCCTGTGCCGATAATATTTTCCCCGCCGTAAGAAACACCCAGCGTAAAACGTGCAGTCAGCCCCACGGAGAGCGATGCGAGCATTCCGCCGCCCGAGTACATTCTCAGTCCCGTCTCAACCGAACCAACATCGGAAGTTTTCGCAACCGGAATATCCATGAGCGTACCCAGAAGCAGAGCACCGGGCTGGGCGACTGCGGAAGATATAAACAACAAAAACAGCAAAAAAGAAAAGAAGATCCTCTTCATCAGAAAATCTCTCAAAAGGTAGAAAACAACATTTAAATCGAAAGTCTTATATGTCCGAATATCAAAATAAGTGAAAAATATCTAAATGTCAAGAAAATTTCCGTATAGTTAGTTTTAATAAATAAAAAGCCCGTCACATCAAGTAACGAGCTTGCATCCCCTAAAAGAAAGATACTACATTCGATATAAGAAAGTAGCGAGAATTTTTTTCACTTCAATTTTTTCTGCTGAAACACCTTCGCCGACCGCACCGTCCCAACTTGAAAAGGCATAACCGATGTTGAATTCAAATTGTTCGGAAGCAGTGAAACCACAACCCAGCGAATAGACTTTTCTGTCCCAACTCGAAGGAGCATCCTTGAAAGGAGAGGGATAAACCGCATAACCGCCACGAAGTGACACTCCGGTTCCGGGGATCTCGAATTCGCCGCCAAGACGATAGTTGATGATATTTTGTAAATTTTGTTTTATCTCCAGATTGGCATCAGAAATGGTCTGGCTATCACTTGGAGGTTCTGTTTTATACTTGACCTGGCCGTAATCAATCAGTTCGATGTCTCCGGAAATCATGGCGGGACCGACAGTGACGGCACTGCCAAAACGAAACATCCAGGGCGATTGAATTTTGTAAACAAATTTGCCATTATCGAAATATGTGGTCGATGCACCGTTATCCCAATTCATGACATCACGATAATTCCAATCCTCATCGCTTTTCAGTGTCAATGGAGTCACGATTGTTCCGCCAAAACGAAACCGGTCTTGATACCGATACAGAAGACTTATATTGAGATTGATCCCGCTGAATTCAGTCACGATTTGATCTGTGGAGGTGGTATCGGAAAATGTCCAGATATCATAGGGTTCATCGAGTTCCTTAAATTGATGTGTGTAATCGTCCTTCCCTCCCCAGAAATTGATCGAGCCGCCTAAGAAAAGATCCGGGGCCATCTCCACGGAAAAACCCAGGGAAACATTGTGCAACCCTCCCTCTTCAAGCCAGCTGTATTCCTGAGTCACGGAATCTCCGGGCGTGGAGAGAAAATAGGAAAAGACAAGCGCATTGTCAAATTGCCGCACATTGTGATAACCCGCTGCAAACACAAGACTGCCTCTGGAAGTCGGAACAGGAATCACCAGCCCCAAAGAATTGAGTTTAGTATAACTTGAAGATTCCGAGTAATTTGTTCCCGAAAGAGTCACCTGATCATCTGTATTCAAATGACCCAGTGTTCCAAAAAATTGGGATCTCTGGATTTGCCCCAGTCCGGCGGGATTGTAATAGAGGGCAGAGTAATCGTCCGCGACACCTGTATAAGCACCTCCCAAACCAAGCGCACGTGCACCGACTGCCCAGGAATGTCCCCAGAGAAAAGGAACATCCTGCGCCGAGAGAATCGAAATCATTGATATGGACAACAGAAAACTATAAAAAATCGTTTTGCGCTTCATGGAGCCCTCCGGATTAAAAAAAATTATTTCCGAGTTCGACGATTTTTACTGCTTGAACTGCTACTGCTGCTTGAACTCGAACGACCTGAACTGGAAGAGCTGCTGTTTGACGAACCACTACTCCTACTTGACGAAGAACTTGAACTGCTTTTTCGTACGCGGGTACTCGAACTGGACGAAGATGAAGAGGACGAGCGGCTATTTCGCGATTTCGAAGAAGAAGTGCTTTTTTTGCGAATACGCTGACTGCTCGATGAACCCGTCCCCTTGCTTTTTGCGACTGAACTTCCCGAATTGTTCCCGGTTTTTCTGATCCGATAACCCGAAGACGAAGAACCCGATTCAGCACCCTTTCCAGTGTGTATATCGGAAGAAGTCTTTCTGATTCCGCGGTCCACATCAGTAACGGTACTTCTTCCCACATAATCCGAACTGTTTACAATTCGGCTTCCTGTCATGGATGAGGCAAAGTTCTTTCTGATCCGGCTGATATCATCGTTCCGTTCAAATGGGCGTTTCTTCTGTGTCTGATAAGTATAATAGCCATCCCAGTAGGTCCAGTAGGGATCATAATAATACCAGCCATAATAGGGTCTGTACCAGGAATTGTAATAGAAACCGCAATACCAGGGATCACCCCACCACGGGTCATAATAACACCACTGGAACCGCCAATAAGAAGGATAGTGCCACCAATAAGGAGATGTCCAATAGGGATCGAAGTAGACGTCCTGAGGATAAAGATCACCATAATAGTAGTGTTTATGAATGACTGTAGAATCCCCTTCCTCACCTTCAATGACTTCTTCCTCGTAAAGATCCCCTTCATAATCATTTTCATCGGCATCTACGTAGCGCGCCTCTGTTTTTGGAATGACAACGACCGTATAGCATCCGGAAAGAAATAAAACCACCCCCGTTGCGAGAACAATAAACAATATTAAAGTCCGTTTCATTTCCATCGCCCCCTTTCGAGGTTAAATGGGTTATACAAATCCTCTTTTATTTTACGTCTTGAAATTCTCGTGGTTTCCATAATCACTTTATTGGCTATGAAGATGTTACGATAAAAAATATAAAAATACAAGCTCTTTTTGATTGGACAATGCAAAATAAAAATCGATTCCCTCGACTTATTTACCTCAACTGAGGTACAGTTTTTGCACACCAACATTTGACTATAAATATTCCGCGAACGCTGTAATCCAATGGAGAATTAAATCGTTTGACGATGTTAAATTAATGTAACATATGTGTCTGAAAAATAATATGTTAGTGTAATCCTGTTTGAGAGAAAAGGTTACATTCGACAGATATGAATTTTAAAATTGGAAGAACCCGGAATATTTCGAATTGAATATCATTTTCAATTTGAGAGGAAGAACAAGTATACGCAACTATAACTATACATAAGGAGAAACAACCCATTCCTATCAAGAATTTGACTCTCGTCATCCCAAAAACACTGGATCGTTTCATGTCGACTAAACAACAATCCGCTGCCGTTGAAACATTACCTGACTGTCTTTGTATTACGGACGACAACTACAGGTTGAAATATGTCGCTTCCTCATTTGTAAAAATGGTCGGCTATTCCCCGGATACGCTTTTGGGGAAACATTTTTTTTCTTTCTTCCCATCCAAATGGTCTAAGGCCGTATCTTCCCAATTAAAACAGGTTTCCATTGACGATAAAATAACCTTCCAAAGCTGTTTAAAACACAAATCGGGCAGTGTGTTTCCAGTTAATCTTTGCCGGATCCCTTTTCCTGTGGATCGATCTTTCCATTATCTCTATCTGATATTTGACAACGGGCATTCGAGTCCAATTAAAAAGGAATCTAATACAGTCCCTGACATCCATATTCAAAAAGAAGAATGCAGCCAAAAAATAACTCCAAGCACCTCCCCGGATCACATCGACCTATTTAATCTGATGAAGGAATTGCACACGAACAGCGAATATCCGATACGATGGCCAATGATTTTCAAACAACTAAAAAAAGCCGTTCATTTCGACAGTGCACTTGTTTTTTTATACGACCATGAAACAGATACTTTGCGGTATGAAACCGGTTGCGGACTGTCTGTCAAGGAAACCAGAGAAGCTAAAAAATCCACTTCCATGGGCAGCCCTAAAAAAGCAATGGGAAACAGCGAACCTCTTCTTGAGGTTATAGTCAGAGGTGGTTCCAGATGCGAGTCCATCGACACGCTTAAAGGCACCCAATTCCATTTGACTGCGCCGTTCAAAATTGGAAATCAAGTTCTGGGTCTCCTCGAATTACGAACGAACCAAAAACCGGGCTATCATCAGAATGATCTTGATACGATCTCCATATTCACAACCTATCTTGGCTCACTGCTTTTGAATAACCGGCTGATTCCACAATCCAATAACCTGAAAAAGTACAAACGACTTTTCAGTAAAGTAAACATCCCGATTTTCTTCTGCAAAAAAGATGGAGGGCTCATCGACTGCAATCCCGCTTTTCAGGAATTGCTGGGATTCACCACAAGAAAGCAGGCCTTAAGAGCCAATCTGTTCAACCATATTCAACTCAATTCAAACGGCAAAAAAACGTTTAAACAGCTGATCAGAAAATGCGGTTTTTTTATCAACCTGGAGATATTGCTGAAAAACACGGATAAAAAAGTCCTTCCTGCTTTGATCAGCATTGAAGCTGCCAATGACAACAAAGGACAAATTACCGGATATGAAGGAACGCTTCAGGATATTTCGGAAAAAAGGAAACAAAAGGAAGAACTCATCCAGGCCCAAAAAATGATTACTATCGGCAGTTTGACAGGCGGGATTATTCACGATTTCAATAATTTGTTGGGCGGCATTATGGGCTGCGCTTCACTGATCATGGGAGAAATGTCCAGGAGAAACAAATATTATCAGGATGTCGAAACCATTTTTACGGCTTCAAAAAAGGCGGCAGAACTTACTGCCGACGTGCTCTCTTTTTCCCGGAAAGACAAACATCAGGTCAAGACCGTTTCGATTAACGAAATTATTTCTGAAGTCATTCACATCATTTCCCGAACGATCGATAAATCCATACAAATCAAACTTAATCTTTTCCCGGATATCACGCCTATCGAGGTCAATGCCAGTCGAATTCAACAAACTTTGATGAACATCTGCATCAATGCCCGGGATGCCATGCCCGCCGGTGGAGATTTGATCATTGAAACCGAAAATGTCATCGTGGACAAAGCATTTAATGAACTTCATCTCAAAATCAATCCCGGAACTTACATTCTTGTCAAAATCAGGGATACAGGAATAGGAATCCCTCGCGATACCATGGATAAAATATTTGAACCGTTCTTTACCACCAAGAGCAAAAAGTACGGAAGCGGTTTGGGACTGGCCATTGCATACGAGATCGTGAAAAACCACAATGGCGGAATTCATGTCGAAAGCACACCCGGCGAAGGAACCACCTTCAGTATCTACCTTCCCGCAAGTAACACCCACGTTGAAGAAAGAACCATCATTCCAGAAAGAGCAACACTGCCGAAAGGTTCGGAAACCATCCTCTTGGTCGATGACGAAGAACTGATTCGGAATATGGGCAAACGGATGCTGGAAAAATTCGGTTACAAGGTGCTTGTGGCCAACGACGGTGAAAAAGCGCTCGAAATGTACCGGGAAAAAGGAGAGCATATCGACGCATTGATACTTGATATTATTATGCCCAAACTCGACGGCATCAAAACTTTCATGGAAATCAGAAAAATCAATCCGAATGCAAAAGTACTTCTGTCCACGGGTTCCTTATTGAATGGTAAAGAAGCCAAACTTCGAAAACAGGGCGTGGCAGGACTCCTCCAAAAACCTTTCCTCGCCAGTGAAATATTAAAAACTCTGAGGCAGGCACTTGATTAGTTTTACCGATTACCACCTCACAATCCCCGCCGGCCATTATTCTCCGGCGGGGATTTCTTATTTACTAATAATGGAAAGGAAAACCAATGTTGCCGAAAAACGATTGAAACAGATATGAAAAAATCCTAAAATAAAATTATCATGAAAATTTATGTTTTAAATATCTTCATTTTTCTTTTAATCCTAAACCGGATCGCATCAGGCAATCCGGTGCCTGATTCGACAAACGCAGAAGACTCCAAAATTTACTGGGGAATAGAAACAGATTTAAACGATAAATATCTGTGGCGGGGAATCACCTATGATAAGGGATTCGTCATCCAGCCAAACATTTGGATTTCGTATCGAAACGTCACTTTTTCTGTATGGAACAACATTCCTGCTTACAGCAACTCTCATTTGATTAGACCGAATGAGATCGATTTGAGTCTCTCATATCAATATTCTTTTCTAAACTGTGATGTTGAAAATTCCATCATGATCTACCACTATCCGCACCAATCCGATTCTCCTTCAACGGGTGAATTTTATGTCGGTATCGGAGTTCCTGTCGGTGAATTAAAATGGGTTACAAATTTGACAGCAGATATCATGAAGTATCCGGGTGCATTTTTTATCGACAATGGCATGGAATTTGAAGAAATATTCACAGAAAAGTTCAATTTGACTTTATCGTTAAACACAGGTTGGGCATCAAAAAAATTTAATGAAACCTATATCGGGATTTCAAAAACAACATTGAATATCATCAGTGCAAAACTATCTTCTACTTATTATCCGACAAGCTGTTTTTATATACAGCCGCATCTTCAACTGAATAAAATAATAGATAAAGATTTGTATGAAGTTCTGAATAACCATTCACACCTGTTCGGCCTGGTGATTGGAATCGAGTTATAGCGATGTTTCATAGAATACAAAATTTGGTCATCCTATCAATGTCCGTGATTGCATTGGCGATGATTGCCGGACTGCATTTATTGGAAAAGGCCGACCAGGAAAAAATTGCCTTATTGATGTCAAATGAAAGTAACGAAAAGAAAGCATTGTTCGACAAAATCATTGAATTCAAATCCAAGAGCCTGGAAAATTTTGTTTATGATTACACGTACTGGGACGAAATGGTCCGCTTTGTCAAGAGTGGTAATAAACTCTGGGCCGAGGAAAACATTGATGCTTCGATTCCGACTTTCAATATCGACATCGCCTGGGTTTACAGAACGGATTTATCGGTCACTTATTCAACAAACAGGATAGGCGTCAACAATTTGGAAAAATTGCCGTTGTCCAAAGACGTTCTTGAAAAAATCGTATCCAAAGGCCCTTTCTGTCATTTTTTCCTGTTCACCGATCCCGGATTGATGGAAATTAACGGCGCTTCGATCCACCCCACTTTCGATCAAGACAGGAAAACACCTCCGCAGGGATATTTTTTTGTCGGACGCTTGTGGACAAAAACGTATCAAAAAGAAGTATCAGGATTGTTGGGAATGGATATTAGGTTGACACCCCCTGGAAAAGAACAGCCGGTTGCCCCAAAAGAGGATTTAAAAAATTTCATTATAACCAATACAATCCCTCTGAAAGGATGGGACGACACACACATTGCCAATGTTATTTCCACAAGTGAAATAAATATTGCGAAAAGCTTAAATGAACAGTCAAACATCCAGTATCTGATCAGTATCGCCTATTTGATTGTCGTCTTGATATTTTTATCATTTGTTCTCTTTCGATTGATCAACCGGCCGTTAAATTTACTGTCAAGAAGCCTAGCCAAAAACAATCCGGATTTAATCAAGAGATTGGCAAAGCAGAAAAATGAGTTCGGCAACCTGGCCGTCATGATCGGTGAATTTTTTAACCAAAAAAATCAGTTGGAAAAAGACATCGCCGAACGCACTCGAACAGAGGAGGTTTTGCGCGAAAGCGAAGAAAAATATCGCCTTCTGGCCGAGTCGTCCTCGGAAATGATTTATGTCGTCGGCAAAGACGGAAGAGTGACTTATGTAAACGGCGCCGCAGCATTAATGTTTAAAACAAAATCTCAAGAACTGGTCGGCAAGCACCTCTCGGAAATCTTCCCGAAAGACCATGCGCAGCAAAATCTCAAATTCATTAAGAAGGTATTTACCACCAAAAAACCTATCTTCCGAGAAGAGAATCAAAAATTTCCATCCGGAGAGATATGGCTCGATGTCCGCTTATCGCCGATCATTGATAAAAATGGCGAGGTTACGGGAGTTCTAGGATTGTCGTCGGACATTACAGTACGCAAACTGGCCGAAGATATGATACTCGAGGAACGCACCCTGTTGAAAACTCTCATTGATAATTTACCAAGCGGTATTTTTGTAAAAGATAAGGACTATAGAAAAATCATCTCCAATCCCACACACACCGCTACGGTGCGGGAGCATTTGAAATACCTCGGGATGAACCCGGATATCGATATTCTCGATAAAACTGACTTTGAGATTTTTCCAAAAGAACTGGCAGAGCAATTTTTTATCGAAGACCAAAAAGTGATCAGGGATGGTCATTCAATCATAAACAATGTCGAATTCGGTGTTCGGGCGAACGGGGAAAAAATATGGCTTTTGGTATCCAAAGTACCTTTGCGCGATAAAGACGGTTCAATTATCGGGATGATTGGTATTACCAACAATATTACCGACCGTAAGAAGGTGGAAGATCAACTCCTGATCAAAGATTTTGCTGTGGAGTCTTCCGTTAGTGCAATAGTACTCTCGGATCTTCAGGGAAAAATCATTTATGTGAACAACGCTTACGTTAAAATGTGGGGGTATAGCAACGCGAAGGAATTGATCGGCAAGCATGCTTACGAATTTGCAGAATCCTCGAAAATTGTAGACGATGCCATTCTCGCCGTACAATCAAGCAAGGAATTCGTTGGCGAAGAAATGGCAAGGAAAAAAGACGGCACGTTGTTTTACGTCCAGATGTCTGCGAACATTGTAAAGTCCCACGAGGGAATACCACTATGTATCATGGCGTCTTTTATCGACATCACCGAGCGCAAACGGGCTGAAGAAACATTAAAAGAAAGTGAAGAACGTTTCCGCAACATCTACGAGAATATGACGATCGGTATGTACCGTACGACACCTGACGGCCAAATTGTGATGTGTAACTCCGCACTGATTCAAATGCTTGGATATGCATCGTTTGAAGAGTTGGCTCAACGTAATCTCGAAAAAGAAGGCTACGAACCCAAATATGACCGAAAAATGTTTCGTCAAAAGATTGAAAAAGATGGTAAAATTCACGGCCTTGAATCCGCCTGGATGAAGAAAGACGGATCTTTTATTTATGTTTCCGAGAGCGCCAGAGTCATCAGGGATGAAGCAGGAAAAGTACTCTATTACGAGGGCACTGTGGAGGATATCTCCGACCGCAAGCAGGCCGAACAGGCATTGATTGAAAGCGAAGAAAAATATCGCCTTCTGGCTGAATCCTCTCCGGAGATGATATACGTGGTCGGGAGAGATGGAAGGGTGACCTATGTGAACGGCGTTGCTGCATCGCAGCTTCGGGCAGATCCTCACGAACTTATTGGAAAACACCTTTCGGAAATCTTCCCGAAAGACCAGGCGCAACGGAACCTCGAGTCCATTCAAAATGTATTTGCCACCAAAAAACCCGTCTCCCATGAAGTTCTTCAAAAATTCTCAACCGGAGAGATTTGGCTTGATGTTCGCTTGTCTCCGGTCATCGATAACAACGGCGAGGTTGTGGGAATTCTGGGATTGTCATTCGACATCACCGACCGCAAGCAGGCGGAGGAAGAATTACATATAAGCGAAGAGCGGATGCGAGATATTATTTTCAGCGTGGGTGAATGGGTCTGGGAGGTGGACGAGAACGGGAAGTATACCTACAGTTCGCAGAAAGGACAAGATTTTTTGGGGTATGCTCTGGAGGATGTCATCGGGAAAACACCTTTCGATTTCATGCCACAGGAAGAAGCAAAAAGAGTAAAAACGATATTTTCCGAAATCGTTTTGAATAAGACACCCATTAGAGATTTGGAAAATTGGAATATCCGAAAGGATGGCAAAAAAATTTGTCTTTTAACCAATGGTGTGCCTGTTTTTGATAAAGATGGAAATCTTAGAGGTTACCGAGGAGTGGATAAAGATATTACCGGGCGTAAGCGAACAGAGAAAATATTGATAGAAAGCGAAGAGCGCTATCGAACACTCATCGACAACAGCAATGATTTGATCCAGAGTGTAGCACCGGATGGGCACCTTCTGTTCGTCAATCCAAATTGGCGGCATGTTTTGGGTTATAGCGAAGAGGAAATCTCTAACCTAAATCTTTTTGATATCATTCACCCGGACTACCAGGAACATTGTTATCCTCTGCTTGAAAGAATTTCTCGAGGAGAAGACATTCCGCATATCGAGGTAACCTTCGTTGCCAAAGAGGGAAGACCCGTTTTCTTGGAAGGAAGTGCCACACCACGATTGATGGATGGGAAAGTAATCGCGACCCAATCATTCTTCCACGATGTCACTGAACGCAAACGGGCAGAGGAAGCGCTGCGCGAAAGCGAAAAAAACTATAGAGAATTAATTGACGGAATGAACGAAACGGTATGGGTCATTGATTTCCAGGGAAATCTTATCGATGTCAACAAAACGGCTACCGAGATTTTAGGCTATTCAAAAGAAGAGTTGCTGACAATCGGACTTTGTGGGATCGATACCTCGTTAAAAAAGAAAGATATTAGAGCACTTGCCAAATCGATGCCGGTAGACAAATTACAGATTTTCGAAACCTCACATACCACAAAAGACGGAAGAACGTTTCCGGTCGAGGTTTACTCCAGCCTTGTAACTTACCAGGGAAAACAGGCGATTCTAAGTATCGCACGCGATATCACCGAACGTAAGGAAGTGGACAAGGCGCTTCGTTCCATCAACGAACGATTGCGGGTTCTACACCAAATATCCGAAACAGTTCATGAAAGTCTTGAACCGGATGTGATCTTTAAACGAATCACAGATGCTGTCGTCAAATCGATGGGCTTCTCCACCGCACTTGTCCTGACACTGGACGAGAAAGAAGAAAATTTCAAGGTACGATCATTGACTTCATCTAAATCCTACCTGTCAGGAATCAATAAGATATTGAGATTCCCACTAATGAAACTTGTTGTTCCTGCTTCCGAGATCATCGAAGGTATCAAAAACGCTGCTTCAACAAGTGATATGATTATTACAAACCACCTTTCCGAAATCGTACACCCGCCGCTTAACAAATCGGTCTGTAATGCCCTGCAAAAACTGGGAGACAGCAAAAGTTATATTCTCATCCCTCTAATTCTCGAAGACAAGCTCATCGGGGGAATGATCGTTTCCAGTACCTTGGAACAGGTACCCAAAACGGATATTGATATGCTGAGCACATTTGCCTCAACGGTAGTTCAGGCAATTACCAATGCGGACCTGCTTGCTAAAACAAACAGAGCAAAGGAACAAACCCAGCAAAATCTGAAAGAAAAAGAAATTCTCTTGCGTGAACTGTATCACAGAACAAAAAACAACATGCAGGTAATCTCTGCCATGCTTCGCCTGAAAGCCCGTTCAGAAAAAGAACAAAAAATTTCCGAAGTGTTCAAAGAAATCGAAAATAAAATATTGAGCATGGCCCTTGTTCACCAAAAATTGTACGAGTCAAAAGATTTGTCCCATCTGAACCTCAAGGAATATTTCAGCAGTCTTCTTCCTATATTTCAAAAAGGCTATGGAGAATCTATGAATCGGATTTCCATTCAAACAGACATGGAAGATCTGAATGTACTCATTGACACTGCCACTCCCCTGGGACTTGTCTTCAATGAATTGATATCCAATATAATCAAACATGCCTTCCCCGGAAAAACCAAAGGTAAAATTCGGATCGGTCTTCATTTAAATACAAAAAAGGAAATCGTTCTAGAAATATCCGACAATGGAGTCGGATTTCCGAAAGGTTTCGATTCTAAAAAAGATATACATCTGGGATTGGAAACAGTGATTGATCTGATCGAATATCAGTTGGGCGGCAAAATCTATTTCAAAAGCCAAAACGGCCTGCACTGCCGCATCGTAATCAAAGAAGATCGTTATAAACCAAGGGTTTGATCGAAAAAATAAGATAAGAATTTTTAATATTGCCAATCATCACCATCCACATTTCCTGCCGATCTTTCTTTTTGTGGAAATTTTTATACAATCAATTTCGATTTCTCCTTGACTTCATCGACAATTTCAATTATTTTTAAACAATTATTTAGTATGTACACTCGGCGAAGTCTTCATCACTTCGCTCCAAAAATATTGTGGGCAATGCATCCCTGGGAAATCCAGGATTTAATCCCTATCGAAAAATATATCCATAATGCGCGGTTGTAAAGAACATCCCGCAAGCAGAAAAATATGGAAGCCGATAGAGAACAAATTCACAATGGGTTATTACGATCTTTCGAAAGAACAGCGCATCCATTTCGCTGACAAAATAAAAAGAGCGGTCGAATTGGATCTGAGCAGCAATACCTATAAAGACATCCAAAAATATTCTGCGGATAAAGATACATATGTCAGAAAAAATGTGTATCTTGTTTTGGGAAAATTGTATTGGGACGACATCAGACAAAGGAAAAATATTTTAACTGCCATTGAAGTTTTGTATAAGGATGATGATGAAAAGATAAGGCAGACCGCAGTTTACGCCTGCGGAGAAATCGGGAAAAGCGATTTTGATCCAATCTCAAAAATACTGGAAGACGCTTTGAGTGACGATCATCATTCCGTAAGAAATGCTGCGATCGGAGCGCTCAAACAATTGGGCGAAAAAAATCCAAAACCTGCCTTGAAATTCGCTAAAAAATATCTTCACCATCCCGACCCCGTGATCCGGCAGGAAATCATTCACGGCATCGAACTTCGGGGAAGAACCCATCCGGAAGAGATTCTGCCCCTTTTGGCCGAACTGCAAAATGATAGCGATAAAAAAATAACCAAAATGATAATTCATGTACTGGGTCAGATAAGTTATAAAAAAGGGTGTATCGAAAAAGTCGTTGCCCATTTAAAATCGTGGGACAATCAAGTTCTGGTTGAAAAAGCATTGAAAGAAATCATCGATGTCCATAAAAGATACAGTAGGTTTAGTGATAAATCTCCGGAAGAAGCCCAGGCATATATCAGGAAAGAATTTTAACGATTTATGCCCAGTGGAGTTTTTCACTTCACCGAAGAAAAGGAAAACCTGTCTCGAACTGTTTCTGAAACCGAATCGATCATCAGGAGTTTAAGCTATATGAAAAATCAAATCAAAACTGTTTTTATACTTTTCCTCTGGTCTGCCTTGGCAATGGCCGGACAACCTTCCTCTGAAAAAATTCAGTATCTGTTTCCGAAAGATAAATCCGATTGGGTGGTGAAAGAATCCCCCATCATTGTCCGGTTTGAAAAAATCCGGCCGGATCAAATTTCGAACCTTGAGACATTTATCCATATCCGGGGCGATCAATCGGGAACTGTGCTTGGCAAAACCGTCGTCTCCGATGATGAGAAGACGCTCATTTTCAAACCGGACCAGCCATATCAATTAGGAGAAAAAATCACGGTCAATTTGACACCGCACCTGCTTGGCCAGTCCGAACCGTTTCTGGATTCGACGATCACATTTACGATTGCTCCGATGGAATCCAATGTTTCTCTTAAGAAAAGACAATCCGATTCGATTGTTTTATCCAATCAGTCATCCGGCAAAAAATACACGCCTAATGCAGACGGCGTCGTGGTATTGAACGGCGTGTCGGTGCCCTCTGATTTTCCCTACATCGATATTACGGTGAATGACAACCCGGATTCGGATTACATCTTTACAAACTATGAAGGGGAAAAATACTATAATTTGATTTTGGACAATAACGGCAATCCCGTATTTTACTGGATCGTCCCGGACAGCCGGAGAGATTTCAAAGTTCAGGAAACCGGCGTGATCACCATGACTGTCCGGTCAGGTTTCGGTGGCGGGGGTTACATCGCCGTAGACAATACATTTACCGTAGTGGATACCTTTTTCGTTCCGCCCGGTTATACGATCGACGAACACGAGCTGCTGGTGCTGCCCAACGGACACTATCTCGTCACTGCTATGACAGAACGCCAGGTGGATATGCGTCAGTACGTTTCCGGCGGAAATCCGAATGCCACGGTTATCGACTATCACCTCATCGAAATGGATTCGAATGACAATTCCTATTTTATCTGGCGGAGCGACGACCCAGGCAATTATGAGATCACAGACACGGACGAACGGTCCGTGAATCTCCGGGGACAGACCATCGACTATCTTCATACCAACTCCATTGCGGTCGATCTCGACGGCAACTACCTCATCACGCCGAAAATCATGAACGAAGTCACGAAAATCAACAAAACCACCGGCGACATCATGTGGCGGCTCGGCGGCAAAAAGAACCAATTCGATTATATCGATCTGGATGGTTTTGTCTACATGCAGCACTGCATCCGTGTTCTGCCCAACGGCAATTATCTTATTTTTGACAACGGCAATTACCACACGCCCCAACCCTATTCCCGTGCCCTGGAATTCAAGGTAGATACGGTGAATATGACCGCCACCAAAGTCTGGGAATTTCGAAACACAACGAACGACTATTACGCTCCGTACAAAGGCAATATACAGCAACTGCCCAACGGAAACAGATTGATCAACTGGGGTTTGGAAGACTTGCCGAAATTGACAGAGGTTCGACTCGACAAATCCAAGGCTTTTGAAATGAATTTTGTCCAGCCGATTCAGTGTTATCGCGTCTGGAAGTGTCCCTGGAACGGGATGGTTCTTTTCCCCTTTCTTGTGGCCGAATCGTACACAGACCGGATCGCCCTTCTGTTTAACAAGTTCGGCGATCCCGATGTCAAGGTATACCGGGGTTACGGCGGCCCCGACCCCAATCCAACCACAATCCTGCGAACCACCAGCGATCCTTATGCGGTTTTAGACGAGAACGACATCACCGAAAGCAATACCTACTATTTCCGAGTCACGGCTGTGGATTCGGACGACAACGAAAGTGCATTCTCCAACGAGGAAATGGTCAACACCACGTTTATTCCTGTTAACACGAATATGATCAAAAACAATGATTTTTCTTCCGGAATGTCCAACTGGAATTTCAACGTTCAAAATTCTGCCTCTGCCAGTGCCAATGCCAGCAACAATGAATGTCACATTCAAATTCAGCAGGGCGGAACCGATTTCAATGACATTGAGCTGAGTCAAAACACACTGATGTTCTATCACGGCCAGACCTATGTTTTCGAATTCGACGCACGGGCAGATCACACTCGCATTATCGATGCCAGAATCGAATCCACCACTCCTCCCTATACCAATTTTGGTCAGATCGAACCGAGTTATATTCAAACAACATCGGAACGCCACTCATTCACATTCGAGATGGAGAATGTTACCACCAATCAGACGCGCGTGGTTTTCAGCGTCGGCTCGGAAGCGGGAGACGTTTATATCGACAATGTTGTTCTCATGCGTACCGATCAAACCGAGGTTCCACCAGAGCCGTCCACCAGTCATCCGAAAGAATTCATTCTCGATCCCATCTATCCCAATCCGTTAAATCCCGACGCCACGATTTCATTCGCATTGCCAACACGATCTCAAGTGACTTTGGAGATTATCGACATATTGGGTCGCACTGTCAAAACCGTTGTTCACGAAATCCTCGCACCGGGACACTACACCCATCGGTTCCACGCAAACCAACTCAGTTCGGGCGTGTATTTCTGCCGAATCAAAGCCAACCCACTTCCTTCCGGAACCGAATTCCATCAAGTCAGAAGAATGGTCATATTGAAATAAAAAAGGTGTTTAACAATGAATTATTTACTTGCATTTTAGTTATAATTTTTGTATAGTCGTTATACTATAGCTCTGGATATAGCTGGCTTTGTATATATCATAATATTTCCGCGTTTTATTTAGCATCTTGGAGGGAAGAAGACATATAGCTACAAACCTTTATCTTCTTATCAGGTATTCAAGTTGTTCCGGCCATCTGTATAGAGTTTTAGCTATATTTTCCAATTAAAGATTGTATAAAAAAACATTTCTCATTGGGAGGAAATCAAAATGAAGCGAATTGTTATTGTAGTTGCTAGTTTATTTTATATTCTTTTCTATATTCCAAATTTTGCGTTTGCATATGTTTACGCGGATTCTAGTAAATCTGATGATACGGGTGACGGTTCGAGTTGGTCCACAGCAAAAAAGTACTTGCAGAGTGCTCTGGCTCTGGCCACATCGGGCGATACTATTTACGTAGCCCAGGGAACTTACTATCCGGATGAGGGAACGGATCAGACTGATAATGATCCTACATCCACCTTTCAGATGATCAGCGGAGTTAATATCTACGGCGGCTATCCCACAGGGGGCGGAGACCGTGACGTGGACAACAATGTCACCATACTCAGTGGTGACCTGGACCAGAGCGGCACTAAAAACACCAATGATGCTTACCACGTCGTCACAGGTGCGAACAGCGCCACTATTGACGGGTTCACAATCACAGCGGGAAATGCGGTTACAGGCGTTCCAAACTATTCCGAACATGGCGGAGGAATGCTGAATAATATGACCAGTCCTACAATCAATGACTGTCAGTTCTCGAACAATTCGGCTGCGGGTTATGGCGGTGCCATTCACAATATAATAAGTTCCTGTACTATAACCAGTTGCACATTTACCGTCGACACGGCTAATTTGGGAGGCGGTGCCGTCAACAATGCCTATTCGAGCAATACCTATACAGGCTGCACTTTTACCGGCAATTACTCAGGAGGATCCGGCGGAGCCATGCGAAATTATGATTCCGGCAGTCCGACGGTTACCAGTTGCATATTTTCTGACAATACCGCAACGACTCATGGGGGTGGAGTTTACCATAATAGTACAGGCGCTCTGACCCTGACAAATTGTACCTTTTCCGATAATACTGCCACATCAGACGGTGGCGCTGTCGGCTCCCCGCAGGGGGATAATATCTTCACCCGTTGTACTTTTTCCGGAAATCAAGGTTCGGTAGGTGGTGCAATTTCAACCAATTCAGGGACACCCACAATCACGAACTGCGTGCTTTCAGGCAATATAGCCTCATCGAACGGGGGAGGAATATATAACACCAGCGCTTACCCGACACTAATGAACTGTACATTATATAATAACACGGCTACAACCAGCGGCAATGAATTCTATGATGCCAGCGGATTGGGCACGATTACAAATTCCATTCTGTGGGGATCAAACAGCGAAATCACGGGATCGCCGACAGTCACTTACTCCGACGTACAGCAATCCAGCGGCACCTATACCGGTACAGGTAACATCAACAACGATCCCCTTTTTGTCAGCGGATCCGATCTGCACCTCACAGAGCCCAGTCCCTGTATCGACACGGGAACATCAACAGGTGCACCGGCAGATGACAGGGACGGCAACACTCGCCCCGATCCTCCGGGTTCCA
The DNA here is from genome assembly GCA_964537715.1 of uncultured bacterium. Classification (GTDB taxonomy): domain Bacteria; phylum Zhuqueibacterota; class QNDG01; order QNDG01; family DSAB01; genus CAZTZL01. The sequence continues at coordinate 8,414 of CAZIAH010000006.1, read as the reverse complement.
ATCCGGATATGGGCGCTTACGAGAGCATCTGGAGCAATACCGCGGTTTACGCGGATTCTAGTAAATCTGATGATACAGGTGACGGTTCGAGTTGGTCCACAGCAAAAAAGTACTTGCAGAGTGCTCTGGCTCTGGCCACATCGGGCGATACTATTTACGTAGCCCAGGGAACTTACTATCCGGATGAGGGAACGGATCAGACTGATAATGATCCTACATCCACCTTTCAGATGATCAGCGGAGTTAATATCTACGGCGGCTATCCCACAGGGGGCGGAGACCGTGACGTGGACAACAATGTCACCATACTCAGTGGTGACCTGGACCAGAGCGGCACTAAAAACACCAATGATGCTTACCACGTCGTCACAGGTGCGAACAGCGCCACTATTGACGGGTTCACAATCACAGCGGGAAATGCGGTTACAGGCGTTCCAAACTATTCCGAACATGGCGGAGGAATGCTGAATAATATGACCAGTCCTACAATCAATGACTGTCAGTTCTCGAACAATTCGGCTGCGGGTTATGGCGGTGCCATTCACAATATAATAAGTTCCTGTACTATAACCAGTTGCACATTTACCGTCGACACGGCTAATTTGGGAGGCGGTGCCGTCAACAATGCCTATTCGAGCAATACCTATACAGGCTGCACTTTTACCGGCAATTACTCAGGAGGATCCGGCGGAGCCATGCGAAATTATGATTCCGGCAGTCCGACGGTTACCAGTTGCATATTTTCTGACAATACCGCAACGACTCATGGGGGTGGAGTTTACCATAATAGTACAGGCGCTCTGACCCTGACAAATTGTACCTTTTCCGATAATACTGCCACATCAGACGGTGGCGCTGTCGGCTCCCCGCAGGGGGATAATATCTTCACCCGTTGTACTTTTTCCGGAAATCAAGGTTCGGTAGGTGGTGCAATTTCAACCAATTCAGGGACACCCACAATCACGAACTGCGTGCTTTCAGGCAATATAGCCTCATCGAACGGGGGAGGAATATATAACACCAGCGCTTACCCGACACTAATGAACTGTACATTATATAATAACACGGCTACAACCAGCGGCAATGAATTCTATGATGCCAGCGGATTGGGCACGATTACAAATTCCATTCTGTGGGGATCAAACAGCGAAATCACGGGATCGCCGACAGTCACTTACTCCGACGTACAGCAATCCAGCGGCACCTATACCGGTACAGGTAACATCAACAACGATCCCCTTTTTGTCAGCGGATCCGATCTGCACCTCACAGAGCCCAGTCCCTGTATCGACACGGGAACATCAACAGGTGCACCGGCAGATGACAGGGACGGCAACACTCGCCCCGATCCTCCGGGTTCCAATCCGGATATGGGCGCCTACGAGAACAGCCGGAGCGACCCCGCGATACGCTTGCAGACCAAGGTCTTCCTGGAAGGCCCGTATGTCGCTGCGGACGATAGCATGACAACGACTTTATGTCCTGACAACGATGATGTGATCCCCACAACATCACCCTACAGCGACGGACGCACTGTGGATCCGATTCCCTCCGATGTGACGGACTGGATCTTCGTGAAACTGCGAAGCACTGCAGAGGGGGCGGCGGTTGATTCGTGTTCGTTCTTCCTGAAGAGCAACGGCAACATCGTGGACGACGACGGTACGACATCCTATGTTCCGATGGATGCGTCCGAGGGAGACTATTTCATCGTCGTCGAACATCGCAACCATCTGACCGTGATGAGTGCCTCGGCCCAGTCGTTGACCTCGGGGAGCTCAACACTGTACGATTTCAGCACCGGAACGGATAAGTACTACGGCGCCGATGCCGCGCTTTTAGAGACAGGTGTGTATGGGATGTACGCGGGGGATACGAACGGTTCTGGGATAGTCACCAATTCTGATAAAACTTCAATCATCAGCGACCTCAATTCATCAGGTTATTATGATGCGGACGCCAACTGTTCAGGCGTTGTGACAAATTCAGATAAAACCCCAATCATATCTAATTTGAATAAAGCATCCGATATTCAATAGTTGAAAAAATATAGAGAAGGAGTTCAGCCATGAAAAAACTATTCGTTTATTATGCAGTTATCATTTCCATAGTAGGACTAACGGGCACATTATATGCTCAGAGAACTGCTGATTTATTTATTGAGAACAGCAGTATCGCCGGAGGATACTTTTACTTCGAGATTCATATCACACCCACAAATGATTGGGGAACTCTTAATAGAAAAGCACTCGGTGATTGCAGCTGGTATTTTTCCTATAATTCGAGTGCCTTAAGCAATCCGACTCTTAGTTACGTCAATTCAACCTATGTGGGTACCGCGGACGGTTATACGAATACGGTGGGTATCTATGGTGGGAAGGTAGGTGTAACTACAGATCTCGATACAGATACTTATGACGGTGTAAATATTCCTACAGACCAGAAAACCCATATTTACACGGTTCGACTTCAAATTGACAATGCCTCAGCAGAATCAGACCTCTTTTGGGATCAGATTAATACGGGTATTTTTAATGCACAAGATAATGAAATCACCGAGTCATACAATGGTAATGGAGATATGTCCCTTCCTGTTCAGATGATCAGTTTCAGCGCCACGGCAAACCCCAAGCAGGGAGTTGTTCTAACATGGGAAACACAGAGCGAAACAAACTGTGCGGGGTTCCACGTGCTGAGAAGCTTGAGCGAAGAGGACCCGTATCAAACTATCACTACGGCCATGATACCTGGACATGGCAATTCATCATCCATGCATGAATACCAGTTTGCAGACAGGAATGTCGAGAACGGAAAAACGTACTGGTACAAAATCGTTGAAGTCTCCATGGACGGCAAGGAAGAAACGCACGGCCCAATTTCAGTCCTCGCTGTTTCGCCAATACCAACCAAATTTGCACTTTCCCAGAACTATCCGAATCCGTTCAATCCCGAAACCACATTCGATTATCAGCTTCCAGAAGACACGGACGTTTTGATCTGTATTTATAACACACTCGGGAAAAGGGTGAAGACCATCGTGGATAAACATCAGGAGGCAGGGTATTATACCGAAACCTGGCGTGGTTTGAATGAGGAGGGTAGAAAGGCTTCTTCTGGCATCTATCTTCTGAACATTGAAACGAAAGAATTTCACAGCGTAAAAAAGATTTCTTTGGTGCGATAGCTATAAATTAGCAGAATATCGGGACGACGTGGCAATCTCCAGTGTAACGCTCGAAATTTAGGAGATTACTCGCAAAGACATTTTGGGGACTTTTGATATAGCCCGCCAATAAAGGGTTAAAACCATAAATCATGCAACAGAAACCGTGAAATTGGTATCCGCTCGTCAATCCAACAAATTCTCAAAATCTTTCGCAAGAAAGAACTGAATCTGTTAATCCATTTTCAATCCACTTATATTGATCGAACGCATCAAATCTGGCAAACAACGCATGCTCCTCTTAAAAACAGGAGAGATATACAAAACACAGAAGGTGATGCTGGTAAGATAACAGAATTTAAATGCCCGGCATTTCGAAAATATCGGGCATATTTTATTTTCAGCTTGGCAAGGTGTCACTATAATTTAAAGGGGTGAAGAATACCCCGTAAACAATTTTGGTCGGTTCGAACCAAGTTATATTCAGACAACATCGGAACGCCACTCGTTCACAAGTTCGGACGTCTATTTCTGCCGAATCAAAGCCAACTCACTCCCCTCCTATACTAAATTTCTCCAGCTCAGAAGAATGATCATACTGAAATAAAATTCACGAATTTCTCTTGATTTCTTCGAAGGTTTCCAGTAATTTTAAGTAACGTTTGTTGGGGGAAGAAGTAATAATTATCTTTAATATCCTAAGTCAGTAAAAATGGCAATTGAATCATTTGAATATTTTGGTTATTGGTGGCCTCCTGATAATGAATCAAATTGTTTATCAGGTTCATTAGAATTTGACCTTGAAAAAGGAATTACTTTAAAATTATTAGGCTCATTCGAAGAAATTACAGCTCTTAATCAAATGAATGATTATGATATTTTATTAGGTATTGCTAATGGGAAGATAATAACTCTTTATAAATGTTATGAAAGAAATAAAACATTACAAATACCGGGTGGGCCAAAGACAATAATCAATGCATCAGTAATTTTTATTGGACATCATTTTAAAAAAATAGAAGATCTATTATTTTACAAATATTCGATTTCTTATGCATACCTAGCCGATTGGGTTAGAATATCTGGTTTTAAATATAAAATTATAAGTGATAACGAACAAAAAATAAAAAAGGAAGAATTAACGTATGAATTCCCAAATTCACCAGTATATAAAATTAACGATTTAAAATTCTATTTTTCGTTTACACGGACTACGAAACAAGATTTAGTCTCAAGCTGTCATTACGAGCAACATACATTTATTACATTAGAGTCCGGATTTGATTTAACTTTTGAAGACTTTCAATATAAATATTTTGGTCACATTCAAGATTTTTTAAGTTTTGCAATTGGTAGTGCAACATATCCTATTTCAATTGTTGCATACTCTAAAAATTATTCAACAAAAAATAAGGACAATAAGATAATTTATCCAGAAATTACTATTATTCTATCACATAATAATCCACCAAAACCATTAAGAAAATTATATAGAACTGATTTTATATTTTCTTACCAAGACATAAGAGCTGAATTTGAAAGAATTTTAAACTTATGGTTTAAAAAGAGAGAAATATTATCTCCAGTTTTCGATTTATATTTTAGTAATATGTATAACTCAAAACAATATTTAAAAACCCAATTCTTAAATATTGTACAAGCTATTGAATCACTTCACAGAAGAAGTTTTAAAGGTAAATATATTCAAAATGCTGATTTTAAAAAATATTATGAAGAATTAATATCTTCAATTCCAAATTCATTTCATTCAGATTATAAACAAAGCTTGATGTTTAGGTTTGAACATTTGAATGAATATTCTTTGAGAAAACGTTTAAAAGATTTACTGCGAAAATGTAAACCATATAAAACATTGCTCATCAAAGATGATAAGGTATTTATTAATAATGTTACAAATACAAGAAATTATCTTACTCATTATGATAAAAAATTAAAGTCGGAATCAAAATCTGATCAAGATTTATATGATTTAATGATTCAAGTGAAATTTCTACTTGAATTATGTTTATTAATAAATCTAGGTATGAAAACAAAAATAGATAAGATTCTAAATAATCATCATCAATATCAATATATAGCAAGCAGGTTAGGATAAAAATTATTTATGTTCGTCCTGAACATCCATGTCCAGAATGCTGAATGGTTGAGCTTCTTCGCCCAAAACAAATTTGATTCTATCTTCACTTTCTGAATAAACTTCGAGCAATCTGACCGGAATTGGAAAACTAAAACAATTTGTCTGATTTTCAAAAGGAGAGATAAAAAATGAAAATTAGAATTATCATTTTGATTTTCATGTTGGCCGCTTCTTCATTGTTCGCAAAAACCAGTCACTGGACCATTGTGCTTGCTCACGGCGATACGATTTCAAACGTTTCATTACAACAGATCAAAAATGATTCGCTGACATTAGCCGGCGAAGAATTCACCAAATCTGTTCCGATCGATTCGATCATGGAACTGCGGAAACCGCACAAATCCAGTTTTTGGAAAGGCGCGAAAATAGGCACTTTATCTGGAATCGCAGCCGGTTGTTTGTTCGGATTGGCGAACACTGCAGGTTCTAATCATCGTTATGTCGGAGATGGGTTAATTATAATGACAGGCGGAGTGCTGGGAGGAGTTGCCGGGTTTACCGTGGGCGGAATTATCGGAGCGTGCAGCAAGGACAGAGTTTACGATCTCTCTCAAGAAACCCATGTTCAAAAATACAATATCATCTATGGAATTATAAACAAAAAGTCATGATCATCCGGAACTATTGAAATCGAGGGAAATTCTGCTCGGCGAGGTGTTCCCTCGCCTCATCGTAAGAAATGAATAAGATCGTTTATTGAGCCACAACGCACGGGGGTGAAAAACACCCCCGCGAGTAACAAAGTTAGGTTGATCTACTCAAGTGATTTATATATTATGAGAAATGTAAGAATATTCTTTTTGATATTATTTTATTCAAGTTCTATGTCTCAACAAATTGATACTACCTTTTACAAAAGACATTTAAAAGTACGAATTAAGGATCAATTATCATTCAATGATTCATCCCGAGTATTCTGGACTGCATTCCCAGATCCCTTCAGCCATGGCACATATCTTGATAGAAGAACTATAAGTAGAATGATAAGTTTTTATTGTAACCTGCCGGGCAATTTAAAAATTTCAATTCTGGATACTCAATTAGACTCTACTGTTCATTCTTTTAGTGTTCAACAGGAGGAAGAAAATAGTTTTTATTTCTGGATTTGGACAGCAGACACATCAGCAAATATCAATTCAATAACAAATGATTATTTTCTTGTTTCAACAAAAGGTCCATTCCAATGTTTACTTGAAGTTGACGATGAAAAGAAAACTTTACATCCAAAAATTTTAAACATTCCAAATAAAAAATATTGTTATCTAACAGGAAATATTTATATAAAAGAATCAAAATTAAAAAAAGAAAATACAAGACGAGGAAGAAGAAAATCTGATTGACAAATTATTTTATGTATGTGCGGTCACGGTCAATCTGAATCAAAATGGGTATTCAATCTTGGTTTTCAATACATATTTCCCGCTCGGCGAGGTGTTCCTTCACCTCGCTGCAATAAACGGCTAAAACCATAAATCATGCAACAGAAACCGTGAAATGGATATATTTTTTACAATTTCAACTGTAAAGGATTGGTATCCGCTTTTCAACCATGAGGAGTTTCGGAATATCGTCATCGGTTCCATAATTTTCCTCATTGATCAAAATAGGATTAAACTTCACGGATATGTGATCATGCCAAATCATCTTCATTTAATATTCACAGTCTTGAGTCCGTTCCATCTCCACGAAGTATTCAGAAACTTCCATAAATTTACCTCTCAACAAATTCTCAAAATACTTCGAAACGAAGAGTCGAACCTATTGATACGTTTTCAATCCACTTATGTTGATCGTAAACACCAAATCTGGCAAACCACACATGCTCCCAAAGAAATCATATCTTTTCCCTTCTTTCGACAAAAACTTGAATATATCCATTGGAATCCCTGTAATGAACGTTGGAAACTGTGTGAAAGACCGGAGGATTATCCGTTTTCAAGCGCTGCGGATTATTTATTAGAAAAGAAAGGTCTGATTCCTGTTGAGAAAATATGTCTATAATGTACGGGGGTGAAGAACACCCCCGCAAGCAATAAAAACCAAAAGAAAGAGAAATAAAACGACAAGAGAATCCAACAAAAAAGCCGTTCCACATAGAACGGCTTTTCATGTCACTATTCAAAAAATTTACGGATTCACACTGATAAACTTCCTGCCCTGTTTCATCTCAAACTGCACGCGGCCGTCCGCTTTGGCAAACAATGTATCGTCTTTGCCTTTGCCGACATTGACTCCGGGATGAAACCTTGTGCCTCTCTGCCGGATAAGAATACTTCCAGCCTTCACAACCTGTCCTCCGTACCGCTTCACACCCAGACGTTGCGAATTGCTGTCTCTTCCATTCTTGGAACTTCCAACACCCTTTTTATGTGCCATAACTGATTACTCCTTTTTCGCCTTCGAAGCATCCGTCTTTTTCGCTGTTTTCGGTTTGGCAGATGCGCTTTTGGATGCAGTCTTTTTCGGGATTTGCTTTTTTACTGTTGTCTTGGCAGGTACCTTGGAAGCACCTTTCACAGGAGTCTTGGGTGCGGATTTTACAGGCGCTTCATCCTTTGCTTTCGGTCCGACCGAAGCCGCTGTTTTTTCAGTTTTGGTCGTCGCTGTCTTCCCGACTGAAATCTGATCGATCTGCAATTCCGTGTACTGCTGACGATGCCCGCGCAAAACCCGATAGCCTTTACGGCGCTTCTTCTTGAACACAACCACTTTTTTATCTTTGCCATGAGAAATAACACTGGCCTTGATCGAAACATTAGCGACTGTCGGTTTCCCAACCTTGACGTCTTCCTTGTCCACCAACAAGAGAACCTTGTTCAGCTCAACCGACTTCCCAGGTTCGATTCCCATTTTGGGAACCCGAATCTTCATCGATTTGGATACTTTAAACTGTACTCCGCCAATATCAACAATCGCGTACATTCGAAAAACATGCCTCCATCAAAATAACAGATCAGTCACCGTAAAGCCATAAAATATAAGCAAAAAAACACCGGTTGTCAAGCTAAAATATGGCCCTTTACACAAACGGATTGACTCCGGATTGACTCACAAATAAAGTAACTTTGTAAAAAATGAACTTTTTTTCAAATA
>CAZIAH010000005.1:0-71561 GCA_964537715.1 uncultured bacterium | reverse complement strand
TCGTCATCACCTTCACTTGCGTAATTGTTCTCTGTTTCTCCGACATTGTTTCCGATTTTGAAGGCATAGACCATTTTGTCGTGTTCGTGTGTACCGATGTTTTTGATATCCATCAGTGTGAACAATCCGTCATCCACCAGTGCATTGTTCCACTGAAAGCCCCGACAGTACATGCGCAATCCCAGACCTCTTCGCAGAGAATCCGTGCTGTCGGGATAAAAGGCAAACTCGTTGTTGGCATAATCGTCCGCAACAAAGTAACTTTCCTCATCCGCATTTAGTTTGTCCCGTCCGAAATAACCGTTCCACGAACCTGCCCAGCCGTCTGACGAATAGATCGGATTTTCCGGGTCTCTGATGTCCGGCCAGAAAGCAGGCCATGCCCATTCCCACTTGTTCATAGCAATCCTCGGTTGAGTACTTTCAGTTTCCGGAGGATTGGGATTGTGAAAACCGGGAAGCGGAAGAAACGTTCTCCAATTTCCATCCGGGCCAATATCCCCAGTAGACCATGAACTGGTATTGTTGGTACCAGGGCCCCTGACTTCACTGACCACATGTTGAACCTGACCGTTGATGTCAGTGACTTCGGATCCTACGAATGTATTCCCGTCTAACATATAGATGTGTCCGGTATTCGGAGGCCATTCACCTCCGATATCCGGTGGCCGCTGATTCACGCCCCAGGTTCCGTCGTTGTAAAATGTAGTTCGGAACAGGTTTCCCTCGTGTAGGCCATTGGCGTTATTAGCAAAATCACCGTGCAGACCTTCCATCTGCGCATACAGAGAGGCTGCAAAGAAGCTGCTCATGATTATTATTAAAATGAATATCTGGAGTGTCTTTTTCATTTTGGTGCTCTCCTCTTTTAGAAGCCCATTGACATACCAACCTGAACCTGACGGGGTGCTGCATGCCAGTCGGGGCGATTGATATAGTCTTGTACCGTACCGACACGATATGCACTGTATCCTATTTTTTCCGGGACGATGGTTGTTGTGTAGTCGGGACTGCCTGTGTCGGTGTAAATGTATGTATCATCCAACTGGTTGAAGAGATTGTAGATATTGATGAATGCATTCAGTTCGATTGTACCCAATTTGATCCGTCTGTTGATGTAGAGATCGACATTTCTACGGTATGACATCCGGGAACTGTTTTCAACCAATCCGACCAAGGACGTTTCTCCTGTAGTGCCACCTGTTGCAAAAGTCGGTGTATACGGGCGTCCGCTCCAGTACGAACCGATGAGAGAAACCGTCCAATCTTTTAATTGATAGATGATCGATCCGTTGAACGTGTGTCTTTGATCCCACGACATCGGGATCAGCGAAAGCCGGGGTTCGTTATTATTTTGGGAAGCAGTGAAACCATCTCTCGGACTGGAATAAGTTCCCTCGGCAAGCTGATAGGTATAGTCCGCCCTTACAGAGAAATGTTGAGACTGCCGTTTTTCGAATTTTAATGTGATGCCCCGGACATTGGAATAATCCCTGTTTTCATACTGGTTGTATTTCAGGCTTGGGTTGACCGTTTCGATCAACGGACTGATACCCACCCAATTCCGAACGTCCCGATAAAATACGGTAATATCCACACCGATGTTGTCCGACAATTGCTGCTGCAATCCGATTTCGTACATCACGGTAAGCTGCGGTTTTAAATCTGCATTGCCGAAAATGTAGTTGGTTCCACCTGCAGGCAAAACTTTGAAATCCGGATTTTCGTACAGATATCGAAATTCGGGGACCTGGAAGAAATGACCGTAAGAGAAGTGAATCACGCCCCTGTCCGTGATCGGATAAGCAATCCCGAGTCTTGGACTGAGCGCCATTTTGGGATCCACTTTTTTATGCATGAAGCTGCGTCTTTCATCGGGGGTATATTGTTCGAAACTTTGTTTCCATTCACTGATCTGTACCGCTGTGAAGGTATCCGGCGGTTCGACCCAGTTTTTGTAGATATGTTCATTTTTTAACGGCGAGTAGATGCTCGGGTCTGTCGGATCTGCAATCACGGTACTGTTGGCGTCAAAGTAATCGAATCGCAGTCCGATGTTGATGTTCATTTCCTTCAACTCGATCTTGTCCTGGATGTAAGCGGAGAATTCTTTCGGTTTCTTAGTATAGTCGCTCCGGTAATAACTGGATTCATCCGGAATGGCTGGCTGAAACGGTGTAATTTCCTGTCCATTTGCATCCAATTTTGGACGAATTGTAAAACTGTGGAGTTCCATTTCATACAATCTCAGTTCAACTCCGGTCTTGAGCTGATGGGCTTTTTGTATCTGGCTTGTCAGATCCCATTTACCGACCCAGTAGGAGGTATTTCGTTTGAAATGTCCCGGCCACTGTCCGGTTTTAAAAAAACTGTAAGCCGATGGTGCAACATTCGAATCCGGATGGACATACCCCAAAGGACTGCTCGGGTCGATCACCCATTCGTACTGTCTTCCCTGTTCTTTGGCCAATACGAACTGAATTGAATCTTCCGGGACCGAAATATCCAAATAGTAGTCTGTGAGGCCTGCGGTGGTATCGGCAAGAACATGAACAAGGTAATCAGGAGTGGCCAGTGGGTCTTCGTATACGTAACGTTTGTACTCGGTCTGGAATCTGTTGATTCGGAATTCATAAAATGTTTTGGGGGAGAGTACATGGTTCAAAGACAATATATGTGTGAAACTTTCTCCCAATTCCGTGGGGAGTCCGCCGGGATTGTACTTAAAATTGTGGCCGGTGTATGTATCCCGATCCGGGGATGGTAAATCATTGATATAGTTGGCACGGTCGTTCTGCCATTTGCTCCAAAAAAGACCGTAGTTCAGTTTGATATTGGAACTGAGTTTATAGGTCAATTTGGCTTGTGTTGTCAATCTCTCGGTGGGTGACAGCGGTACGATAGAACTGTCACCAGGCGTTCCCATGGGTGTATACCATTCCCTGCCGTACAAGGCCCCTTCTGAAGAATAATATCGGCCGTTCAGGAAAAAACTCAGTTTGTCTTGTGACAGGGGTACAGGACCGTTCAAGCTGAGTTCGGCATTGTAAGTCGGGTTGAATTTGGCCAAAGGATTTTCCGAATGACCAATTGCAACGGTCTGGTTGGCCGCGTTCTTTGTAACTTCGACACTTTCAAGAACGTCGAAAACACTGCTATGTCCCATATAATCGCCGACGTATCCCGTGATTTCGCCTGTATAGCGTTTACCGCCTTCTTTTGTAATGATGTTTACGATGCCCGACATGGCCTGGCCGTATTCGGCATTGAATGTTCCGCTCACTACCTGAAGTTCCTGAACCGCCGAATTTTCCACCGACACGCCCATTCCACCGGCATAGACATCGGTTGTGGCAACACCATCTACCCAGTAGGCGACTTCTCCGGATCTTCCGCCACGGATATGAAGATCATTGCCTGATCGAATGATCCCGGCTTGTATTTCCAGTACATCGTTGACATTTTGTACCGGCAGTTTGGCGATTTCATCGGCTCCTACAGAAGAAAGAGCCGATGTCATGTCTGCACGAACAAGAGGTCTTTCCGCGACCACTGTAACAGTTTCTTCTGCTTCAAGAACCGTCTGGTTCATATCGACATCGATTGTAGTGGTGAGGTCGATTGAGACGCGAACATCCGTGATTACACTGTTTTTGTAGCCCATCATGGTGAACTTTAAACTGTAAATGCCAGGGGGAACATTCAATATTGTATAATTGCCGTCCATGTCCGTTGCGGCTCCCATTGAAGTTCCTTCAAGGACAACATTGGTTCCGGGTAAGGCTTCTTTTGTGCTCACATCAATCACTTTCCCGGTTAGTTTACCTGTGGTGCCTGCGATGAGCAAATTTCCTGTGAAAAGAAAAACAGTGCAGAACAGGATGAGTGATATCACAATGGTGGTGTACTTTTTCATATTGTTCACTCCTCAGTTTTTGTTAACGGTAAATTGTGAGATAAGTATATGTACATAAGATTAGTCTAATAATTGTAAGGCATTTTAAATATTTTTATCTTCAAAGTCAAGTTTTTTTTGTTTCGTAAGTTAAAATATTAAATGCTACAGTTAGTGAAAGAGGGTCAATTGTTTATGTAATTAATCCGACTGAAAGAAATCACTAATTGGAGCGTATAATGGTTCAAACACAATTCATCCTTGCTCAAAGTATAAAATTTCAGTGTATCTTCGAGCGGGAATTTCAAATTCTGTAAGATGTAAATCACTTGACAAAATGTAAAAAATTTATATAATATAACGTTGACAATATAATAATTCATCGAGGTGAATGAGATGGTTGCACAGAAATCACGCGGCAAGGTTGTTGTGGTTGGAAGTTTGAGTATGGATGCGGTAATGATGGTTCCGAGGCTTCCAAAATCCGGGGAGACTGTGGTCGGGGGAAGATTTTTTACCAGTGCCGGAGGGAAAGGAGTCAATCAGGCGATTGCGGCCAATCATGCCGATGGAGAGGTTACGTTGATTGCTCGTGTGGGAAACGATATTCTGGGGCTCAGCGCTATCGAGCAATTGCAAAAGGAGGGCATCAAAATCGAGCATGTGATCAAAGATGCCAAAGCTCCCACCGGATGTGCTTCCGTATTTTTATCGGAGAAAGGTGAAAAGTGCAGTGCGCTGGCTTCGGGTGCCAATGCGAATTTGTCGCCGGACGATATCCATTCCGTTAATGAAACGATTGCAAAGAACGATGTGATGCTCATTCAGCTTGAAACTCCTATCGAAACGATTAAAGAAGCGGCTTCCATTGCCATGCAGTATAATGTGAAAGTTATTCTGAAACCTTCACCCCCGCGAACGTTGAGCGATGACGTGCTTCGATATATTTCCGTTCTCACGCCCAACCAGAGTGAAATGGAACTGCTCACCGGAATTCGGATTCACGATCATCAGTCTGCGGAAGAGGCCGGACGGATGCTGATTGCGAAAGGAATTGAGTCTGTTGTTCTGACCTTGGGCGCCAAAGGATCGTTCCTGATTGATGTGGGTGGGGTGGAACACATCCCGAGTTTCAAGGTCAAGACAGTGGATAATACAGGCGTCGGTGATATTTTCAACGGCGTATTGGCTGTGGCTCTCGCCGAAGGAAAAATCCTCAGAGAGGCTGTTCGGTATGCCAGTGCGGCGGCTGCGCTCTCTGTTACACGGTTGGGCGGTCAGATTTCCGCCCCAAGAAAAGAAGAGATCGAAAAGGTTTCGGTTTCATTACTTTATTAGTTTACAGTAAACAGTATACAGTTTACAGTCTGCAGTATTCATTTTCCTCAGTAAAATAGAACAATATATTCATAGAAAGGCAAACATGGCCGAAATGGCTTATCGAAAAGTAGATGAAGATTTGATCCATCGTTTCAGAGAGATTGTCGATTCGAAGCACGTGATTACAAAGCGCGAGGATATGATCGATTATTCACATGACGAATATGTGGGCGAAGAGATCCACAGTTATCCTGAAGTCGTGGTCAGACCCAAAACGACCGAAGAGGTATCGCAAATTGTCCGGTTGTGCCATACCGAAAGGGTTCCGCTCACGGTTCGCGGTTCGGGAACCGGATTATGCGGTGGTTCCGTGCCGATCCATGGTGGTGTGGTGCTAAGTTTCGAGAATATGCAGCGGGTGATCGAAATCGATATGAACAATCTCACGGCCACCGTGGAAGCCGGGGTCATGCTCATGGATTTTTACGAAGCTCTGAAAGATTCCGGATTGTTTTTCCCACCGCATCCCGGAGACGAATCGGCCACGATCGGCGGCGTGATTGCCACCAATGCCGGTGGCGCGCGGGCCGTGAAATACGGTGTGGTCCGCAATTTCGTCAAAGGTATTGAAGTTGTCCTGCCGGACGGAGAGGTGATCCGTCTCGGTGGCAAGTTTGTTAAGAACAGCAGTGGCTACAGCCTTATGCATTTGATGGTGGGTTCGGAGGGGACTCTTGGAATCATCACGAAGGCCACGCTCTCTCTGATGCCTCCTCCGGCCGTGGTCTATACACTTGTGGCTCCCTTTCAAAATCTCAACGATGCAATCGGAACGGTTCCCGACATTCTGCGGAACAAGATTCTGCCGATGGCTATCGAGTTCGTCGAGAAAAAACCGATCCTGATCAGTGAGGAGTTTCTCAATAAGAAGTGGCCCTGTTCCGAAGGCGAAGCCTATCTCATGATCATCGTAGACGGCAGTTCGGACGAAGAGGTCATGACGCTTGCCGAAGGCATCAGTGAAATCTGTCTGAAACATCAGGCCATGGATGTATTTGTAGCCGACACACCCCAGAAACAACAAAACATTCTGGATATTCGCAGTCACACTTATGAGGCCATCAAGAATTACATGTTAGAAGATCTCGACATCACTGTGCCGCGAGCGGAAATCGCCAATTTCGTGAATGATATTCACCGGGTCGAGGAAGAGCAGAAAATGTGGATTCCCAGTTATGGACATGCCGCAGACGGAAATGTTCATATCCACATCATGAGCCATTTCTGGGAAGACGGCGTCTGGAATGAAATCAAAAATTGCCGTGAAAAAGCCCCTGCTGTTCGAGAGATGCTGCATGAGTTGGGGAAAAAATACTGCGGTACGGTCTCCGGAGAGCACGGTATCGGACTAATCAAGAGGGAATTTCTAAAATCCTTTCTCGGTCCGAAACAGATCGAGTTGATGAAGTCGATCAAAAAAGTGTTCGATCCCGACAATATTCTGAATCCCGGAAAGATCGTGGATTTGTGTTAAGAAGATTATAGATATTGAGCTGTGTCAAATATTGTAGTAAAATCAAGATTATGACACGTCTTAGTCATTGAATTCGGAAAACTTCAATATAAAAACTCTATTACAAAAATATTTTAGTGTCAGTATGGTCATGGCCATGTAAATTCAATTAGTACAGGTAACTTCTGTTTTGGATCTATGTAAAGATTTATTCACTTCATGAAAAATTTTCGACGATTTCATATCATTAGTATTCCTACATAATCCCTTCTAAAAGACAGTGACTGATTTATGAGTCAATCCGTTTGGAACTTGAATTCACAAAGTATTAATTTTCTCTTGACAAATGAATTTTATTTTATTATTTTAAGAAAAGGTTTTCGAAAACCTTTTCGAAAAGGTTTTAGTATAATTTTTCAGGTTTTTTCCCAATAAATACTTTTCAACGTAAGTATTATCTCATCTGGAATTGATATGAATATTTGCATGCGTTTTCTCATGCTGTTTCAATAATTTTCTTTAATTTTATTGAAGGATGATAGAAGAAAATGAATTCTAAAAATCTCAAGGAATCGCTTATCAATCTCAAGAAAGAATTTGGTAACGAAAAAATAAACGCCGCAATTGAAGCTGTTGAAAAATTTCAAGTTGAAATTCCTAGCTGGATTTTTGGTTCTTTCGGTGGTGGTCGGTTCGGCGATTATATGCCCCCTGGTTTTGCAAGGAGTATCTTTGAAAAATTAGATGATGCCGCATTCGTAAATGAGCTGACCGGTGCAGCAAAACAAATTGCGACTCACACCCTATGGGATTTTTCTGAGGATGGAATGAATGGCTCTTATGATTTGGCCGTAGAAGTTAAAAATGCCGCAGAATCGAGAGGGCTAAAACTCGGTTCGATTAATCCAACCTATTTTTTAAAAGGTTCCCATACGGGAAGTTTAAGTTCCTATGATGATAAAGTGAGAGAAAGATATATCGATCAAACCATATTGTCCGGAAAAATTGCAGAGGAGTTGTCTAATAAACTATTAACAATCTGGCTTCCTGATGGCTCTAATTATCCTGGACAGTTGGAATTGAGCAAAGTGATCGACAACACAATGGAATCGCTTAGGTTAATAGCGAAAAGTATATCTCAATCGGTAAAAGTGCTGATAGAATATAAGGTTTTTGAACCTGGTACTTACAGTACTGTATTGCCCGATTGGGGTAGTGTGATTTTGATGGCTCAAAATTTTGGTCCTAATGCTGGAGTACTTATTGATATGGGGCATCATCATCATTCAACAAATATTGAGCAGATTGTCGCGCGATTAATTGTAAATAATATCCCCGGTGGATTCCACTTTAACACACGATATGCTGCTGATGATGATCACTCAGTGGAACCAGGGCCAGAAATGGCGAGAATTTTTTACGAATTAGTAAAAGCTGATGTCTTAAATGGTCCAAACAAATGGGATTTAATGATTGACCAGTGCAGTAGCAGAGAAAAAAGAATTGAAGCAGTCATTCATTCCATTGATTCGTTGCAAATATCATTAGCAAAGGCAATGCTGGTAGACCAGGAGAAGCTGCTTTCCTATCAAAACGATGATAAGATCATTTTAGCGAATCGTCTATTTAATAACGCCCTGTTGCTCGCTGACGTTCGACCCATAGTTGCAATGGCGAGATACAGTAAAAATTTACCTCTCGATCCTGTTGATGCATATGTTAAAAGTGGATATCAAGATCAAATAGAAAAAGAAAGAAAATGAGAATATTCTCCAACGTTGCTCAATGGAATGAAAATGTTCAAGAAAAATTATTGACATAACGTTATGAGAGCTTTCTTCGTTATAGAGATGCTCTCTTTAAATGATTGGTTTATATGAAGATAAAACTATGAAAAAGAAAGTAACACTTAAAGACATCGCAAAAAAAGTGGGAGTAACCCCATCCACTGTCTCAAAGGCATTGCGAGAAAGCTCTGATATTTCAAATAAGATGAAGGAAAAAGTAAAGCGCGTTTCTGGGGAACTGGGATATAGACCTAATCTGCTCGCTAAATCGTTGATTAACAAGAAGAGTGGCATCATAGGTGTTTTAATTCCTGATTTGAGGATTTCCTTTTTTTCTGAGGCCACTCGGGGCATTTACGAGGAGGCCACCCAAAAAGGGTATGAGACTATTCTTTTGGTTCACGATGAGAAGCCTCAAAATGAACGGAAAAAGCTGGAGTTTTTATCTGATATTAATGTCGATGGCATTTTGTTAAACGCAGTTGATGAAACCACGAATCTTGATTTCTATAAACAACTTCAAAGAGAAGGAATAAAAATCGTTTGTTGGGACCGAAAAATTGGAAATACGAATTTTAATTCAGTAACAATTAATGATAATGAAGCTGCCTTTGAATTAACAAATAAATTTATTCAAGCCGGCAGAAGAAAAATTATGTTTATTGGCCCCCATAATGGAATCCCGGTGGCAAGGTACAGATTTGAAGGTTATTTGAAGGCGCTTAAGGAGAATAATATCAGTATTGATGAAAATTTAATTATAGAAACGGGACTTACGTTTGAAAGCGCTCATAATATTTTATACAAAGCATTACAAAAGGGTGTTGATATTGATGCAATTGTTTGCGTCGGGGGGCTCGTAGCTTTCGGTGCCGGCAACGCCATATTGGAAAGTAATTTCAGGATTCCAGATGATATTATGCTTGGTGAATTTGGAGACAACGATATAATCTCTAGACTGGGAATTTCTTTCTATTCTGTTAACCAAAACCCATATCAAATAGGAAAGGAAGCTGTAAATTTGCTTATTAAATGCCTTAATGATGATATTCATTGTCTGAAATCTATCAATGTTGAAATTGAACATGAGATTGTCTATCGAAATTTGGGTGTACAAAAACTTAGCCAGATTACTGGATAAATTAAAATGTATTAACTGAACGGAAATCATACAAATGTTGAATTTTTTTCATATAAAAAAACCTAATATTTATTACATACTAAGAAAAGTGAGGGAAAGGCCATGAAAGCTATTTACCATTCTAAACGCTCTTTGTACTTGAAAGGATTGATCTGCACTGTCCTTTTTACAGTATTCTTTTTAGGGGCGACTCATGTTCAGGCAGCCGGATCCTGTCGAATTACCGGTGTTGTTCTGGACAAAGTAACAAGCGAACCTTTACCTGGCGCCAATGTTTTGTTGGAAGGGACATCCATAGGATCTGCAACGGATATGCACGGTGAGTATTATATCCCCAATATTTGGCCCGGTACCTATACCATTGTTGTTACATACATCGGGTACAAAGAAGTAAAGTTGCCGATAGTTATCAAAGAAGGCGAGGTTAAAACTCAAACTATTGAACTGGAGTATGCAGCTATAAAAGGTGAAGCGGTCGAAATAACTGCTCAGGCTGACGGACAGATGGCTGCAATTAACCAGCAAATATCAGCTAGGACAATAACAAATATAGTTGCTGCGGATCGTATACAGGACGTGCCTGATGCAAATGCTGCGGAATCAGTAAGTCGATTACCAGGAGTATCGTTGGTCAGGGATGGTGGAGAAGGACAAAAGGTTACTATTCGTGGGCTTTCACCAAAATATAACGTGATGATGGTTAATAATGTCCGGATGGAATCTACTGACCGTGATGACCGGAGTACAGACCTGAATATGATCTCGCCCAATATACTTTCCGGCATTGAAGTGATCAAAGTGCTGACCGCTGATATGGATGCCGATGCTGTTGGAGGAATAGTTAATCTTAAAATAAGCAAAGCTGCCAAAGGATTTCATAGTAAGTTTTCTATACAGGATGGATACGGATCATTAGCAGATACTTATGGCAATTACAGGGCTAATGGATTGCTTAGCAACCGTTTTTTTGATAACAAGTTAGGCGTACAGCTTTCGGGTTTCCTGGATAAATACAATAGAAGCTCCGATTCATTAACAGCCGTTTATAAGACAAATGAAGAAGATAAAAGAGTGAATGGACTTCTTCCGACCTACCTGTCTAATGTTACCATAAATGATCTAGTTACAGATAGAAAAAGAGCCGGCGGCAGCCTGGTTTTAGATTACCAATTTTCAAACGGATCATTGTTAATGAATAATTTTATAAGTAGTATACATCAGACTCAAACAGAACAGAGAAATTATTTAACTTCTGATTATGATTGGAGAGGTTATGGATATGACAGGGAATTTACAAATACCGTAATCAGCAATGCACTTCAAGGTGAATTTGAATTTTTTAACATTAGCATGGATTTTTCACTTTCAAATTCAATTACAAAGCAACGCACTCCTGGCGATTTAACATTAGATTTTAGAACCAGATCAGGCGGGACAAAAGGATGGGATCCAGATTCAGTTATAAGCGGTAAAGAGAATAAGGTATCACCGAGTGTATTACTAAATCATGCTCAAATTATAAGTAAAGATAAAATCCTAAATAACTTATCTACTCTGAAGCGGGATGTTGATGAAACTGCGCAATCGGCTGTGCTCAATTTTAAAGTGCCTTTTACTTTTTCAAGTTATTTGGCAGGTAACCTTAAGTTGGGTGGTAAATATGTACGTAATACAAGAAAAAATGATGAGACGCAATGGGGACTTGATACAGATAGGGGAGGGCTTTCACTAGATTTTAATACTCTATTGAGGGAAACTTTATGGCCAGACCTTGGTATGAAGGCAGATGATAATGGTATAAAAGCTTCTTTATTTGCGGATCCGAATTATGATATCGGCGATTTTCTTTCAGGTAAAGAGGGTGTTAGTAGTGATATCTTCTACAACAAAGTTTCAGTTTGGAAAATGCATCATTTGGAAGAATTAGCCAAGGAATCTGGCTATTATCTTCCATGGCCGCAACAATCAACTCAATATGATTATCATTATACTCGAGATTACTATGCATTTTATCTTATGTCGGAATTGAATATTAGTAAATATATTACATTATTGCCTGGAGTAAGATACGAAAAATTTAATTTCGATTATACTGCAGATTCTACATTTGTATTTGGTCGATTGACAACGCCAGGTGAGTATTATTATGACTATGCAGAATTACATTGGGATTCTACAAAAGCAGAAAACTGGTTTCCGCAGATGCAAATGCGTATTAAACCGACAGACTGGTTTGATATACGGTTAGCAAGTACTAAAAGTATAATATACCCGGATTACCGCGCTGTTTCTCCTTATTTGTTTGCTGATACGTATGCCATTCCGGTAGTAGTACGCTTAGGCAATCCATATATAAAGCCTGCATTAACTCAAAATTATGATATTTATGCTTCGGTATATGAAAATCATATCGGGTTATTCACAGCAGGATTCTTTTATAAAGAAATAGATAATTTAATTGTTTCTATTAAGTATAAAACTACAGATGCTTCAAAGATTCATAACAGGTTTCAATTACCCCAATCGGGGAGTGAAGCTCCAGAAATTCATACCTGGACTAATTTGGAGGAAACCTCTTACGTAAGGGGTATTGAGTTAGACTGGCAGACCAACTTTTGGTACCTTCCCTCCTACCTTAGGGGTTTGGTTTTCAACATTAATTATACGCACATTAAGTCTGAAACGCGCTATCCATATTACTACACAAAGAAAACAGGTGTTTTCCCATTTTATACATATACAACCGTAGATACAACCCGGACAGGCAGGTTGATCAATCAACCGGATGATATCCTGAACTTAACATTGGGTTATGATATTGGCGGTTTTTCAGCGCGGTTATCATTTTTATACCAGGACAATGTTTTAAGAAAGGCAGATCCAACTTATCAAGAACTTGATTCATATACAGCTCCTTATTACAGATGGGATTTTACAGCTTACCAAAAACTTCCCTGGATTGAAGGACTTCAATTATATTTGAATGTAAACAACATTACCAACAGACCGGATCGCCAATTTGTAAGTGTTTTGGAAAAATTGTCTGCGGTGGAATATTATGGACGAACTGCAGACTTAGGGATTCGTTATACGTTTTAACAATATATATATTTTCCATTCAAACCTTAAGTATACAGGAGGTGATATGTGACATAGAATTAATTGTAACAGATTAGAGGAACCAATTTCGTAATCGGCTAATCTAACACGCTCAAAACTAAAAGCATGAAGGAGGTGATATGTGATATAGAATTAATTGTAATAGATTAGAGGAACCAATTTCGTAAACAGCTAATCTAACACATAAAATGGAGGATGTGATGAACAAATTAATGACAATAATGCTGGTATTTTTTTTAGGGCTTGGAACTGTCGCAGCCCAGGAATTAACACTTGATCCACAGCAGTTTGTCAATGCGCAAATTAATGCAGACACACTGGCAGATGGTACACAGGCGCACTCAGTTTATAAAGTAGAAAGCGGTACATACTATGCTTTTGACGGGACTTTAGAATGTGATTTTGACTTGGTAATAGAAGGTCCTGATAATGGCTGGATATTGCATGACGCCACACCGCCTGTATTTTTCCAAACACCTGCATCTGACGGCTCGGCAAGAGATATGATTAACCTTAGAGAAGGAGGAAGTGCAACGCTAAAAAATATCCTACTAACTGGACTTCATCCCAATGATGTAAATATCTCATCTTTTGTTCGCAATTACGGTGGTTACAAAATTGTGTGGGATAATTGCGCATTCTCCGACCATAGAGATCACTGTACTAGAAGTACAGGTCCAACTGATGAAATCACGATTACCAACTGTGTTTTTATAAATGGTGATCGAAGGGGCGGTTCACCATTTGGAGGTATGCCTTTCCGTTTGGATGCTGCCTGTACGCAGCTAACGTTCGAAAATAATACCGTTTTTAATGCAGCTAGAATGCTGGGTAATGGCGGTAACTTTTTTACTTCAAAAATGACCGAGATACATAATACCGTTTGTAATCAACAGGTAAACGGTCATGAACTTCATTGGTTAGAAGGGCTACAGGCAAACAATATTTATTATAACTGGAGCTGGAGAGGACGTGATTTAAGGACTAACCATTATGAAGCACCTTTTACAACATGGGATCATTTTTATGATGTAGAAAATCAACTTGATTCTCTTTCACTATATGAAGGAAGCAACTTATTTTATCTGGATCCTGCTTTTCCAGAATATTGGGACAATACAATTAACCCTCTAAGGGCGGATGATTCTGCTCATGTAATTCAATGTTTTTTATGGGATACAGGTGTTGACACGACTATTACTGAAGATGATAACTTTACAATAGGTAAAAACTACTGGCAATTTGATATCGGGTTTACTAATGATCCGAGTAAAATCGATAGTATGTGTGGATGGGATTTGGCTAATTGGACAGACGAGACTCATTACCCGGATTGGCGTATTACACCACCTGTAACCTGGGATCCAACTACTGGTCTGCCAACTTTAAACTGGCCGCCGGATATGGATTTAAGCTATTCAAATACCTATCTGCAGACAGCCGGTACGGATGGACTGCCACTTGGTGACTTAAACTGGTACCCGAATGACAAAGCCACTTATCTGGCTAACAGAGATGCATATATTGCAGCATTGCGGGATTCAATGGTAAATGCAACGTATGTTTATGTTCCTGGTGATGAAGAATCAGCGAAAATAAAGCCTGAAGATGTCGTGTCAGTTAAAAAAGGTGCTAAGGTAGCCAGAGTTTTTGACCTCGCCCAAAACTATCCTAACCCATTTAACCCGACTACCAATATTCGCTTTACGGTTCCTGTAAATGGCAAAGTGAAGCTGGTTGTTTATAATCTTACGGGACAGGCTGTTACAACACTCGTTGATGAATATCGTTTGGCTGGCAGCTATACTGTGGAATTCAACGCAACACATTTACCTAGCGGTCTATATTTATATAGACTAAAATCAGGTAATACTGTAATGAGCAAGAAATTAATGCTGCTCAAGTAAGGGAATACTCTCGGTAGTATTTACTTAACGCCTGTTGTTGATTGGTATAAAACCAATTAACAACAGGCAATTCTGTTTTTATTGTGATCAAACCTGTCCTAATCCCGCATGCGGGACGAAGGGAGTCTGTGTCCTCGATACTATTAGTGGTCATAAATCCTTCTCCGTTAATTGAGAATAAATAATAGAAATAAAAAATATAAAATTAATAATAAGTATACAAATGCATTGGTTTATTTGCTTTTTAATGGGTTTTCTGTTCAGTACTCTGGCGGATGTATCAGCAACATCTCAAAAAACATCAATACAATCCGATAACAATGGAACTAAGTTATTCATTGCCGGAAATTCTACCGCAAAAAACGAAGCGGAGAATGGTTGGGGCAGTCACCTGCAAAAATATTTTGATTCAGAAAAATTGACGGTTGTAAATATGGCGAAAGCCGGCCGTAGTAGCCGTACGTTTATAACTGAAGGTTTGTGGGAAGATATCCATAGTGAACTCAGACCGGGTGACTATGTTCTGATTCAATTTGGTCATAACGACGCCGGTCAGATTAATGACAGCAGCAGGGCACGAGGTTCTATTCCAAGCCTGGGAGATGAAACTCTTGAGATAGATAATTTAAAAACCGGAAAACACGAGATTGTCCATACATTTGGCTGGTACATGCGTAAAATGATTAATGAAACAAAAGAAAAGGGCGCTATTCCCATTGTACTGAGCATGACAGCCCGCAATGTCTGGCCTGATGGAAAGATAGAACGACAAAACATTTTTTGTACCCTAGCCAAAGAAGTCGCCGTAGGTACTCAGGTCACATTCATTGATCTGCGTAATATGATCGCGGACCAGTATGAACTACTTGGGCCCATTCGCGTCAGGGAATTTTTTCCTAAAGACCATACCCACAATAAGCCGGAAGGCGCCTTTCTTAACGCAGCCATCCTTGTTTCCGGGCTGAAAGCGGTAAAGAGTCCACTAACTCAAATGCTGTCTGACCTTGGGCAAAGTGTCAATGCATATGGCCCAAATGTGATGGTAGAGCAGGTAAAGAATTGGTTGACTGCCCCATGGATGCCGGATGTACAGCCAGTATCAGAACCTACAAAGCCTACACTCTATACAATTGGTAACTCTACCGTCAGGAACGGTACGAAAGGAGATGGCTCCAATGGCCAATGGGGTTGGGGAGCACCTATTGCGGACTTTTTCGATCGGACCCGTCTGAATGTCGAAAACAAAGCCTGGGGTGGCACGAGTAGCCGTACCTTTCGAAGCCTGGGATTTTGGGACAAAGTCTATCCCAAATTAAAAAAGGGTGATTTTGTTATCATGCAATTCGGACATAATGATTCCAGTACGATTAACGATGATCGCCGCGCGCGCGGTACTATTAAAGGTAACGGCGAAGAGACCGAAGAAATCGATAATATGCTCACCGGCGAACACGAAATTGTGCATAGCTACGGCTGGTACATACGCCAATATATAAAAGAAATCAAAGCCAAAGGCGCCACACCTATTGTGTGTTCGCTCATTCCACGCAACCACTGGACTGATGGCAAAATCAATCGTTCAGTGGACAGCTATGCCCAATGGGCTGAACAAGCGGCCGAGCAGGAAGGAGCATATTTTATCCCCTTGAATAAGTTAATAGCCGATCATTATGATCATATTGGTAAGGAACGGGTAACTGCCCTCTATTTTGACGGAGATGAAACCACACATACCAATGCGGCGGGAGCCCAGGTGAATGCGGCAATTATTTCAGAAGTGATAAAATCAACCGAAGGACTCGATTTAAAGAAATATTTAAAAGTTGTTGAACCACAATAATTCTGCTGAAACACTTTGGTGTTTCATGGAGTAGCTAATGCCAAAAGCATTACAAATATTATTATTTTTTGTAATTTGCTTTTTTGTGACTACAATTTTATTCGCAAACAATCGGGTGAAATACAACTTTAATCCGAATTGGAAAATAGTTGTCGGCGATCCTAAAGGTGCTGAAAGTACTGACTTTAACGATAGCGATTGGAAATCGGTCAGCCTGCCCTATGCCTGGAATCAGGAAGAAGCGTTCAAACTTGATATTCATAATTTATCCACAGGTATTGCCTGGTATCGGAAGCATTTTAAAATCCCTGAATCAAATAAGGGAAAAAAAGTATTCCTGGAATTTGAGGGGATAAGACAGGACGGGAAATTTTATCTCAATGGCATTTTTATCGGACGGCATGAAAATGGTGTGATGGCGTTTGGATTTGACATAACTGACCTCATAAAATCATATCCTGCAGAAAATGTCATAGCCGTCCGCATAGACAATGATTGGAACTACAAAGAAAAATATTACAATACACTATTCCAATGGAATAATGATAACTTCAATGCGAATTATGGCGGCATCCCAAAGAATGTATGGCTTCATGTCACAGACAAATTGTACCAGACACTGCCGTTATATTCCACGCTGGGTACTGAAGGTGTTTATATTTTCGCGCGGGATATTAACATACAGGCCCGTAAAGCAACAGTTACTGCAACGGCACAAGCCAGAAATGAATATCCCGCAGCCAAAACGTTTGAGTTTGAAGCAGTAATCAAAGATATGGAAGGCCATATCATAAAAACCATCAATGGCGGGCAAACTTTGGTTTCTCCCGGTGGCACAAAGACGGTTAAGGCCAGCGCTGAAGTCGACGATCTACACTTCTGGAGTTGGGGGTATGGCTATCTTTATGACGTATTCACCCGTTTAAAAATTAAGGGCGAAACGGTGGATGAGGTCAAGACACGAACCGGATTCCGTAAAACCGAGTTTGGAAACGGCTTGATTCGCCTCAATGACAGAGTACTGATGGTGAAGGGATATGCCCAGCGCACAAGCAACGAATGGCCGGCTGTGGGGATGTCGGTGCCCCCATGGCTCAGCGATTTTAGCAATCGGTTGATTGTGGTGGGAAATGGAAATTTAGTGCGTTGGATGCATGTCACTCCCTGGAAACAGGATGTCGAATCTTGTGACCGGGTGGGATTGATTGAAGCGATGCCTGCGGGAGACGCCGAAAGTGATGTGAACGGAAGGCAATGGGAACAACGTGTGGAATTGATGCGCGATGCGATTATTTACAACCGCAACAATCCAAGCATCCTTTTTTTTGAGGGGGGCAACAAGTCTATCTCTGAAAAACATATGCAGGAATTAAAAGATCTCCGCGACCAATACGATCCTTATGGAGGTCGTGCCATCGGTTCCCGTGAAATGCTTGATAGTCAAGTCGCCGAATATGGCGGTGAAATGCTCTATATTAACAAAAGCGCGGGTATTCCATTTTGGGCGATGGAATATTCCCGGGATGAAGGGTTGAGAAAGTACTGGGATGAATATAGTCCGCCCTATCACAAAGATGGCGAAGGCCCTTTATATCGCAACAAACCGGCTTACCGGTACAATCGCAACCAGGATTCACATGCTATTGAAGATATCATGCGCTGGTATGACTATTGGCTGGCGCGTCCTGGAACAGGCAAACGTGTGAGTGCCGGTGGTGTAAATATCATATTTTCGGACACAAATACGCACCATCGCGGCGCTGAAAACTATCGCCGTAGCGGTGAGGTTGATCCCATGCGTATTCCGAAGGACAATTATTTCTGCAACCAGGTGATGTGGGATGGCTGGGTGGAAAATGAAGTCCCGCGGATTCATATTATGGGACACTGGAATTATCAAACAGGTGTGGTTAAGGATATTTATGTGGCATCCAGCGCGGACAAGGTTGAGCTGTTTGTCAATGGTCAATCTTTGGGATTTGGCAAACAGCAATATCGATTTCTCTATATGTTTAAAGATGTTGAATTTAAGCCGGGCAAAATTGAAGCGATCGGTTATGACAAAGATGGTAATAAGCTTTGCTCAGCACAAAAGAAAACGACAGGCGATCCTGTAAAGATAAAATTAACTCCCCACGTTGCACCTGGTGGCATGCTGGCCAATGGTGCTGATCTGGTTCTGGTTGATGTGGAAGTGGTTGACAAAAATGGAGACCGTAATCCCATCGCTTTTAATAAGATTGACTTTGAACTTGAAGGACCTGCCGAATGGCTTGGGGGAATTGCCCAGGGACCGGACAATTATATCCTGTCGAAAACTTTACCTGTTGAATTAGGTGTCAATCGTATTCTTATTCGCTCAGCCACGAAACCCGGTATAATTAAACTGTCAGCAAAATCACCTGGTCTCGAATCTGCTTCCATTCAGATTAAAACCAACCCGGTCAAAGTGGTGGACGGATTGTCGGAAAATATTCCGGGAACTGAATTGGCTTCTTATCTCGACCGTGGACCAACACCTGCGGGACAATCATTCAAAGTAACCCGCGATCCAGTTAAAATTATTAGTGCAACTGCCGGTTCAAATCCTGAACAAACTCGTTTCTCTTATGACGATAATGAACTGACAAAATGGACGAACGATGGAAATATTAAAACCGGGTGGATTGAATATGAATTTGATACGCCTTCTAAAATTGATGAAGTCGTTCTGAAGCTTGATAACTGGCGTCGTCGCACCTATCCGGTTCGTATGAGCGTTGATGGTAAACAAGTATATGCAGGGAATACAGACAAAAGCCTTGGTTACATTACAATTTCGTGTCATAGTGCAAAAGGCAAGCATTTAAAAATTGAATTAACAGGCACCCATTCTGACAAGGACGGCTACGAGTATGAGGAACTCGATCCTGCAAAACAGGCAGCCGAAATTTCCATGCGTGAAAACGAAGGTAAAGGCATGTTGGGCATTGTGGAAATCGAAGTTTATAATTCTCGAGGAATTGGTCAATGAGAAAAAGTTTGCTATTAGGCATAGTTCTAATACCGCAAATTGTGTTTTCACAAATAAAAATCGACAATCAACCTGATCATGGAAAGCGTGTATTTCCTATATGCAATGGTACAAAAGTGTGTAATGTATATTATGATCCTGCGGATTATGCAGTGGTTAAAAAAGTGGCGGTTTTCTTCGTTCAGGATATTGAGCAAATGACCGGCAAGAAGGCAACCTTGACGACATCTAAAAATTTATTTGGGAATAATGTTGTATTAATTGGTACGATCGGTCATAGTCAGCTAATCGACACGTTAATCCAATTGCACAAAATAGACGTCGATCCCATTCTATCGAAGTGGGAACGATTTATCATTCAAAGTGTTGATAACCCTTTTCCCTCTGTAAAAAAGGCGTTAGTCATTGCCGGCAGTGATCGCCGTGGTACAGCTTATGGTGTTTTTTCAATTTCAGAAGCATTGGGTGTATCACCCTGGTATTGGTGGGCCGATGTGCCTGCTCAGAAACGTGAATCTGCTTATGTAAATACACCCTATTATATCTCCAAAGCACCATCAGTTAAATATCGGGGTGTTTTCATTAATGACGAAGATTGGGGAATGAAACCCTGGGCGTCGAAATTAATGGATCCAACTCTGAATGACATTGGCCCCAAAACATACGCAAAAGTATGTGAACTCCTGTTGCGCTTGAAAGCCAATTATCTCTGGCCCGCGATGCATGAATGCAGCGGCGCATTCAATAAATATCCCACCAATAAAATGGTTGCTGATAGTTTTGCCATTGTCATGGGATCATCCCATTGCGAACCTCTGTTGTTCAATAACGCGAGTGAATGGGACAAGAAAACAATGGGCGAATGGAACTATAAAACGAATAAAGCCGGAATATTGAAACAGTTGGAACAACGCGTAAAATCCAATGCCGCTTTCGAAAATGTTTATACCTTAGCTTTGCGGGGCCTGCATGATGCAGCAATGATTGGGGACCTTACATTGGGTGAGAAGGTGCTCAATCTGGAACATGCCATTGCCGACCAACGCGCAATTCTAAAAAAATATATCAACGCCCCACTCGAATCCATACCGCAGGTACTAATACCATACAAAGAGGTGATGGAGCTATATGAGCAAGGCGTTAAGGTTCCCGATGACGTAACCCTGGTTTGGCCGGATGACAATTATGGATATATAAAGCGATTGAGCACACCCGACGAGCAAAAACGATCTGGGCGCGCTGGTGTTTATTATCATGTCTCATATCTTGGTTCGCCGCACAATTACCTGTGGATGAGTACCACATCCCCTGCATTTATGTATGAAGAATTGAGCAAAGCATATCGTACCGGAGCCGATCGTGTCTGGGTGGTAAATGTGGGTGACATTAAAGCGTGTGAATATTCAATGAATTTATTTCTGGATATGGCATGGGATATAGATAAATTTGATTACGATGTCGTGAATAAATATCATGCCCATTGGTGTGCTCAAATGGTGGGCAATCAGTATGAACGTGAACTTCAGGACATCTGGGATAATTTCAATCACCTGGCATTTATCCGTAAACCCGAGTATATGGGCTGGGGATACGAATGGAATAGCCCACAAGCAAATACCGAAATCATCGTCGATACCGATTTTTCGTTTTTTCAATTTCATGAAGCGGAGAAAAGACTTCATTCCTATGACACCATCGCACGCAGAGCAAGCCGAATGTTGGCGGAGCTGCCAGCTGCTTTAAAACCGGCGTTTTTCCAGTTGGTATACTATCCGGTTAGAGCCGCAGCTTTAATGAACAAAAAAATGTTAACCGCCCAGCAGAACCGCTTGTACACGAAACAAGGTCGGGCCATTACAAATGAACTTGCAGAATTAACACAAGCATATCAAGATAGTCTTCAATTGATTACCGACCAATACAATGCACTTTTAAATGGTAAGTGGAATGGAATGATGTCATTGAAACAAGGCTGGCATTCTTCTGTGCACCGGATGCCGCCTGTCTCCACAATAACACTGCCGCATGAGCCAGTGCTTGGCATTTGTGCCGAAGGTGACGAACAGAACAGCTTCGCTCCCACACCATTTTCCGTATTGCCAACCTTTAATTCGTATGCCCCAAAGGCCTATTATATTGATGTTGTAAATAAGGGAGGCGACGTTTTAAAGTGGTATATCAATTCTGCAGATGCATGGATCGCATTAAGTCAAACATCGGGTGAAACGCCATCCGAGCAACGGATTTTTGTGTCTGTTGATTGGGATAAACGTCCTGCGGGTAAATATGTTTTTGGTGAAATCGAATTTGCTTCGGGTGATGAAAAAAAGCAGGTTATTGTGTCGACCTTTAAACCTGAACATATTACTCATGACGATTTAAAAGGGCTGTTTGTGGAGCAGAATGGAACCATTTCTATTCCCGCTGCTGATTTCCGTCGAAAGACAGATAGTAAAGAAGTACCGCTCCTTGTTATTGACGGACTTGGCATTGAAAACAAATCAATACAATTCGGTGATCCCAAAACTCGTATTCTAAATCCACAAGCATCCATCGATGTCAGCTCTGAGTACGATTTTTACACATTCAATTCTGGCACAGCGCATGTTTATGTATATGCACTCCCGATATTCCGATTAAATCCACTGGAGCATGCAACATACGCATTCACCATCGACGACGGATTAATTTTCATTCCTGATATTTCAGCCCCCGAATATTCGGATGAGTGGAAACAGAATGTCCTGAGAAATTGTACGATCAGTGCGTCAGAAATCTATTTACCCTCAACGGGTAAGCATACATTAAAAATCATGGGGCGAACTCAGGGGATTGTCATTCAAAAGATTGTCATTGATTTAGGTGGCCTGAAAGATTCATATACCGGGCCGGAATCAACGCAGGTTGAGTAGCAGATACAAAAGCAACAGTAGCTTGAAAATTTGAGAATGCAGAGAGTTATGAAACCAGCAAAATCATTCTTTTCTATTTTAGCATTATGCCTGCTATTTTTTGGTGTAGCAAATGCTCAATATCAGATAGAAGAATTGAACCGCGGATTGGTCGCTGTCGCAACAGAGGGCGGAGTTTACATTGGATGGAGGCTGCTGGCAACAGATCCGGATACGATTGCTTTCAATATTTATCGTGGACAGGAAAGGATTAATACAGAACCAATTACAGCTTCTACAAATTTCCTGGACAGTACCGGAACGGTCTCTGATCAATATTTTGTAGTCAGCGTTCTGGATGGCGTTGAGCAGGATTTGTCAAAAATAGTCTATCCCTGGCAACAAAACTATCTGACTATCCCCTTGCAAAGGCCGGCAGGGGGAACAACACCTGATGACGTATCCTATTCTTACAGTCCCAACGATTGCAGCGTCGGAGATTTGGATGGTGATGGAGAATATGAAATTGTTCTAAAGTGGGACCCATCCAATTCAAAGGATAATGCACATGACGGACATACCGGTGATATTATCATGGATGGGCTTGAAATGGACGGCACACTTTTATGGCGTCTCGATCTGGGAGTTAATATCAGAGCCGGCGCCCATTACACCCCGTTTATGGTGTATGATCTTAATGGAGATGGGAAAGCGGAAGTTGTGTGCCGAACGGCACCCGGTACGAAAGATGGTACAGGGGAATTTATCAGTACCGGTCCCGCTGACAGCGCTGATCATTCGGCTGATTACAGAAACGGTACCGGCCGTATTCTCACCGGGCCGGAATACCTGACTGTTTTTAATGGTACAGATGGTACAGAAATGATTACCACCAATCTTGAGCCTGCGAGGGGCAGTGTAAGCTCCTGGGGAGATTCATGGGGTAACCGTGTGGACCGTTTTCTTGCCGCAGTACTTTATTTAGGCAGTGAAAATCCAAGCTTTATTTGGGCAAGAGGTATCTATGAAAAAATAGAAATTGCTGCCTGGGATTTGATTGATGGCGAACTGGTCAAGCGATGGCATTTTAAAAGCACTGAAGGATATCCCAATTGGGCAGGAATGGGGAGTCATAACCTAAGTGTAGCTGATGTGGATGGCGACAATAAAGATGAGATCATTTATGGAAACTGTGCCATTGATGATGACGGGACCGGACTTTGGACACTGAGAAGCGCCATCGGAAAACAAACAGGCGACGCTATGCATTTAGCGGATATACTCCCTGATAGACCTGGATTGGAAAAATGGGGTTGTTTTGAAGGAAGCGGACCTGGATCAGGCCTGGTTGATGCCCGTACCGGAGAAGTTCTCTGGTTAACGGCCAATGCCGATGGTAAACGAGCAACGGCCGGTGATCTGGTTGAAGGTTTTTTTGGCATGGAATGCTGGGGCTGGACCGATGGTTTAAGAAGCGCGAACAATGAATATGTTGGGCCCGTTCCGTCATCAACCAACCATGTTGTGTGGTGGGATGGCGATCTTGGCCGGGAGCTACTTGATGCCACAAATATCCGTAAATATGGCGGCGGTATTTTGCTTCTTGCAAATGGTTGTTCATCCAATAACGACACAAAAGCTAATCCGTGCTTGCAGGCGGATCTTTTTGGCGACTGGCGTGAAGAGGTGATTTGGCGAACAGAGGACAATAATAATCTGCGTATTTATACTACAACTGATTTGACAGAGTATCGCATCAAAACCCTGATGCATGATCCGGTATACAGGTTAGGCATTGCCTGGCAGAACGATAGTTATAACCAGCCTCCCCATACATCATTTTATTTGGGATTTGGTATGTTCATTCCCGATAGTTTGAGGCCGCCATCAAAGCCTATGAACATTCGAACGCAGGCCTGGGATGATACTGTTCAAATTGAATGGGACGAAAATTCAGATTTGGATCTGGCTGGATACAGGCTTTATCGCGGAAAGAGTGCGGACAGTCTTTCATTGTTAAGTGATGTCGGAACCGCTATCGCCTATCTGGATACAAACGTTACAAACGATTCTACCTATTATTACGCTGTGACGGCTTATGATATTGAAAACAATGAGTCTGTCTACTCTAATATCGTACAGGCAACACCTACGATTCGTCCAGCTACTCCTACCGGTGTTTCTTACCGGTATGACACAAATTCTATCATATTGATTTGGGACACTCAGGATTTCGAAAATATTTCCACTGTCAATATTTATCGTTCCGAAACAGGTGGAATGGACTTTGAATTAATTAATACTCAGGATAAAAGTTTGAATACATATATTGACGATGGCCTAACATATGGAAGAACATATTATTATACACTTAGCGTCACAGATACAAGTGAAATTGAATCATTCCCAACTGCTATACAAAGTATCAGACCCTGGTTATATTTCACATTTCAGTCTGAAGACGCCACCCTCATTGGCACCGTATATGTTGAAAATAATCATTTGGGTTATCACGGGACTGCTTTTACCAACTTTGAAGCCAATAGCAGTAACAGTGCCGTCCAATTTACCAATATGCCCGGTTTCGGTGGCGGTGAGCGTACGCTGGTTTTCCGATACGCCTTAGGTGATGCCAACCGGACTGGAAATTTAGTTGTGAATGGCACAACGCAAAACTTAACTATGCAAGGCACAGGTGAATGGACAAATTGGGTGTATGACAGCGTTGGCGTCACTCTGAATACGGGTTATGACAATACGATCAGCTTTGCAGCTACCGGAAATGATTTCGGTAACCTGGATGAAATAACAATCTTGCCAGAGCCCTTAACCGGTATTGAAATTGCGGATAACAATAATAGTATTCCAACTGAATTTCAGTTATATCAAAACTTTCCCAATCCATTTAATCCGTCCACAACGATTCGTTATGATTTACCAAAAAAGGATCATGTAAAATTATCGATCTATAATGTACTTGGTGAAGAAGTTCAGACGCTTATAAATGAAGAAATTCCAGCCGGTGCGCATCATTTTACTTTTGATATGAAAAACTTGCCGTCAGGTATTTACTTTTATACAATAAAAACCGGCTATTTTAATAAAACCAGAAAAATGGCGCTGATTCGATGACTTTTAGAAGAATGGCGTCAAAAATTTGCGATATTATCGCGATCGCAGTGAGCGGAAATTGTCATAGCGCGTCCGTTTGTGACAGGTGTAGCAATCTATTTGATGAACCTTAAATCATATAATTTTGAGAAAAAATGAAGAAGAAAACAGTATTAGCAATAGATCTTGGTGCTGAATCAGGCCGGGTAATGGCTGTTCATTTCGACAGCAATTCCCTGCAAATTGAAGAACTGCATCGCTTCTCTAATATTCCCGTGATGCTGAATGGAACATTGCACTGGAACATCCTGCAACTCTGGCATGATATTTTAACCGGTGTTGAAAAAGGCAAGAAATACAAACCGGCATCGTTGGGAGTTGATACCTGGGGCATAGATTTTGCCTTGCTCGACGAAAAAGGCGATTTGCTGGGAATTCCGGTCCATTACCGCGATACACGAAACGATGGCATGATGGATAAAGTTTTTGCTTCGGTTCCCAAAGCCGAAGTGTTTAAAAAAACAGGCATACAGTTTTTGCCATTTAACACGATCTACCAATTGAAAAGCCTTGTTGTGCAGCATTCCGCTCATTTATCCGCAGCGAAAACCTTCCTGACAATCCCGGATTTGTTAAACTTTTGGTTCACCGGAAATAAAATCTGCGAGTTCAGCAATGCGACAACGACGCAGTTGTACAATCCTATCGCGAAAAACTGGGACTATGAGCTAATAACAGCCTTGGGGATCCCCAAAGATATTTTTCCGGAAATTGTTATGCCGGGAACAAAAATTGGTGAATACGATGGTATCCCGGTCATTGCACCGGCTTGTCACGACACAGGCAGCGCGGTGACGTCCGTGCCTGCGAAAACTCCAAATTTTGCTTATATCAGCAGCGGCACCTGGAGCCTGGTCGGGATTGAAAGTAAGACTCCGGTCATCAACGAAAGTGCTTTGCAAGCCAATATCACCAACGAAGGTGGTGTGAATAATACCTTCCGTTTGCTCAAAAACGTGGTTGGTTTGTGGATTGTGCAACAGTGCCGCAAGACCTGGCAGGAAAAAGGAAAATCGTATTCCTATGCAGAGTTAACCAAGCTTGCGGAACAGGCTACTCCATTAAAATCGATTATCAATCCCAATGGTGAACGCTTGCTGGCACCGGGCGACCACCCGGAAATCATCCGAACCATCTGCCGGGAAAGCAAACAACCTGTTCCTGAATCGGAAGGGGAGA
This sequence comes from uncultured bacterium, assembly GCA_964537715.1. GTDB lineage: Bacteria > Zhuqueibacterota > QNDG01 > QNDG01 > DSAB01 > CAZTZL01. The sequence goes on along the minus strand of CAZIAH010000005.1, from coordinate 44,784 downwards.
TCATTCGTTGCGCATTGGAAATCCTGGCTCTGGCTTACCGCGAAGTTCTGGATAAAGTAAAAAGTGTAGCAGCCAAACAAATTGATGTTTTACATATTGTTGGCGGAGGCACACAAAACAAATTATTAAACCAGATGACCGCCAATGCGACCGGTTTGCCAGTCCAGGCAGGTCCGGTGGAGGCAACAGTGATGGGGAATGCTTTGGTTCAGTTGATCAGCCTGGGAGAAATTAAAAACCTCGATGAAGGCCGTAAACTTGTAAGCCAATTGGTTGAAATTGAACAATATCAACCTGCGGAACAGGCAGACTGGGAAGCAGCTTATCGGAAATATCAGACATTATGAAATTATATCTTTTACATCCGCGCGATCAGATTGTGCACTTCATGAATCGCATTTATAACAACGGCATGACGACGCTTTACGGGGGAAATTTTTCCATTCGCGATGAAAATGGCGATACCTGGATTACACCCGCCGGTATCGATAAGGGAAAATTGCAGCCGTCAGATATCATGTGTGTAAAAAAAGACGGAACGGTGGTCGGAAAAAACAAGGTTTCGTCAGAGTATCCTTTTCACTGTTGGATTTATAAGAAACGGCCCGATCTTAATGCAATTGTTCATGCGCATTCACCAGCATTGGTTTCCTTCAGTATTATGCGCCAAATTTCCGACACAAATATTATCCCACAAGCAAACCATATTTGTGGTAAAGTCGGCTATGCGCCTTATGCTTTGCCCTCCAGTGAACAACTTGGCGAAAATATCGCCAACACTTTTTTTGATCATCGCCAAGACAGGTTGCCGGAATTTGAAATAGAAAAACATTCCAGCCGTGAACGTGAGTTGCGCAAGGAAATTGTTGATATCATCTCACACAATAACTCGGTGCTGCTTATTAAAAATGAATGTATTTTGTTGGCCGGCGGTAGCATCTTGGAAGCTTTTGACCAGCTTGAAGTGACTGATTTTATTGTCCGTTCGATTATTGATATGCAGTCAATCGGGAATCTGGTGCCCATTGGTAAAGACGAAGTTGATAAATTATATGCCCGTTTTTTTGGCAGTAACTAAACCTTTTTAAAATCAAAAAATAGGATAACCTCAATGGCCGAATCAAGTTCTAAAAATCTTAAGGGTAAAAAAGTATCACTCTTTGTTACATGTCTTATTGATTCGCTTTTCCCTGATATCGGTGTTGCTACGGTAAAAATTCTACGGCACCTGGGTGTTGAAGTGGATTTTCCAAAGGAACAGACATGCTGCGGTCAGCCCGCTTTTAACGCCGGCTATCGCGAAGATGCATTATTGGTGGCTGAACACTTTTTGGATGTATTTGTCGGAAGCGAAATTATCGTATCGCCTTCCGGGAGTTGTGTTGCCATGGTAAAGCATGAGTATCCGATGCTGTTTAAAGATGATCCGAAAAATTACCAGCGTGCTTTGGATGTAGCTGAAAAAACCTGGGAATTAAGCGCCTTCATTGTTGATGGCCTTGGCATTGAAAAAATGGGTGGAAAATTGTCTGAGCCCTGTCACGTTGCCTTTCATGATTCCTGTCATGGTCTGCGCCAGCTTAATTTGGGACTGCAAGCACGCAAATTGATTGGTGGAATTCAGAATGTTGAAATTAGTGAGTTGACCGATTCTGATTCATGTTGTGGCTTCGGAGGTTTGTTTAGTGTAAAGATGGCTGATGTAAGCGGTGCCATGCTGCAGAAAAAAATCGATAATATTATTTCCTGCAAAGCAGATACCATCCTGCTTGGCGATGCAAGCTGTATGATGCATATACAGGGCGGTTTGGACAAACAGGGATATACAAAAAAAGTAAAACACTTTGCCAGTGTTCTGGCGGAAGCGATAAGCAATGAAAATCAAGTCTGAAAATTTTACGAAGGAAGCACGAAAAGCCATTGCCGATGCTGATCTGCAATCTGCGATCAGCTTTGGAACGAATCTCGCCTATACCAATAGGAAATCCGCTGTGTTTATTTCCGGGCAGGATCATGGCGAAAAAATACGCCAGCAAGCCGCTCAAATTAAACGGAATGCTTTAAATAACCTGCCACAGCTTTTAGAACAGGCTGAAAAACAAATGCAAAAAAACGGCATTAATGTTTTATGGGCGAAAGATGCTGCTGAAGCAAACAGTAAAGTTCTGGAGATCATTCGGCAGAAACAGGCTAAAAAAGTGATTAAAAGCAAAAGTATGGTCACTGAAGAAATCGCACTGAACGACTTTCTCGAAAAGAACGATGTACAGGTGGTTGAAAGCGATCTGGGTGAATATATTATCCAGATAAGCGGTGATCATCCCAGTCATATTGTTGTGCCGGTGATTCACCGCACAAAAGCAAGCATCCGTGATACGCTGGTGGAGAAAATCGGCATGCCCCCTACCGACGATACCCAGACTATGACACATTTTGTGCGTGGTCATATGCGCAAAGAGTTCCTGCAGGCGGATGTGGGGATCAGTGGCGGTAACTTTATAATTGCCGAAAGCGGCTCCCTTTGCTTGGCCACCAACGAGGGGAACGGTCGGATGGTTACATCTCTGCCGCCGATACATATTGCCGTTGTTGGTATTGAAAAAATCATTCCTACGCTGGAAGATTATGCGACTCTGGCCCAAATACTACCGCGCAACGCAACCGGTCAATCGATGACGGTTTATACCAATATCATAAACGGACCACGCCGCAGTGATGAAGAAGATGGCCCACTTGAAGTCTATGTTATCATAATCGATAACGGCAGGTCTGATATTTATAGGAGTGGCTACACCGAGGCATTGGCCTGCATCCGTTGTGGCGCCTGTTTGAATGCCTGCCCGGTTTACCGTGTCAGTGGCGGCCATTCCTATGGCTGGGTTTATCCCGGACCCATCGGTGCTGTGGTGACACCTTTACTGGTTGGATTGAACAAAGCCTCGCAGTTGCCCAATGCAAGTTCCTTATGTGGAAGTTGTAAACAGGTCTGTTCTGTCGATATTGATATCCCACACATGCTGCTGGATCTGCGTCATGATTTGACGAAGCAGAAAAAAAGCTCCAAAATCTGGAAAGCCGGTATGTGGATTTGGGCCAAATCGAATCAGTCAGAAAAGTTGTATGGCTTGACAGGAATAATGATGAAAGTATCACGCCTGCTTCCCCTAAATAAGATGCCTGGTTTAGTAAAAAAATGGACCCGTTACCGCAAAGTACCGAAACCTGCTGCTAAAAGTTTTTATGAACTCTGGAAAAATGGATTAAAAGATGGGAGCAAATAATGATGAGTAACAGTCGGGATGATATTTTAAATAAGCTCAAAAATATTGCGGTTCCCTTTCCAGAGAAAAGCCGGGTTGAAAACTATTTACCAATGGTTAAACTGGACAAGAAGGATCCCGCATCACTTTTGGAATATTTTAAATCAGAAGCAGAAAAACTCTCTGCCCAGGTAACGATCTGCACCAATGAAAAGGATGCACAAAAAACACTTTTTAAAATTATTGGCAACGACCAGCAGGTCAATTGCTGGAGTTCAGAAAATTTGCCGATTAAAAATCTTTACCAGTCTTTAGAAGACAATGGAATCGAAATTACACAACAAGAAAGTATCCGGTTTGGCATAACAGGTGTCAGTGCAGCTTTGGCAGCAACCGGTAGTATCGTACTTCGTTCCGGGAAAGGTCGCCAACGTACAGCTTCTTTGTTGCCGGAAGTTCATATTGCCCTGATCAAAAAAGGGCAGATTTTCGCTGACTTTGAAAGCTGGATTGAAGATTGTCGTTGTAAAGGTATAGAAAAATTTACAAACCCGAGTAATACGATTGTTATTTCGGGCCCAAGTCGTACAGCGGACATTTCCATGGAATTAATCCTTGGTATGCATGGCCCTAAAGAACAACATTTAATTATTTATTGACTTTATTGCAAAACAGTACCGGATTTTGTAGAGGAGAAAAGTATGGCAAAAAAATCAATTAAAGGGCAGTTGGATTCTGTTGAGGAATTTGAGCGAATCCCGGTTCCGGAAAAAAGCCGGAAAGGTTGGGGAAGTTTTATCGGAATGTACGCAGGCGAACATACGGCTGGGACAGAATTTGTTATTGGACCACTGTTCGTAGCACATGGCGTTGCAGCAGGTGATTTAATTTTAGGTCTGTTACTGGGAAATCTGTTAGCTGTTTTAAGCTGGGCTTTTATTACCGGTCCGGTTGCTACCCAAAAAAGATTGACTCTTTATTATTTACTTGAAAAAATCGGCGGAAAAAAAGTTACATCAATTTATAACATAGTAAATGCGCTTATGTTTTGTTTTCTTGCCGGTTCAATGATTGCCGTGTCGGCAACAGCAGTTGGTATTCCTTTTCATATGGCAATGCCTTCATTAAATGATTTCTATCCAAATAGCGTAAGCTGGGTTGTTACTGTTCTCGCTGTAGGAATTGTGACCACACTTGTTGCCATGTTTGGTTATACTCAAATCTCAAGGGTTGCAAATATAGCCGCTCCCTGGATGATAATGGTATTTGTAGCAGCAGCTGTTGCTGTTTTGCCGGATTTGGGCGTTCACTCTCTGTCAGATTTTTGGACAAAAGCAAATGATACCATTTGGACAGGTACACCGCTTGCTGGTCAGAGTAAATTCACTTTTTGGCATGTGCTCTTTTTCGCCTGGTTTGTCAATATGGCGATGCACATAGGTATGGCCGATCTCTCTATTTTGCGTTATGCCAAAAAATGGTATTATGGTCTCTCTTCGGCAACAGGTATGTATTTGGGGCATTATATCGCATGGCTGGCGTCCGGAATTTTATATTCGCTTTTCCTTCTGGAATCTGCAGGCAGTACTCAATTTGCCCCTGGTCCTGTTGCTTTTCGTGCGGCTGGTATCGCTGGAGCCTTGTGTGTGGTCATCGCCGGATGGACAACGGCTAATCCAACAATTTACCGGGCCGGTTTGGCTTTGCAAGCCATCAAACCATCCTGGCAAACATGGCGTGTAACGGCCGTTGTTGGAGCAATAACAACCACAGCAGCCCTTTTCCCGGCATTGGTTATGAAGTTATTGGAATTTGTGGCTCTGTATGGATTGATCCTGATGCCGATGGGAGCGGTCATTCTCATGGATGTTTATATCATTCCCAAAATGGGATTAAAATCCAATTATGCGGAAATATTTAATAAGAGTTTTAATGTTGCCGCTGCGCTGGCCTGGGTGTTAACACTTGGTTTTAGTGTTTATCTTAATAGATCCTTGGGTATCGAAATATTTTTCCTTGGTCTTCCGGGGTGGTTTGTGGCATCAATTGTATACTTAGTTGTAAGCATGATGATTCAAAAATCTAAAATCAAGTCAGCATAAGGAGTCATAAAATGTTTAAAATAAGTTTAAAGATCGTTTCATTTACTGGTTTGGCATTAACTCTTATTCCATCTATCATGGTTTTTTCTAATGGATTTGATTTGGATTCCTGCAAGAATCTCATGCTGCTCGGAACAATTCTATGGTTTGGTACATCACCTTTCTGGATGAATAAGAAAAAGTAAGCACTATTGAAATACGTTATTTCTTACAATATGAAGATTGTTTCATTACCCAACAAATTGGAGAAGAAGATGAAAAAAATAATTCCGATCTGCCTGATATTTATGCTTGTTTCATTACTAAGCGCACAAAACAGTGATTCGGATGAAGCTGTTGTAAGAAGAGTTGCAGATAACATTATAATTCATGCCGAGTTTAAATTTGTAGGCGTAGACGACGGAAAAATATATAATACCACCAATGAAATACCGGATGATATAGATGTGAAATTCAAAAGTCCATTTGGAGAGTGGCATTATACTATGGGCGTGCTCAACATGGCAATGATCAACCTGAGCATATTTCTAAATGATGACAAGTATTTTGATTTCGCCGCCAGGCATATCGCTTTTGGATTTGACAACTATAAGTTTTTCCAGGAAAGATTTAAGAATGACCGGCCCCATTATCTGTATCCTTTTGGCCAGCTATGGACTATGAAAGAACTGGATGATTTTGGAGCTATGGGGGCCAGTATCATGGATGTTTATGAAAAAGTTAAACATCCTGAGTACAAAGAATATGTCCTAAAAGGCGCCAAACGTATATCTGAAGGACAGGAACGCCTGGAAGACGGCACACTGGTACGTACGTTTCCGCATAAAATGACATTATGGGCCGATGATTTATACATGAGCGTGCCTTTTCTTGTCAGGCTGGGAAAGTTTACTGGCGAAACTAAATACTACGATGACGCCATTCACCAGGTATTGAATTTCTCTGAGTATCTTTGGGATGAAAATAAAGAAATCTATTGGCACTGTTATTACAGCGATCTTAAAAGAAACGGCGTTGCCCATTGGGGTAGATGCAATGGTTGGGTTATGATGGCCCAGGTGCATTTGTTAAATATTTTACCTGCTGATTATCCCAAAAGAGAATTGATTATTAAAAATCTGGAAAGACAAATTATTGGCATTTCCAAATACCAGGGGCCGGATGGATTATGGCACCAGGTGTTAGACCGGACAGATTCATATACAGAATCTTCATGTTCAGCTATGTTTGTATATGGAATTGCCCGCGCAGTGAATGAAGGCTGGATTGATAAAAGATACAGCTCAATAGCGATTACAGGATGGAACGGACTCAAGAAAGAAAAGATCCTGCCCAACGGCCAGGTAAAAGATATTTGCGTAGGTACAGGAATTGAGGATGATATGGTTTTTTATTACAACCGTCCGGCACGACCAAATGAAAAACACGGTCTGGGGCCTGTGATTGATGCAGGTATAGAGATTATCCGTTTAAAGAATTCAAAATAAAAAAAATATATAATGATATTTATGTTACCCTGAGTGATAAAGATGGAAAAAGTTTAACCACCATTGATAACTGGGATTTGCGGTTAGCCCATTGATACCGACTCTATGATATATGTAATTGCAGTTCAAAACACGAGTTGTGTTTGAGATGTGCTTAAAAATATAAAACTCAGATAGCCATGCAATTCATAAGAAATAATTTGATAACCTTACAACATCATTATCGATGTAAGCAAAGAATTTGGCTAATTCTATTTTGCTGGTTATTAATCATTGTTGGTATTGATCAGGATACGCTATTTGCCCGGGAAGTCGACCCGATTAAACTATCATGGCTTGGAGGAAAGGCCCCGTCGATTTCAGCAGGAGTAAGTTGGGGTGTGCCGCTGCCGGAAGGGGAGATTGATCCATCGAGCAGTTATATATTGAAAAATGAACAGGGAGAGGCTTTGCCTGTGCAATCCTGGCCTTTGGCATATTGGCCGGATGGTTCCCTAAAATGGGTAGGCCTAAGCGCTGTAGTCGATTCCAATGCCGGAACTGCTTTCGTACTGGAACATGTAAAAAAGTCCGGCGCTAATCTGCCAAAAACAAAGGTCGAATTATCTGAATCCAATGATGCTTTACTGATTAGTACCGGTATTATGCAATGCGAAATTCCAAAAATTGGCAGACTCTTAATTCGTTCTATAAAAATGAATGGAAAAGTAATTTCTTCCGATGGAAAACTGATTTGTATTCTTCAGAATGGACCGGATCAGGAATTCGGTGTTCAGCCATCCAAAGAAAAGTTCACAGGTATAGTCGAAAGAGTAACCATCGAGCAGAGTGGTCCGGTCAGGGCAGTGGTTAAAATTGAAGGCAGGCACGTGTCGGACTCAACCAACCGAAGCTGGTTGCCATTTATTGTCCGGTTGTATTTTTATGCCGGACTGCAATCGATTCGTATGGTAAATACCATTGTTTACGATGGGGATCAACAAAAAGATTTTATCCGTGGTCTGGGGCTGGTTTTTAACGTGCCGTTGGATGAACAGTTATATAACCGGCATATTCGTTTTTCGGGAGTAAACGGAGGATTGTGGGATGAACCATGCCAGCCGCTCAACGGCAGTTTCCCGCTCTTTAATTTTGAAACCCGTGAAAACTTTTACGCCAAACAGCTTACAGGCGAACGGATTGCCGAACCTGATAGTTTCCCTGAAAAAGTACAATTCCTGTTTGAGCACTGGGCAAGCTGGAATGATTTCAGGCTGGAACAATTGAATGCCGATGGATTTCGGGTGCAAAAAAGAACCAACAATGAAAGCGCCTGGATTGACGCCGGCTATGGCAAACGTTCCGAAGGAATGGCTTTTGTCGGGGATGTGTCCGGCGGATTGACGGTTTGTGTTCGTGATTTTTGGCAATCCTTTCCATCAGCGTTGGAAATTCGCAATGTTAAAGATGATGAGGCCCAACTGATGGCCTGGCTCTGGTCTCCTGAGGCCGAGGCCATGGACATGCGTCATTACGACACACTTGCCTGGGGCCACACACTCCAGGCCAGTTATGAAGATGTTCAACCGGGATTCAGCACAGCCACCGGGGTAGCTCGCACAAGCGAAATTCTGCTGTATGCATCACCCGAAGTACCGTCTTATGGAACCTTGAATAAAATTGTACACCTGGGGAATCAACCACCTTTACTTATTGTCTCTTCGGAATATATCCACAGCATTCCTGTTTTCGGCGTGTGGAGTTTACCTGACCGAAGTACAAAAGGAAAGCGCTGGATAGAGGATCAGCTTGACAATGCGATTAAATACTATCAGTTGGAAGTGGAGCAGAGGCATTGGTATGGCTTCTGGAATTATGGTGACATAAGGCATAGTTACGATCATGACCGGCACACCTGGAAATACGATATGGGAGGCTATGCCTGGGACAATACCGAATTGATGCCCAACCTGTGGTTGTGGTACAGTTATCTGAGATCTGGACGTGAAGATATTTTCCGCATGGCAGAGGCGATGATGCGTCACACGGGCGAAGTCGATGTCTATCATTTGGGACGGTTTAAGGGATTGGGTTCCCGTCACAACGTGATTCATTGGGGCTGCGGCGCCAAAGAGGTGCGTATTTCGCAGGCAGCTTTAGGTCGATTTTATTATTATCTCACCACGGATGAACGAACAGGCGATTTGATGCGTGCGACTGTGGATGCTTCCAACGAAGCAATTGGCAAAATTGATCCGCTTCGTTTGATATTGGAAAAAAGCAAATACCCAACCCACGCCCGCGTTGGCCCTGACTGGCTGGCCTTGGTTGGCAACTGGATGACTGAATGGGAACGCACAGGGAATACAATGTATCGTGACCGAATCATGGCCGGAGTGAACAGTTTGTATGACATGCCCTATGGTTTCTATTCCGGCAAGCGAGCGGCCTTTGGATACGATCCGGAAACCTACAAATTGCATCAACTGGATGAAAATGATATCGGCTATCTACATTTATCTGTTTTGATGGGAGGTCCTGAAGTTGCTTTTGAATTGACCCATCTTCTTCAGGATAAAAAATGGGACAAACTTTGGATGCAGTTCTGTAGATTATATGCCGCACCTGAAAATGAAATTGAAAAAGAATTCGGTATAGCGGTTGAGTTGGGGAAACCTGGCCCATGGTATGCCCGTCTTCCGGCCTATTATGCGAAAATGACGGGGGACAAAACCTATGCAGAAAGAGCCTGGGATGAGTTTTTTAATACCGGAGACAGATATTATTATACTGATTTCACTATGCAGCTATTTGACGGAGTTCAAAGCCTGCAGCCGGTGTATGAGGTGAAGGGAGTTTCCACCAATAACACTGCACAATGGTGTCTGAACGCTATTGAATTGCTGGATTTTATCGGCGACCAACTTCCTGAAGATAACCCAAGGATACAAGATGAAGAATAATTTAAAACACCCAAATAAAGGGGCAACATTAGGCAAAATAAAAAATCATTTTGCATTAACCACAAGTGCTGTGTTGATTTCAATCTTTCTTCTTAACCAATGTCAGCCTGTGCCTGGAAAGACAAAGATGACTCTTGCAAACAACTTTGCGATTGTCCTGACTGATAAGGCCATATCTATTGACCGCTCACAAATTGAAAGTCCTGGGGCAGGTACCCATTACCCGTTGATTATCTCTGATAAGGGCGATACGGTTGCTTCTCAATTGAATGATCTTAATGGAGATAAAAAATGGGATGAATTATTTTTTGTAGTCAATTTGCCTGCAAATACAACGGAAACATATTTTTTACTGTGGGTAAATAAAGAGCCCAAATATATCGTGCGTACCAGCGCCCGTTTTGGAAAGCGCAGTTCTACTGATACCCCGGTAGAACCTGCGGTCAGCGAGACTTTATATGCTGGGGATTTGCCAAAGAGTATCGGTTTCCAGCGCTACCAGACCGATGGCCCTTCATGGGAAAATGATAAAATTGGTTTCCGCCATTATCTGGATGGTCGCAATGCCAACGATTTGTTTGGGAAAACGGCTTCATTTATGTCACCAGAAAATGTTGGGATAAATGAACAGGGTGCCGTCGAAGATAACTATCATGTCATGGCGGATTGGGGGCGCGATATCCTGTCGGTCGGCAACTCTGTGGGACTTGGGGGTTATGGTTTGAAAACCAGTGACCAATTGCTGCGTCTGGGTGTAACGGTTGATGATTCGATCAACAATGTTGAGAAAACCACATTCCGCATTATGGCGGAAGGTCCTGTGAAATCGGTTTTAAGCTATCATTATGAAAACTGGCAACCGGATGAAGGACGAAACTACCAGGTAGATGAAACCACCAGCATCTGGCCGGGTATGTATGCCTATCAAAATACAGTACAGTTTTCTGGATTGCAGGGCGATGAAGAACTGATCGTCGGCCTGGTGAACAGCAATAACCAAAATCCGCTGCAGGTCATCTCCGTTAATGATCAATGGCAGGTCTTGTTGACTCATGATATGCAGACTTATAACCGTCAATGGTGGCTTGGAATGGCGCTGATTGTACCAAGTGATCTGTATCTTGGTTATACGGAGGCGCCGAAACAGGGGCCATTGAGCAATACATACTTGGCCAGGTTGAAAGTTGAAAATGATAAACCTGTTACCTACTATGCAGCGGCGGGATGGGAATTGAGCGATGAACGTTTTAAAGACGCTGATTTTTTCAAAGACTATATCACAAATTTGGTGCAACAACTTTCGGCAAAAGTTAAGGTGACAATCGAATAGATTAAGGAGGTATCCTTGAGACAAATTGATTTCACTATTTTATTGATTTTATTGTGCTTTTTGTTTACATGTGGATTTCAGAACACAATACAGGCCCAAAACGTTGCTGATTCAGGTTCTGTTGAGCAGTATAAAAAAGTCCAGCTACTTTATAATGATAATTTTGAACAGGATATGAATAATTGGATAGTTGAGACGCCGAACTCACCCAACTCAAAAGTGGGGATTGAGAAAGGCAAGCTGGTCATTGATGTCGATAACGGCGCCACTGTCTGGTTTAATAAAAAGCTGTCAGGGAACATCATGATTGAGTACCATCGAAAAGTGGTCATGAACAATGGAAAAAACGATCGTTTGTCCGATCTCAATCAATTTTGGATGGCAATCGATCCTCGACAGGAAAATGTGTTTACACGAAACGGAATATTTTCACAATATGATTCTCTGCGGCTTTATTATGCCGGTATTGGCGGCAACAGTAATAGCACCACTCGTTTCCGGAAATATCAGGGAACCGGTGAACGCTCGCTTTTATTTGATTTACAAGATGAGCAGCACCTGCTTCAACCCAATAGAAATTATTTGATTCAAATTGTGGTTTACAATGGAACGACTCAGGTTTTTGTGGATAGTGAGCCGTATTTTTCTTTTAAGGATAACGAGCCCTTAACTGAAGGTTATTTTGGCTTTCGAACGGTGAAATCGCATCAGGAAGTGGAACATTTTAAAGTGTACGAACTGAAATGAAAAAACCAGTTGAAAAAAATGGGGAAATTATGAGATTGATTTTAATCACCATATTTATCTTGGCAATTCTAAATCTTTCTTTCGCATCTCAATATTTTGTGGCGCCGGATGGAGACGATTCAAATCCGGGAACAATCGATCAACCTGTCGAATCCATTCAACAAGCTCAGACCTTCGTTAATCCAGGTGACACAGTTTACATTCGTGGCGGATTATACAATGTTCGGGAAAACCAGATATCCAGCGTTCAACAGAATTTATTTGCCTGTATTAGTTATCTGGATAAAAGCGGCCTGGCCGGACAAACTATAAAGTACTGGGCATATCCGGGTGAGCAGCCTGTTTTTGATTTTTCCGCTGTTAAGCCGGCCGATCAACGTGTGGTAGGTATCTGGATGGCCGGAAGTTATATTCACCTTAAAGGGCTGGAAATGACCGGCATTCAGGTAACCATTACAACACACACCGAGTCTTATTGTATTTACAGCCGGGGGAATAATAATATATATGAACAGATCAGCATGCACAACAATGTTGGCACCGGGCTGCGTCACTATAAAGGTGGCGGCAATTTGTTTTTAAATTGTGATTCGTATCGAAATTGGGATAATGTTTCGGAAGATGGATTGGGCAGCAATTGTGATGGTTTTGGCTGTCATCCCGATGCTGGTGGCGCCGGTAATGTTTTTAGAGGCTGCCGCGCCTGGTTTAACAGTGATGACGGCTTTGATATTATCCGCGCCGATGAATCCGTTGTTTTTGACAGTTGCTGGGCTTTTTATAACGGATATTCATCAAACTTTCAAAGTCTGGGAGATGGAAACGGTTTTAAAGCAGGCGGATATGCGCATGATACAGCAGATAAAATCCCTGATCCGGTTCCAAGAAATACTGTCAGGTTTTGTGTTGCCGTGAAGAATAAAGCTAATGGATTCTATTCTAACCATCATTTAGCAGGAAATGACTGGTTCAACAATTCAGCCTATCTGAATGTAACCAATTTTAATATGTTAAACCGTCCAAGCCGTGACGATGCAGATAATATTGACGGTGATGGCTATGATCATGTGCTTAAAAACAACCTAAGTTATCAGAAGGTAATAGGATATAAGCATACAGCGTATATCGATACCGCCCAAAATACTTCGGAATACAATTCATTTGATTTGCCAATCACTCTATCAGATGACGATTTTATAAGTCTTGATATGGATTTATTAACGTCGCCCCGCAAAGAGAATGGCAGTTTACCTGACATTGATTTTTTACGTCCGGCTCCCGGAAGTGCCATTATTGACGCCGGTGTGGATATTGGATTCCCCTTTCTTAATAATGCACCCGATCTTGGAGCATTTGAAGTTGAGAACACTACAGCCGTTGAGGATAAAAATAAAATCGTGCCTGATAATATGAGCTTATTTCAGAATTATCCGAATCCATTCAATCCGACAACTACAATTCGTTATGCTCTGGATAAACCTGCTCATGTAACTTTAAATGTTTATAACTGTGCTGGTCAAAAAGTAAAGACTCTTGCTCAACAATACCAGAATGAAGGTGAATTCAGAGTACAATGGGACAGCAGAAATGATTCAGGGGAGCAAGTTTCATCGGGAATTTATTTTTATCGTTTAAAAATTTTAAACTCATCAGGATCTTATTGGATTCAAAAGAAGATGCTACTTTTAAAGTAAGTTCGTACATCCATAATTAATATATGCCAGGTGTATGATTATCGGTGAAGGCAAATATATATTTATTTTTAAATCTATCATTTGCTTTAATATTTTCATCAAAAATTTATTGAAGAAAGGAGGTGAGATTTCTTATAACAATTCAGGAAGTAAAGGTCATGAATCACATTAACTCGTACAACAAAATGAAGGAGGAGGAAATGCGAGATAAGTTATCTTTCATTCTGTTATCATTAGTGCTGCTTTGTTTTAGCAGCGCATACGCCGACTTCACCCAGAAATCTGATTTTCTTGGTTTAGTCACAATGCCGGCTGAAGACTATGATTCGCTGCGCGATGGATCCAAGGGTGATACTTTTGCTGATTCAACCACTTTTGCAGGATTTTTAGGTTCAAGCTATATGCAAGGTACGGATGCTGGAGTTTATAATCCAAATACAACGGCTGAGACTGATGCGCCTGCTTTATCTTATAATATAAACTTCACGAAAACCGGCGCACACTACATCTGGGTCCGCAAGTATTTTATTGATGGACAGAATGACTCATTCTACTATGGCCTAGGTGATAGTATTGCTAGTCAAAACGATATGATTCCACATGGAAGTTACGGAGTATGGGAATGGGTAAAGGGACCTACTTCCTTTAATATTCCTACTGCAGGAGCTCATACATTGACAATTTATCTCAGAGAAAGAGGGGCTGCCATAGATCATATCATTGTAACAACCAGCGATACTTTTAATCCTAGTACTGATTGGAATCCTAAAGAAATCGTTCTTGTCAGCGATCCCGCCAAGATGAATCCTGATATACAAGAACACGCTGACCAATATTTAATTGATGGATTAGAAGCACAGGGATATGCTGTTAGCACAGTATTCAGCGCAGATCTTAGCCAAGCTTCCCAGGGCCTGATTGATACTTTGAATGCTGCTGATTTGGTTATCGTCGCACGTTCACCTCTTAGCGGAAACTTTGATGCATCAAAAAAACCGACATGGAACGCCATCACTTCTCCTTTAGTGCTGATGACGCCATGGGCTGCTCGCAGCAACAGATTAAACTGGCTACAATCAACCTCGATCACTACGTACGATGTTGCTGGTGAAACCGTTAGCGCCAAAATAGAAACCCCGGATGATGCTGTATTCGCCGGTGCCACTCTTGCAGCGGATAGTACGATGGATTGGTGTTCTACTCCATACGATTATATTGTGACCACAGATGGCGGTAACGGCACAGTATTAGCGCGCTCTGCCAGCAACTCCAATGTGTTCTTTGTACGTTGGGATCCGTGGACAGAGTTTTACGATGGCGCGGGTGACTATGCTGCTGGCTACCGTACTTTAATTGGAAACGGTAATGACCATTTTTATGAAACGGCAGCAGGCCCATTCAATTACGATAACTTCTCTGATGATGCCCAGCAAGTCTTCTTCAATGAAGTTGCCCGTATGGCTGAGCTTGGAAAAGTTGAAAAACCGGTAGGTTTGGACAAAGAAATTGTTCTTTTCAGCGATCCCGCCAAGATGAATCCTGATATACAAGAACACGCTGACCAATATTTAATTGATGGATTAGAAGCACAGGGATATGCTGTTAGCACAGTATTCAGCGCAGATCTTAGCCAAGCTTCCCAGGGCCTGATTGATACTTTGAATGCTGCTGATTTGGTTATCGTCGCACGTTCACCTCTTAGCGGAAACTTTGATGCATCAAAAAAACCGACATGGAACGCCATCACTTCTCCTTTAGTGCTGATGACGCCATGGGCTGCTCGCAGCAACAGATTAAACTGGCTACAATCAACCTCGATCACTACGTACGATGTTGCTGGTGAAACCGTTAGCGCCAAAATAGAAACCCCGGATGATGCTGTATTCGCCGGTGCCACTCTTGCAGCGGATAGTACGATGGATTGGTGTTCTACTCCATACGATTATATTGTGACCACAGATGGCGGTAACGGCACAGTATTAGCGCGCTCTGCCAGCAACTCCAATGTGTTCTTTGTACGTTGGGATCCGTGGACAGAGTTTTACGATGGCGCGGGTGACTATGCTGCTGGCTACCGTACTTTAATTGGAAACGGTAATGACCATTTTTATGAAACGGCAGCAGGCCCATTCAATTACGATAACTTCTCTGATGATGCCCAGCAAGTCTTCTTCAATGAAGTTGCCCGTATGGCTGAGCTTGGGAAAGTTGAAGAACCGACTTCGGTTGCTGAAGCTAACAGTACAATCCCGACAGTTTATGCTCTTGAGCAAAACTATCCAAATCCGTTTAACCCGGAGACCATTATTAAGTATAGCTTACCGAAAGCAGGCAAGACAACATTAAAGATCTATAATGCGTTAGGTCAAGTTGTTACTACATTAGTAGATCAGGAAAAGGCTGCCGGTGTCTACACTGTTTCATTCAAAGCTGCATCATTTTCATCTGGTATCTATTTTTACCGCATTGAATCTGGTGACTTCGTTAAAGTTAAGAAGATGATGTTGCTGAAATAAGGAAGACAACAACTCTGACAAGGGTTTCATGCCCTTGTCAGAGTTTATTTTACTTAGAGCTTTTGATTTGGTTGGAAATGATTTCAAGAAAGGTAAATACAATATTAAGGTTTTAATCAATTATTTTTTCACTCTGATTCTTACTTGCGCTTTATACCCTGTCAGTATCTTTTCAAAACCATCGTCTGAAAAGCAGATTCAATACCTTTCAGGAATCGATAATGAGAGAACTGTTACCTGGGATTTTTTCTGTACCGGCGGGCGCAAGAGCGGTTACTGGACAAAAATTGAAGTTCCGTCTCATTGGGAACAACAGGGTTTTGGCAGTTACAATTATGGTCGAGATTATTATACGTATGGCCCGCAATTCAAATATGCGAATGAAGAAGGACTTTATAAACACACATTTTCCGTTCCTGAATCATGGCGCGGCAAAGAGATATTTATTGTATTTGAAGGCTCTATGACGGATACGGAAGTTAAAATTAATGGCCAATCTGCGGGCGATGTGCACCAGGGCGCTTTTTACAGGTTCACTTATAACATAACCGATGCGCTTTATTTTGATAAGTCCAATCAGCTTGAAGTTATGGTGAGTAAGATGTCATCCAACGAATCCGTGAACCGCTCTGAACGCTATGCAGATTATTGGATTTTCGGTGGGATTTTTCGTCCGGTGTACTTAGAAGCCTATCCCAGGGAACACATTGAGCGAACGGCTATCGTGGCCAAAGCAGATGGTTCGTTTAGTATAGATGTTTTTCCCCAAAACGTGCAGGATGAAAGAGAGATCATTGCAGAAATTATTGAGCCTGAGAACAAGATTGTAAAATCCATTTCTGTAAAGACAGGCAAAGGCAATTCTAAAGTAACCCTAAGAACAAAATTAAATGATCCATATCTGTGGAGTAGTGAATCACCAACTTTATATAAGGCTGATATTTATTTAAAAGACAGTGAACATATTCTTTATCAAACAAAGGAAAAATTTGGTTTTCGGATGATAGAGGTCCGGCCGGAAGATGGTATCTATATTAATGGGGTTAAAGTCAAAATGAAAGGCATCAACCGTCATGCCTTTTGGCCGGAAACAGGACGTTGTCTCAACAAAGGCATCGATTTGATGGATGTAAAGCTTATCAAAGAAATGAATATGAATGCCGTGCGTTGCTCACATTATCCACCGGATCAGAGTTTTCTAGATTATTGCGATTCGCTTGGATTGTATGTAATTGATGAATTAGCTGGCTGGCACAATGCTTATGATACAGCGATTGGAGAAATATTGGTTCGTGAAATGGTTATCCGCGATGTGAATCATCCTTCGGTGATTTTCTGGAGCAATGGCAATGAAGGGGGAACCAATAAAGAGTTGGATGACGATTTCTTAAGATATGATCCTTCAAACAGAACAGTGATTCATCCGCATTTTAAACCGGGATATGCTTTTAATCATATTGACACCAATCATTATGAAAAGTACAGCGGCATGCAATGGCTTTTTAAGCAAGAGAATATTTATATGCCAACGGAATTCCAGCACAGCCAGTTTGATGGGGGTGGCGGCGCAGGGTTGTATGATTACTGGGAACTGATGTGGAAAGCGGCGAAATCAGGTGGTGGATTTATTTGGGCGTTATTAGATGAAGGCGTTGTCCGAACCGATCTTGGCGGCATCATCGATGTGAATGGTGTCAATGCCCCGGATGGCATTTTGGGTCCACATCGTGAAAAGGAAGGCAGCTTCAATGCGATAAAGCAGATTTTTTCTCCTGTTCACATCGAAATGAATGAATTGCCGGATTCATTTGACGGAAATATTCCTGTGGAAAACCGGTTCGATTTTATCAATCTCAACCAGTGCTCGTTTAACTGGAAATTAGTAGAGTTCCCCAAACCGGAAGAGACGCGGAAGGGCTATAACCTGATCAACGAAGGATCGGTTAATGGAGTAGATATAAAACCGCACACCAGTGGTCATTTAAATTTTTCCTTACCGGATGACTGGCAAAATGCAGAAGCTTTGCTATTGAAGGCTGTCGATCCAACCGGACAGGATATTTACACATGGTCCTGGAAGATTCAAAACAACGAATCGTTAATAAAATCCATTGTGAAAAGAGAAGATGAAAATTCAATCGACATCGATGAGAACGATACATCGCTTGTGTTAACCGTAGGTAGTAAGTTTCTTACTTTAAGTAAACTAAACGGCTTATTAACGCACATTAAAATTAATATTAGTGAAAAAGACCGTGAAATTCATTTCAATAACGGTCCGGTTTTTTGCACAGGAAATTCAACTTTTACAGGATTGAAACATCACCGGGAAAAAGGTGGCTATGTGGTTGAAACGGCGTATGAAGGTGGTATGAAAACGGTGCGCTGGGAGCTGTTCCCAAGCGGCTGGCTGGAAATGACCTATTCGTATGAATTGCATGGGCAATACAATTTTAGCGGTGTCAGCTTTAATTATCCTGAGGAGTTTGTGTTGAGCGCCAAATGGCTCGGTAATGGTCCATACCGTGTCTGGAAAAACAGGATGCAAGGTGTGACTCTTAATGTGTGGGAGGACGCATACAATAATACCTTCACCGGCACATCGCCGTGGAAGTACCCGGAATTTAAGGGTTACTTTTCAGATGTTGCCTGGATGGAGTTGAACACAGTTGAAGGTAGAATCTATATTGCCAGCAAACAGGATGATTTATTCGTTCGATTATTTGAATTTTATTCACTACGTGGGAAAGAATCTTATCCATCTTTGCCACCAGGCGATATTTCGTTTCTCGATTTTATTCCGCCAACCTGTACACAGATGGCAACACGTATCAATATGCATCCCGAACAGATGGGGCCAACAAGTAAAAAGAATACGATTGACAGTACTTATGAACGGACATTGTATTTTTATTTTGGAGAATTGAATTAAACTTCCTGAAAGATAGCAATGACTGATAAACAGAATTTAAAAGGAAATTTTACCTTGCCTGGTGAGGCAGGATATGAAAATTTAACCCTGGAACTTGCGGAACGTTGGGGTGCAGATGCTATTCGCGATAGTGACGGCATACAATTATCTGAAAAAATTATTCAGGCGGATTATCCCATCTATTCTACAATATGCCTGATCCGTTCAGATAACGAGTGGGCCAAAGCAAATCGTGATAAACTTCAACAGAACTATCTGATGAGCGATCCGGTAGTGGCAGAAAGTAAAACGATTACAATCGATTTGCTGAAAGGTTTCTTCCGTGAACAATTTGAAGTGAATGCCAATGATGATCCCAAAGCATGGTGGCAGGTGTTTGACCGTACGACCGGCGAAGAAGTACCGAAAGAGTTATGGGTATTTGATACAACGAATGGTAGTGTGACTATTAAAAATGTCCAAAGGTGGCACAAATACACGATTAACTTTTTAGCCTACCGTATATGGGAAGGTATTTCCATGTACAACCATATTACCAATGACTGGGGTGACCGCGAACACCAAATGCCCGTCGATCCCATTTATCCGGAAGCGCAAGAAGCCATTCTCAGCACACTGAAAAAGTGGCTTGATGAACGTCCCAAAACAAAAATCGTACGCTTCACATCCCTGTTTTATAATTTTGCCTGGTTCTGGGGCGATCCTTCAATCCAGAAATTCCGTTATGCCGACTGGGGATCATACGAGATGACTGTAAGCCCGCGTGCCATGCGTTTGTTTGCCGAAACCAAAGGCTACCAGATGACCAGTGAAGATTTTGTCAGCAACGGTGCTTACTGCTCCAGCCATAATGTACCTTCCGACCGCTTGTGGGACTGGATGGATTTTATGAATGAGTTTGTCGTCAGTTTTGGTCGCAAGTGTATTGACTTAGTCCACGAATCCGGTAAAGTGGCTTATATGTTTTACGATGATCATTGGGTTGGCACCGAGCCCTGGGGCGATCGGTATAAAGAGTTTGGATTTGATGGTTTAATCAAGTGTGTATTCAATGCGTTTGAAGCCAGACTTTGCGCAGGTGTGAAAGGTGTAAAAACCAAAGAGCTGCGTTTGCATCCTTACCTGTTCCCAACTGGTTTAAAAGGCGAACCAACTTTTATGGAAGGAGGCGATCCGGCGCTGGATGCCAAGCATTTCTGGGCCAACATACGCCGCGGTCTGCTTCGCATACCCATTGACCGTATCGGTTTGGGTGGCTACCTGCATCTTGTGCAGGACTTTCCTGAGTTTGTTGAAGCGATTGATCATATTGCCAATGAGTTCCGCACGTTTCAACAATTTCACGCAGATGGAGGGCCATATGTTGCACCGCTGAAAGTTGTTGTTCTTACTGCGTGGGGTAAATGGCGTTCATGGGATTACGTCGGTCACTTTATACCCGGCGTTGAAATTTATGAGGTTACGGAATCCCTTGCCGGATTACCAGTGGATGTTTCGTTTACAGGTTTCAGGGATATTCTGGAAAATGGCATTCCCGAAGGTACAGATGTTATCATCAATGCCGGAAAGGGTGGAACCGCATGGAGCGGCGGTGATTACTGGAAAGACGCGAAAGTGATTGAAGCGATCACCAAATGGGTTGCGAATGGCGGCGGATTTATAGGAATCGGTGAACCCTCAGCGGTAAAATGTTCGAGTCAATATTTCCAGTTGGCGCATCTGCTTGGTGTTGACCGCGAAATTGGGTTGACGATGTGTAATGTTAAATTGCCGGTCACGGCTTCATCAAAGCATTTTATTCTGGAAGATATAAGTGGCGACATCGATTTTGGTAAAGATATTGATAACATTTTTGTGCTTAGCAAAGAGACAACTGTATTGGCAGAGAAAGATGGTTCCCCACAAATTACCCTGCATTCATTCGGCAAAGGAAAAGCAATCTACCTGTCCGGATTTAAATTTTCACCAGAAAACTCACGCCTACTGCATCGATCACTTTTTACCAGCGCCGGGATGGAACCGGAATATAAAGCATGGACATGCAGTAATGTTCAAACCGACTGTGCCTGGTATCCCAAAAATAAAAAACTTGTTGTCATAAGCAGCAGTGACTATGTGGAAACAACAAAGGTATTTGATGATAAAGGGAATACGGTTGAAGTAAGCCTTGAACCCCATGGTATTCAAATTGTTGATTTGTAAGGCGGAAGGAAAAATTAAGAGTGAACGAACACAAAAATTCGGCTTCGGAAGTAAACTTTAGTGGCTTAGGCAATCACTTATCCGTTGTCGAAAAGATCGGCTACGGACTTGGGGATACGGCGTCCAATATTCTGTACCAGGCCTGGAGCTTCTTTCTGATGATTTTTTACACGGATGTGTTTGGTATCGACGCAAAAGTGGCCAGTTTCATGTTCCTCATCACTCGTGTTTGGGATATGATTAACGATCCTATCATGGGGATGATTGCGGACAGAACCAATACCCGCTGGGGTAAATTTCGCCCCTATTTATTGTGGATGGCTGTTCCCTACGGTATTCTGGCCTTCGCTATGTTCATCACGCCGGACCTCAGCCAAAGTATGAAAGTGGTTTATGCCTATGTCACCTATATTTTAGCCACCATGGCGTACACGGCTATCAACATTCCCTACTCCTCGATGATGGCAGTGATGACGCCAAATCCCAAAGAGCGGACGACGCTGGCACAGTACCGCTTCTTTTTCGCCTTTGTTGGTGCGATGCTGATTACGACGTTCACTCTGCCTTTGGCTCGGTTCTTTGGAAATAATCCGTCACATCCGGGCTACAATCCTGATCTGGGTTACAGCCAGGCATTGGGTTTCCAGGTAACGATGGGCGTATTCGGAACTATTGCCATTATTCTGCTGCTCATTACATTTCTCACCACACGTGAACGTGTAGCACCACCCAAAGAGCAGAAAAGTTCCTTTATTGGTGATCTGAAAAATGTATCAAAAAACATCCCCTGGATCGTGATATTTGTTGCCTCCATATTCTGGCTCATCCATAACATGATTCGCAACGGTATGGTTGCTTATTATTTTGATTATGTGAACGGCGAGGGCAGCAAGGTGTTGTGGTCATTTACTATTGGTACGCTCAAACTCGATTTCGACCAAACCACGACATTTCTTACTGTTGGTACGGTGGGTATGATGGTCGGTGTTTTCTTGAGCACACCGCTTAAAAAATATTTTGATAAAAAATTGACTATCATTGTGGTCACATTGGCGGGTGCTTTTTTCGGTGCGATTTTCTACTGGTTGCCGGAGTCTAATTTTATACTGCTCTGTGTTATGAATTTTATCTGGGCGATATTGGCCGGCGCTATGCCGGTGTTTCTGTTTGCCATGTTCGCCGATGTGGCCGATTTTCACGAATGGAAATTTAAACAACGCGCAACAGGACTGGTCACTGCCGGGATCATGTTTGCAATCAAGGCGGGTGTGGCTGTTGGTGGATTTCTGGCGCTTTATATGTTGGGCCAATTCGGCTACATCAAAGGTGAAACGATCATGCCCCATACGCTAAATGGTATTAAATGGTTGTTTAGTCTTATTCCTGCTGGTTTTTTAGCAGTTTGTGGTCTATTGCTGTTCTTTTATCCGGTCAATGATAACTTGTTGATAACAATTGAAAAAGATTTGCAGAAACGGAAAAAATCTTCATAATTTAACCGAAGATATTATTTCAACAGGAGTAATCCATGTTTTCAAATATCAGACGACTGATCATGAAACGGTTCACAGTGTGCTCCAGAACCGGTAAAATAACCGGACTTAAAAAAGTAGAAGGAAAGACGCCATGGTTGTGGATTGTGATTGGTCTGGCCTCTGTTGTCTGGGTTCTTATCCGGGTAGTACCCAAGCCCAGCCGCGCGGCCTATCCCTGCCAACGGGTAGCACAACCAATAGCAGCGGGTTTTATCACCTGGTTGTTAGGATTGTTGGGGTCCACTTTTATAGTGTGTAAGGCCCGTCACCTCTTCCAAAAACGGCAGTATATCGTTGGGGCAATCTCATTTGTAACGGCTGTACTGGTTTGTTTTTTCACTATGAATGATATACGCGATGTTTCTGCATCAGCTGCAAACATTTTCGGTACAACAAATTTTACCCCCACTGATTCGCCCAATACTCCGATAGGTACGGCCAAAGGGATTCATCCCGGACGCGTTGTGTGGGTTTATGACAGCCTACTCTGTGATCAAGGCAGGCAGGATGGGGATTGGTGGGATGATGAGCGCACCGATCCTGAAGTCGCCCGGAACATGATGACCCTGGCGCTAACCAACATGACAGGGATTAGCGATCCAACCGAAGCTTGGGATTCCCTTTTCAAATACTTCAATAAAGAGCGTTACAACCAGGATAATACAGGCTATCAGGCTGGTGATAAAATTGCCATAAAAATCAATAATATTGAGTCCCGTTTTTACGAATGGACTGACAATCAGGAAAACCGGCATAGTCCGCAAATGATTTATGCTCTGATCTGGCATCTTGTAAGTAAAGCAGGCGTGCCGGATGAGGATATTACCTTCTATGATTGCGTTTTCTATCATGGCGATCCCATATATAACTACTGTCATACAGACTTTCCGGGTGTGCGCTGGGCCGAAGGCGATTGCACTGACCGTGTTGATGGACATGGTTATGAAAACGGCCCTGGCGATAATCCCGGTACCCGCGAAAAGGTAGTACCCGATACTAACTGTGTGATATATTATAGCGATACAACTCTGGTACCGGGTAGCAGCGGCAAGGTATGTCTGCCCACAGTAGCTTCAGAGGCAAAGTATCTTATCAGTTTTTGTCTGCCGCGCGCTCATGAACTAGCAGGTGTTACCTGCTGTGCCAAGAACTTCTTCGGCTCGGTCTACCATCCCAACCCTCCTGGAACGAATTCTTATTATTACCATGGCTGGTGTCCGTACTTTATGCACTATGGGGTTGCCGCCCTTACCCTTGGTAACTGGCATGAGCTTCCAATGGGTTCCTACAATGTACTGGTTGATCTTATGGGGCATAAAGAGCTGGGAGGGAAAACCTTTCTGTTGTTAGCCGAACGTCTTCGTAAAGTACCATGGTCGATAGAACCCTTCAATGGCGGCCCGGCATCAAGTCTGTTCATGAGCCAGGATTTTGTCGCTATGGAGTCCGTGCTGCTGGATTTTTTAAGGTGCTCAGACTGGGGCGTACCGGATGGTACTGCGGATAATTATCTTCATGAAGCGGCCCAGGCTGATAATCCACCATCAGAAACGTTCTATGATCCGGAAGGCGATGGCACACGCTTAGAAAGCCTGGGAGTACACGAACATTGGAATAATTCTACAGACAAACAGTACAGCCGCAATCTGGGTACAGGTGAAGGTATTGAACTCATTCAGAAAATAAATAATACCCCGACTATTGTTAAACACATCAACAATGATTTCCCGGACACTTTCACACTTTTAGAGAATTATCCCAATCCCTTTAATCCGTCAACCACCATTTGTTACTCATTACCGACTTCGGCCGATATCCGGTTGAACATCTACAATCTGAAGGGAGAAAAGGTGCGAACGCTTATCAATCAGCATCAATCTGCAGGCACCTTTGAAATAAGCTGGAATGGGCGCAATGATTACAACGATTTTGCGGCTTCCGGTGTTTATATCTACAGAATGGAAATAAATACAGGTGGAGAAACAGTCAGTCAATCCCGTCAAATGGTACTGCTTAAGTGATTTGAGGCATCAGCCGGACAGAATATCAAACAATGTCAGATAATCCTTTTTATCTCTGAAGGAGTAATCAATGTTTCGAAAATCCATCACAGTTATCATTTTAATCATTTTTTCTCTAACCTTTCTTAATTGCTCATCTGTAAAACCGACCAAGCGCACTATTATTACAGATCACGGCGCTGTCGATGACGGTCAAACGTTAAATACCAAAGCCATCCAGGCAGCGATTGACAAATGCGCCGAAGAAGGCGGCGGTACGCTGGTCATTCCTAAAGGTGTTTTTCTCACCGGAGCCATTTTTCTTAAGCAGGGCGTTAATCTCCATATTGAAAAAGACGGTGTGTTAAAAGGCACAGATAATCCCGATGATTATCCCCAGGTGTTCACGCGTTGGGAAGGTGAGGAAAAGAAATGGACGTCTGCTTTAATCAATGCATTTCAAATGACCGACTTCAAATTTACAGGCGAGGGAACTATTGATGGATCGGGTGATCAGTGGATGGAACGCTATCCGCGCGGAAGTGAAAAATTGAAGGTTGGACGGCCGCGCCTGATCGCCATTCAGAACTGCAAAAATGTGCTGGTGTCCGACTTGAATTTAAAAAACCAAGCATGCTGGTGTTTGTTCATTCTCTATTCCGAAGACGTCGTTGCTGAAAACCTGACCATCCGTGCTGAACACAACATCATCAGTTCCGATGGTATCGATGTCGATTCCAGCACCCGCGTCCGCATCACCAATTGCGATATTGATGTAAATGATGATTGCATCGCCATTAAATCCGGTAAAGATGAAGATGGGAGGCGCGTCAATCGATCCGCTGAGGATATTCTTGTTGAAAAGTGCAATTTACGTTATGGTCACGGTGGCGTTTCAATGGGTAGTGAAATGTCCGGTGGTATCCGTAAAGTTGAGATTCGCAATTGCGTGGTTGAAGCTGATAATTGGGCGCCTATTCGCTTTAAATCGCAACCAAGCCGCGGCGGTGTGGTGGAAAATATCACTTATCGTGATATCACGCTTAAAAAAACCCGTAAAGCTTTTGAATTCAATATGGCCTGGCGTATGGTGCCGCCAATCAAACCACCCTCTGATCCATTGCCAGTTGTTCGCAATGTAAAGATTATCAATGTTTCCGGTACTGTTGATAAGGTAGGCGATATGTACGGACTCGATGAAAGTCCTATTGAGAATGTTGTCTTTGAGAATTGTAAAATCAATGCGAAAACGGGTTTTATCGTAGAAAATGTCAAAGGTCTGGATCTTTCCGGTCTGACAATCAACGTTGAAGAAGGTGATGCCATTATTCTGAAGAATGCTAAATAAAGGAGAACGGAACATGGAAGATGGGAAACGGAAGAAAAAACTCTTCGTTCTCTGTTGTCCGTTTGTTATTTAATTAAGGCCAAAACATGAAACAATCACAAATAATCATTTTAAACCTTATTCTAAGCATTTATTCATCAGCGTTCGCTCTAGATCGGCCTGAAATAACATTCAAGATTTTCCAATTTCCCACCAACATGATCCCGAGGATCGATGGTGATACCACGGATTGGAACATGGTGCCGGAAACGTATTGCATCCGCACAGATCAACTCGTCGATGATAGCGGGAATCATGATACGGTTGATCCCAAAAACCTTGATGTATGCGTACGTGTGGGATGGGTAAAAGGGCTGAATCGACTCTATTTTCTGTATGAAGCCTATGATAATTATTGGGATTTTTCATTACCCACTTTGCATAATGATGAGTTTGAAGTGGTTGTCGATGGCGATGCATCCGGCGGCCCGTTGATCCCAAAGGAATATGAAAAATTGTGGAAACCGGAGATCGTAGGCGCGGCTGCTCCCGGCGATGAGCGGATTAGCAATACCGATGCAAAATGGGCGATCCATGGTGTGCATGCGCAAAATTATCATATTTTTACCCCGGCGAAAGATAAAGACTGGACCATGGTTTGGGGCGTTCAGCCCTGGATCAAAAAACTTCCTTTTGCTAATGCGGTTTGTAAGTATGATTTCAAACCAGGTGAATCGGGGAAGCTTATACTGGAATTCTGGATCACACCATTTGATTATGCCGGACCGGAAGGGCCTGAAAGAGCCATTCCTTCTGTGTTGGAAGTCAATAAGATCATTGGTTTGTCCTTTGCGGTGTTGGATTATGATGATGTGAATGATAATCACAATTGTTTCTGGAACCTCTCCCGCCACCATTTAATGTACGGCCAGGCCTCTTATTTATGCGCTTTTCAACTTATGCCGCTCGAACCGCAATTCCGCAAACCTGTTCAGGCGGATTGGTCGTTCCAGGTTATTGATATGAAACGCCGTCTGGTAGCCTTTAAGGATCAATCTTATGGTGATATTTCTTCATGGCATTGGGATTTTGGCGATGGAACATCATCAACGGAACAAAATCCGCTTCATGAATATAAGGAAGCCGATAGCTATGTTGTAATTCTGGATGTAAAAGGACCGGATGGGAAGTCAAGATTATCCAAAGTTTGGGATGTAAGTGTAAAATAGCATTCAACAAGGAAAGGAACCCAGCATGTTTATCCAGCGAAATAAAATTCGAACCGTTTTATTGTTATTAATTGCAATAACGGCCTTGCCCTTATTCGCTAGTCAGTATAATGTAAAAGACTATGGCGCAACCGGCAACGGTAAAGTGATTGATTCTCCGGCAATTAATAAAGCCATCGATGCAGCCGAAGAAGCAGGCGGCGGTACTGTTTACTTCCCGGCCGGAACCTATTTATGTTTTACTATTCGCCTAAAAAGCAATATTGGTCTGTATCTCGATCATGGCGCGGTCATCCTGGCGGCAAGCCATATGGATTATGATGGCGGGTATGATCCGGCGGAACCAAACGAATGGGATATGTACCAGGATTTTGGGCACAGCCATTGGCAAAACAGCCTGATTTGGGGCGAGTGCTTAAATAATATCTCGATAAGTGGTCCGGGTAAAATTCAGGGAGATGGCTTGCAGAAATGGGATCACCCCGAGGAAGTGGGCGCCGGAAACAAAGCGATTGCACTTAAAAATTGCCGGAATGTGACTATTCGTGATATTACTATGGAGAAATGCGGGCACTTCGCCATTTTGCCTACCGGGGTGGATAATTTCACGATT
The DNA here is from genome assembly GCA_964537715.1 of uncultured bacterium. Classification (GTDB taxonomy): domain Bacteria; phylum Zhuqueibacterota; class QNDG01; order QNDG01; family DSAB01; genus CAZTZL01. The sequence continues at coordinate 16,868 of CAZIAH010000005.1, read as the reverse complement.
GATAATCTAATGATCGATACCAATCGTGATGCAATTAATATTGACTGCTGTTTAAATGTGCGTATATCGAACTGTCTTATCAATACCCCGAATGACGATGCGATTGTGTTGAAAAGTTCATACGCGCTGGGTTATGCCCGGGCAACAGAAAATGTGATGATTAGCAACTGTCAGGTTAGCGGTTATGATTTGCACACGTTACTTGACGGTACTTTTCAAAAAACACAAAAGGAGGCGCCGGATCATGGAGGTGTAACGGGACGCATAAAATTCGGTACGGAATCCAATGGCGGTTTCAAGAATATCACAATTACCAATTGCACGTTCGATCATTGCCGTGGATTGGCTCTGGAAACAGTAGACGGCGGTATTCTCGAAGATGTTACTATTTCCAATATCACCATGCGGGATATTACCAATTCGCCACTTTTCCTAAGGATCGGCCGTCGGATGCGCGGACCAAAGGATATGAAAATTGGAGCGATGCGCCATATCAACATTAGCGATGTCATCGTGAATAACGCCAATCCCGAGTCTGCATCGCTGATTCTGGGCATTCCCGGTCATAATATCGAGGATGTTAAACTCAACAATATCCAGTTTCTGGTCACAGGCGGCGCACCTGAAGAATATACCACGATAGAGGTCCCGGAACTGGAAGACCATTACCCGGATCCCCGTTTCTTTGGTAAAATACCGGCTTATGGTTTTTTCGTTCGCCACGTAGATGGTATTGAATTTAACAACGTCGAAATTCATTATGTGAATGATGATGCACGTCCGGCTTTTGTTTTGGAAGATGTAAAAAATGCAGAATTCAATAATGTGGATATACAGAAGATGAAAGATGTGCCCATGTTTACGTTGAAGAATGTGAAAAATTTTGAGACGAACCAGTGTGAATCGGTTGAGAATACAAAATTGGAAGAAGTGAAGGATAAAGCATTTTAATACAAATATTCTCCGGCCCAAAATACCGGGTTCAGCATTTAAATTTACACAATGAGTAAAATATTGCAGAAAAAATGATAAAAGAGGAAACAATGATTAAACATAAAATTGTATTCATTCTGCTGCTATTAGGCGTATCTTTTCAACTAAGCGCTTCCGAACCCGATGCTCCATTTAATTTAAGATGTGATGACAAAGTTGACCCGGCAGGTGTTTCTGAAACGCCCTATTTTGCATGGTTTAACAGTGATCCTGATAATAATGAGATTCAAACTGCCTACCAGGTTATCGTATCTTCATGCAAGTCAAAACTCGATTCAGGACTTGGTGATATCTGGGATAGTGGAAAGACCGAATCCAGGCTGCAAAACTATGTTTACTATCAAGGAAAAAAGCTTAAACCAGCCGCACAATATCTCTGGAAAGTCAGAATCTGGGATAAAGATGGAAATGTCAGTCCTTTCTCTGATCCTGCCACCTTTGCAACCGGACTCTTCTCAAACAGCGATTGGTCTGGCGCTGAATGGATAAAACGTGATACTGAAGGAGAGGATGATTATACCTATTATCGGAAGCGTGTCACGCTGCCCGCCAAAGAGATAAAACGGGCCGTTGTTTATATAACCGCATGTCATAGTTATGAACTTTATATAAATGGAAAGTTTGTCGGCAAGGGTTTCAATCATCATTATCCGCAATACAGTTATTATCATGCCTGGGATGTCACATCCTATCTATTCGGCAATGATGAGAATCTGTTTGCATGTTTAACGCATTGGTATGGCGCTGGGCAAGGGCGGGCAAAAGGCACGCGCGGATTTCTGATGAAAGCCATCATTGAATATACAGATTCAACATCCACTATTTTGGGTACCGATAAAACATGGAAGCAGACACAGGTTACTCAGTGGATTACGGGTCAGCCTCAGCGTAATGGTGAAGGTGTCGGCAGGGTAGAAAAAATTGACAGCCGTAAAACAATTGAGAACTGGAATACACAGGAGCTTGATGATTCAGGTTGGGAGTTTGCAACCGAGATCGGATCTCAGCCAACTCAGCCTTGGACCGGGATTTTAAGGTCGGACCTCGTCCGGATCATTGAAAAAGAGATCAAACCGGTCTCAGTGACGCGTATAGAACCTTCAAAATATGTCATAGATTTGGGGAAAATTTATCCGGGAAGTTTTAAAATCAATTTTGAAGGCGGCGCTTCAGGGGATACGGTAAAAATGTTAGGCGGTTTTGTTTTAAATAATGATGGAACTGTATCAGAAGAAATCAATCAACAAACCAATTTACACTTTTATTTTATTCTCAATGGAAAGACAGCCGTATTCAATCCCTATATTTATCTTGGTTTGCAGTATCTTCAGGTCGAGAATTCTCCCAATGTGTTAACCTTTGATAATGTTAGCTTTATTACAAGACATTATGAGCTGGCGCCAAATTGTGCCAAGCTTGAATCTTCTGATACCACTCTTAACAATGTTTGGAATTTAATGGTTCATTCATTGATGGCTGGCGCGCAGGAAGGCTTTTTAGATACGCCAACAAGAGAAAAAGGTCCCTTTTTGGGAGATAGCTGGTCTCAGGCGGTGCCTTGTTTGAGTGTAATGTATGATCGGACAATGAACATGCGATCCTTAAATGAATTTCTTGATTCTCAGGATCAGTATTGGCCGGATGGGCGTTTAAATGCAGTTTACCCAAACGGTGATGGCGCGAGAGACATTCCTGATTATACACAGCAATACCTTTTTTGGGTTTGGGATTACTACATGCAAACAGGTAACAAAACATTCCTGAAAATGCATTATCATCAATTAAAAAAGATTGCAGATTATGTTGATACTTATAGAAATGACGATACAGGATTAATCCGCGATTTAAAAGGTGGTAAAGGTCCCTATGAGTATGGTATTATTGATTGGCCTAAGGATATGAGATATGGGTATGACATGAGTGTTGAATCAAGAACGGTTATTGATGCCTATGCCTCTGCTGATTTTGCAATTATGGCAAAGATTGCCAGCGCTTTAGGAAATACTTCTGATAGTGATATTTATAAGACAAAAGCAAACCAGATAAAAGAAGCCATGAATGCGCTTCTGCTAAATGAAGATGGAGTTTATATAGATGGTATTTATAGCGATAAATCACAAAGTAAGCATGTTTCCCAGCATGCAAATATTCTTCCTTATGCACTGGATATAGCTCCAAAGGAAAGCCAGGATAAGATAGTTGAAGAGATAAAAAACCGTAAAATGAATGTAGGAATGATTTGTTTGCGGTGGCTACCAGAAGCTCTTGGCAAAGCAGGTGAAGGAGAACACTTAATCGATTTGTATACCAATACCCAATGGGATGGCTGGGCCAAAAATTTAACACAGGGAGCGACGGTTACCTGGGAATCGTGGAATGCCATTGAGAAAAACGAAAGTACATCACATCCATGGGGCGCTGTAGGTTTATTGGCAATCCAAAACTATATATTAGGTGTCAAATCTCTGTCTCCACAGAATGACAAAGTACAAATTAAACCATTGGATTTTGGAGATAAACTTTCTTATGCCCAGGGAAGTTACAAAACAGATATGGGTGATATTTTTGTTGACTGGAAAAAAGAAAACAACAATTACAGATTAAGCGTGAAAATACCGGATAATGTTACAGCTAAAGTTTATGTCCCAAAATGCAATAATAGTACTTCTACAATAATTTTTGATCAAAAAGAAATCAAAGGCATCCATGAGGGAGATTACATTTATCTTGATAATATTGGTTCCGGTGAACACATACTAAAAAATAAATAAATCGTTTCATCATTTACTCCTTCCGAAGTGGTTTTGAGATTTATTATGACAAAATCTCAAAACCACTTCGATATAAGTATACTTTGAAATTGCACTCATACGTAGTCTCAAATAAAATGGATAAAAATATGAAATCTTTAAAAATTGTCCTGTCCCTATTTATACTTTTGAGTTTATCTGCATGCTCATCCAACCGTTCCTGGCAAGCGCTCAACGACACAAGCATGGACGAAATCGCCGCCAACTTCCAATCGCCGCCGGTTGAATACAGCCTGACATTCTATTGGGGATGGGATGGTGAAATCACCGATGAAGTGATTGCCCGGGACTTGGATGCTTTTAAAGCCCGGGGCGTTCACATTGTTACCCTGGAATCAGGGTACGACATGGGCGCTCCATATCTTTCACCCGAATGGTTTGCTCTGGTCAAACGCACTGTGGAAATGGCGCGCGAAAGGGATATGCGGGTCTGGATCGTAGATGAGGGAAAATATCCCAGCGGATTTGCAGGGGGCAAGTTTACAATCGATGCGCCTGAGCTGAGAATGAAAGCTCTTGTAGTGGCTGATACATTGGAAGTAGCCGGCAAAGTAACAATTTCTCAAAAACTGCCTACTGATATCATAGGCGCCATTGCTATTAATCAGGCTGATACGACCAACCAAATTCTTGAAATCCAATCTGGCCAATTACAGTGGACAGCGCCGGAAGGAGAATGGAGCATTCTACTCATCAAACATGATTTCCGCAGTTCGCCGACACGCGCTGTCAACAATCCGACACATGGCAAAGATACCAGCAATTCGCTGATGGACTATCTCGATCCCGCTGCCACAAAAAAATTCCTCGAATTTACTCATGAAGAACATAAGAAACGTGTCGGGTCGGAATTTGGGAAAACAGTACTGGGCTTTCGCGGTGATGAGCCGGATTACAGCATCCGTGGTATTCCCTGGACGCCGAAAATCTTCGAGATTTTCAAAAAGCGCAAAGGTTATGATGTCCAACCTTATGTCGCTTCTTTTTTTATAAGTAAACCAACCGATGAGCAAAAGCGCATAAAAGCCGATTATTGGGATGTCTGGTCCGATATGTTCGGCGAATATTTTTTCCAGCAACAGGCCGATTGGTGCGCTCAGAATAACCTGGAATATCTCGTTCATTTGAACAAAGAAGATGATATGATGCAATTGGTAACGCACGAAGGGGATTTCTTTGAATGTATGCGGCACGTCCAGATGCCCGGTGTAGATGCAATATGGAATCAGATCTGGCCGGATAACACAAATGCGACGAATTATCCCAAATACGCATCGTCGTCAGCTCATGTGTACGGTAAGCCGCGCTCATTCACTGAGAGTTTTGCCGCTTACCATATTAAGCCGTCTGTTGCCCAGGCCAAATGGGTGCTGGATTATCAACTCGTTCGCGGCATCAATATGGTAGAGGTAATGTTTGTGCCTGCATCATCGAGTGGAAAGCTTGGACTGAATGGCTGGACTGCAAGTGAAGAATTTTCAGGTGTTGCCAATTATATACACCGCTGCTGCTATTTGCTTTCACAAGGCCGGCCGGCCGCGGATATTGCTGTGTATCATCCGACAACCAGCTTGTGGCTCGGACATAAAGAAAGCAACGACTATGTTCTGCAACTCATGCAAACCCTACTCGAAACGCAGCATGATTTTGATTTTGTTGATGAAACAGCGCTTTCGTCAGCCATGCAACTTGAAAATGGTAGATTTAAAAATCTAAGCGGCCAAACATACAGAACGGTACTCATTCCATCGGCTTTTGCAATTTCGAAACAGGCGCTTAATCGTCTAAAGTCTTTTGCTGCATCAGGTGGAAAAGTCGTTTTTCTTGGTGATGAACCATCGCTTGTCGTGGACAAAACATTCCGTGATGCAACAGCTCCTGGCGATCTGAGTTGGGCGATAAAAGAACCGTCGGGAGAATTGACCCTGGAAGTATTGAAAGCGTTACCGGAACCGGATGTTAAACTGGACAGCGCTTGTGCAGAAATTAAATATGTTCATCGCAAACTTGCAGATGCTGATTTGTTTTTTTTCTTTAATGAAGGTAGAGTAAAACAAGAGAGAAATGTAACACTTACAGGAAAAGGACAAGCTCAGGGATGGGATGCCATGAAAGGGAAAATCCTCAAGATTGATGCATCATCACCGGATCCCGGCCATGTCGCATTTGAATTAAAACTTGAACCCTGGGAGAGCAAATGCATTGTTGTAGGAAAAGTACCAGCTGAAATGGGAGAATAACTTATGAATCCGGTCTAAAAAGGTGCATCAGCGCTTCCATCGCTCTCGTAATACCTTGTTATTATAATAATTAATTTATGATTTTAGGAGGCACATAAGATGAAAACGATTAAAAAATTAGACTTGGGCAAATTTGTTATTGTATTAATTTTTCTTATTCCGATAGCAGCAGTTAATACACAGAATTTATCTGACAAAACAACGATTCTTGAAAAAATGACCTTGGCAAACACCTATTTTATGAACAAATGGCCAGACCCGACTGCTGATATTGTAACCGATAAGGTACGCCCAAGCAACCTCTGGACGCGCGCCGTATATTATGAGGGTTTAATGGCTTTATATTTTATCGATTCAAAGCAAGACTATTACAATTATGCCGTTACATGGGCAGAAGGTCACCAGTGGAAACCAACATACGGTAGTTTGGAAACGACTGATGCAGATCATCAGTGCTGCGGGCAAACATATCTGGAACTTTACCAGATTGATCCTCAACCAGAACGATTATCTTCAATCAAAGAAAATATCGATAAACAGGTTGATAGCGACAAGAATAATTACTGGTCGTGGATTGACGCTGTACAAATGGCTATGCCAGTGTACGCAAAACTTGGCGTGGTCACCGGCGAAGACAAATATTTTGAGAAAATGTATAGCATTTACAATTATACTAAAACCACACATGGCGATAATGGTCTATATAATCCTGTAGATCATTTATGGTGGCGCGATAAGGACTTTGATCCTCCCTGTCAGGCGCCAAACGGCGAAGATGAGTACTGGTCGCGTGGAAATGGATGGGTGCTCACTGCGCTTGCGCGCGTTCTCGATATTATCCCGGAAGACACTCCTCATCGCGACGAGTATATCACGGTATTCCGGGAAATGGCTGAAGCGCTGGTGCTGGTGCAAAGGGAAGATGGTTTCTGGAATTCGAGTTTGCACGATCCCAATAATTATGGCGGTAAAGAAACATCGGGCACCGCTTTTTTCACCTATGGTTTGGCATGGGGCGTCAACAATGGAATTCTAACTGATCCCAAATACAGCACTTCTGCAATCAAAGGATGGAACGGCATGGTAAATGATGCGCTGCATCCCGATGGATTTTTGGGTTATGTCCAAAGCACAGGCAAACAACCCTCCGATGGCCAGCCTTTATCTTATGATAAGGCGCCAAATTTTGAAGGATATGGGCATGGCGGATTTCTACTTGCAGGCAGTGAGATGTATAAAATGGCTGAAAGTATGAGTGTGTCTCCCCAAAGTGGTTCTGCAATTCCAACCCAAATTGAACTATATGAGGCGTATCCTAATCCGTTTAATTCTTCAACAACACTTTCTTTTTCTTTAATAAAACCAACATTCGTCGATTTGGTCCTGTATGATTTACAAGGACGAAAAACTATTTCATTTTATAAAAATGCTCAATTGAAAGAAGGAACTTACAGGAATCATTGGAACGGGCAGGATAATTTTGGAAATAATGTACCTTCAGGACTATATGTCGTCCAATTGAGAGCGGCTAATCAGGTTAGAACAAGTAAGATGATGATGCTAAAATAGAGAGTTTAAACGAATGAAATCGATAAAATGGCCTATGGCAGTAATTTTATTGGTATCCGTATTAGCGGCATTGGAAAAAGCAGAAGGATGGAGATAAGAATCGTGGTTGTGTGGCCGAATTAGATTCTATACAAAAACTATGATTAAAAAATCCATTTTAAAAACAGTCAGCTTTTTTGCAATCATCATTTTGTTCGCGAGTTGTGATGTGGACCATAAAAATATCATTTCACTTGCCGGTAAATGGCATTTTGCGATTGATTCTTTAGATGTTGGAATTAAGCAGGAATGGTATCGTCTTGATTTAGTCGATGAGATGACACTACCCGGTTCCATGGCGGAAAACAACAAAGGTGATGAACCGTCATTGACAACCCGGTGGACAGGCACTATTTACGACAGCTCCTGGTTTTTCGATCCACGGTTAAAAAAATACCGACAACCCGGGAATATCAAATTTCCGTTTTGGCTTACGCCGCGTAAACATTATGTAGGATCTGCATGGTATCGTAAAGAGGTAACAATCCCACAATCGTGGGAAAACAAGACCATCAAATTGTTCCTCGAACGTCCGCACTGGGAAACCATCGTTTGGGTAGATACGATCAGACAAGGACTGCAAAACAGTCTCTCAACACCTCACGTCTTTGATCTAAGCAAAAGCTTAACACCGGGAAAGCATTCGATTGTCATTCGGGTTGATAATCGCATCAAAGATATTAACGTCGGTCCTGATTCGCACAGCCTCACCGACCATACACAGGGAAACTGGAACGGTATTGTCGGCAGCATAAAATTGGAAGCCTTGCCTCCGATCCATTTTGCGGATGTTAAACTTTTTCCCGATATACACACAAAATCTGTTAAAGTGGTTATGAACATAAGCAAACCGGATGAACGATCCTCGCTTTGTACGGTTCGATTATCTGCAAAATCTTTTAATTCGAATACCAGACATCAGATAAAATCTGTTACAACGAAAATTAGCATCAACACGCCAGACACGATAATAAAAATCAATTATGCGATGGGGGAAGAAGTTCAACTCTGGGATGAATTTAATCCTGCGCTTTACAAACTTACTTTAGAATTGGCTGATCAATTGAATAATAAAGCCTTAAAAGAGATTCAATTTGGCATGCGCGAGTTTAAGGTTAATGGCGTCAGGTTTGAAGTAAATGGAAGACAGACCTTCCTAAGAGGAACAGTGGATTGCGCAGCTTTTCCAATAACAGGCTGCCCGCCGACAGATGTCCGATCATGGGAGCGCATTTTTAAAACCTGCCGCGAATATGGATTCAATCATATACGCTTTCATTCCTGGTGTCCACCGGAGGCTGCCTTCAATGCAGCGGACAAAACCGGATTTTACTTGCAGCCCGAAGGTGCAAGTTGGGCGAATCATGGCGCATCCCTCGGAGACGGTAAGCCCATCGATCAGTATATTTACGATGAAACAGAACGCATTGTTGACGCTTATGGGAATCATCCTTCTTTCGTGATGATGGCTTACGGCAACGAACCCGCAGGTCATAACCAAGTGAAATATCTGGGCGACTTTGTCAACCACTGGAAAGAAAAAGATCAACGTCGAGTATATACAGGCGCCTCCATCGCGCGCAGTTGGCCATTGGTTCCTGAGAGCGAATATATTGTGCGTTCAGAGCCGCGTGGACTGCCCTGGGATGAACGGCCACAGAGCCTTTTCGATTATGAAGATAGAATCGCAAAATATAACGTCCCTTATGTCGCTCATGAGATGGGGCAGTATTGTGTCTTTCCAAACTTCAATGAAATGGACAGATATACGGGCGTTTATGAACCGCGCAATTTCGAGCTTTTTAAGGAAGATTTGGCCGATCATCACATGAGTGATTTAGCAAATGATTTTTTAATGGCGTCCGGAAAACTGCAGGCGTTGTGTTATAAATCAGAGATTGAGGCAGCCTTGAGGACGCGCGGATTAGCAGGAATACAATTACTTTCGCTGAATGATTTCCCCGGGCAGGGCACAGCGCTTGTCGGCGTGCTGGATGTTTTCTGGGACAACAAAGGATACATAACGGCTGAAGGATTTAAACGTTTCTGCAATTATACCGTGCCATTGGCACGCTTACCCAAATTTGTTTATACAAATAATGAAATCTTTAAAGCAGATATCGAAATTGCTCATTTTGGTGAAGAAGCGCTTAATCACGTTGTACCACAATGGAAAATTACTGATGAACATGGCAATCTGCTCTTTAATGGCGAGCTGGGCGCCAAAGACATTCCAATCGGAAACGGCATTGAATTGGGAACTGTGGAAGCGCCGCTTTTAAATGTGAAAAAGGCTTCAAAGCTGAATCTGCAAGTCAAAGTAATGAAATATAAAAATGACTGGGATTTCTGGGTCTATCCGGCAAAGCTGCCGGATATAAATACAGATATAACCATTAGCAACGAATTTGATGAAGAAACGAAAGCTGTTCTGCAAAAGGGAGGAAAAGTACTTTTACTTTGCGCAGGAAAAGTCCAAAATGGCAAGGATGTTGTTCAATATTTCCGGCCGGTATTCTGGAATACATCATGGTTCCAGATGCGGCCGCCGCATACGCTGGGCATTTTATGCAACCCGGAACATCCGGCGTTCGCAGATTTCCCAACTGATTTTCACAGCAATTTGCAGTGGTGGGAAATTTTGCACAAGCAACAGGTAATGATACTCGATGATTTTCCGGCAGAATTTCGTCCGATTGTGCAACCCATAGACACCTGGTTTTTAAATCGCAGATTAGGATTGATATTCGAAGCCAATGTTTTAAATGGGAAATTGCTGGTTTGCAGCGCTGATTTGGAAACAAATCCTGATGAAAGGATTGTTGCAAGACAATTGTTCTACAGTTTGAAAAAATATATAGCGTCGCAAAAATTCCAACCCAAATTTGATGTTGATATTGAAACTATTGAGGATATCTTTACAAATAAAGAAAGGAATAAATTAAATTTTCATACATCCGATAGTCCGAATGATTTAAGACCGAAATAGAATGAAAATATTTTAGAGAAAATATCATGAAAAATATGCTCTTCACAATAGGCATGCTAATAATTGCTGTTAGTGCTATCTCCGCGAAAACCTTCACTATCGACGCCCGGGTACCTCCCAAACAAATTATGGCCGGGCATTTAAAAATGGGACACCCAGGTCCTGAAGGTCAGGAAATTCTTGTAAACAATCAATACCTGACGCTCAGCGGGAAACCAGTGATCCCGGTGATGGGAGAAATTCACTATTCTCGTTGTCCAAGAGAGCATTGGGAAGATTTAATCTTAAAGATGAAGGCCAACGGCATTAACATTATCGCCTGCTACGTATTCTGGATTCACCATGAGGAAATTGAAGGACAGTTCGATTGGTCGGGAAACAAGGATCTGCGCGACTTTATCAAATTGTGCAAAAAACATGATTTGTATGCCTGGCCCCGGATTGGTCCCTGGTGTCATGGTGAAGTGCGCAACGGCGGCATTCCCGATTGGATTTTTAAGAAAAAGAATCTGCAAAACCGGACGAATCATCCGGTATACCAGTTTTATGCAGATCGATGGTATAGTCAAATTGCTCAGCAGCTGCATGGGTATTTGCACAAAGACGACGGTCCGGTTATTGGCATCCAATTGGAGAATGAATACTGGCGCGGCGAGCAGGGGGAGGAGTATATCCGCTGGTTAAAACAAACTGCTTTAAAATATGGACTCGATGTCCCGATATACACGGTCACAGGCTGGCGTGCCGCATCTGTGCCGAAAGATGAGGTGATTCCGCTATGGGGCAGCTATCCGGCTGAACCATGGGCGGCGCATACGGACAAGATCGAAGAAAATTCGAGCTTTACATTTTCATTGCCGATGAATGATGAGACCATCGGTAACAGAGAAGCAGAGCGTTTCGGAGGTTACCAGGTCGACTACACACGCTACCCCTATTTGACGTGCGAACTGGGCGTGGGCAATCAACTGTCCGGGCACAGGAGACCGGTACTCAGCCGATTCGATGGCCTGGCGATTGCCACGGTTAACGTTGGTTCCGGCAGCAACTTACCGGGCTATTATGTATTTACCGGCGGAATCAATCCCGTGGGAATTTACACCACTCTGGAGGAGAATCGGGATGAAACCGGTTACAGTAATGACTATCCGGACATCTCTTATGATTTTCAGGCCGCCATTCGCGAGACAGGTGAACTGGCGCCATCATATCATGAAGTCAAAAAACTGCACTATTTTCTCAATGAATTCGGGGACGAACTGGCGCCGATGCTTCCGGTGATTCCGACGAATGGGGACGCCCGAAAAGAGCTGCAATACGCAGTGCGCGCGCTTGGGAATTCGGCTTACCTGTTCGGATTGAATTATTACCGCGGCGCGCAGAAACCGGTTCAGAAAAATGTACAGTTTGAAATCCAGTTGCCAGGTGAAAATTTGGCGTTTCCATCAAAACCGGTTGATATTCCGGATAGTTGTATTTTTATCTGGCCAATCAACAAAAATATGGATGGCACGCTGCTAAAATATGCGACAGCCCAACCTTTATGCCGCATCGATCAGGGGGATCGTACGGATTGGTTCTTCATCCAGAATCCTGGAATTACGCCTGAATTCTGTTTCGATGCCTCTACAATTTCTGAAATCCAATCAACGAGCGGGACAGTGGAGCATAAAGGGGATCGTTATATTGTTTCCAATGTGATTCCCGGCTGTAAAAATGCGATCTCAGTTACAAATAGCAGCGGTATTGTTCAACGGATCGTGATACTTTCGTATGAAGAATCAAATCAGGTTTGGCTGCTGAAACATGATTTGGAAAAAGTACTTTTATTGTCGAATTCGAATTTGTATTTGGATCAAGGACGACTGCATGTTTATGGGCTATTGTCTTCAATCTCGTTGACGATTCTCAGTGAAAAAACATCATTATCCGCATCCGCTGCTGCTAAGATTGGTCCATACCGCATATATGAATTCGGGCTTCCTAAAAAGGAAGTGAGTCTAAAATTTGAAAAACGTCCGTTATTCGCAGAGGCGAAAGTTCTAAAAACATCCGTGGATAAAATTACAGACCAAAACAGACTATTCCACAAATTTTTCATCAAGGAATTCGGACTGGGCAATCCTTCTCCCATTAAATCTGCCATGTTATTTCTGATGACCGACCAATCGTCTAAACTACGAATTAACTCGCGCTGGCTGAACCAGACGGTTATCGCCGGAAAAATCAATCAGCTTGATGTGACCGGGTACGTTTCGCAGGGTGAGAATGTGATGTTGGTCAATTTCCCGTTTGATCAAAAAGACGCCGGATTCGCCGCAAAACTGGAAATCGATTATTTCAATTCCGATCAAATCGAAATTTACACAGACCAATCGTGGCTAACAACCGAACAATATATCATTCCAGCTCCCTGGTCTGACATTCGCCGTTTGGATGGGCCGGTTATTTTAGAGCGAAATAGTACGGCGGATATTTCATCTCCAAAGACTGAATGGCTTGTAACAATTCCGGATAATCCGCTGAAAGGACTTAAGAATCTATATCTGCACATAAACTATGTTGGGGATAAAGGACGCTGCCGGTTGGGGCATCGGCTGATTTCCGATAATTTCAATAATGGAACGCCGTGGTTGATCGAATTGGGTCGACTCGGTTCACAGGTTGAAGGTCGACAACTGGAAGTTGAGTTATTTCCACTTAAGCCTGATTACCAGATCTATTTTGAAAAAAAGCCAGTCAGGGATGAAATTGGCAGGACATTAATTAAGGGGATTGATGTCGTACCGGAATATGCGATCGATATAATGCTGGAATAATTATATTGAAACCAACCTATCATATGAAGTACATCTGGCTCGTAAGTCTTGTAGCCGCAATGGGTGGATTGCTGTTTGGGTACGATTGGGTGGTAATCGGCGGTGCGAAGCCATTCTACGAAAAATTCTTTCAACTCACATCATCATTTCAAATCGGCTGGGCCATGAGCAGCGCGTTGGTCGGCTGTCTGATCGGCGCAATGCTGTCGGGCGCGCTCAGCGATAAATTCGGACGGAAACGGCTACTCATTACGGCGGGATTTCTGTTTACACTTTCCGCGGTTGGTACGGCGTTCTCTAATAATTTCGATCCATTTGTGATTTACAGATTAATAGGGGGCGTCGGCATTGGCCTCTCCTCAGCGCTCTCACCGATGTACATCGCTGAAATCGCTCCCGCTGAAATTCGCGGACGATTCGTCTCAATCAATCAATTAACTATTGTCATCGGTATTTTGGCTGCACAGGTGATAAACTGGCAAATAGCGCAGCCAGTCCCGGAAAATGCCACTGCTGAATTTATTATGAATTCCTGGAATGGTCAGTTTGGCTGGCGCTGGATGTTTGGCGCGGAAACGATACCGGCTTTTCTGTTTTTCGCGCTGATGTTTGCCATCCCCGAAAGTCCTCGCTGGCTTGTTAAAAATGGTAAGGATGATATTGCGACAACAATCCTGACAAAAGTTGGCGGCGAGACCTATTCAAGCGCGACAATGGTTCACATCCAGGAAACGCTTGAAAACAAAAGTAAAGGCGCAGATTTCAAAGAGTTGCTCAATCCGAAGGCGCTGATAATTTTAAGCATTGGTATTTTCCTTGCGGTATTCCAGCAATGGTGTGGAATCAATGTCATTTTTAATTATGCTGAGGAAGTATTCGCTCAGGCTGGATACGGAGTTAGCGATATTTTACTCAATATTGTCATTACTGGCGCCGTCAATTTAATATTCACATTTGTTGCGATATATACTGTCGATCGTTGGGGTCGTCGTGTACTGATGCTGACTGGAGCGGGCGGACTTGCTTTTATTTATCTTTTGTTAGGCTCTGGCTATTTTATTGGCAGTCAGGGAATCCACATGCTCATTCTTGTTGTAACTGCCATTGCCTGTTATGCCATGTCTTTAGCGCCGGTTACCTGGGTGATTATCTCGGAAATTTTTCCCAACCGGATTCGCGGCGCCGCTATGTCGATTGCAGTGTTCTCCTTATGGACAGCGTGTTTTATTCTCACCTATTCTTTCCCATTCCTGAATCGTAATCTCGGTGCGGCAGGTACATTTTGGATTTATGCAGGGATTTGTGTGATTGGATTTATTTTCATTAAAACGAAATTGCCAGAAACAAAGGGAAAGACGTTGGAGGAGATAGAGAAAGAATTGACAGAATAGTGATTTGATTTTGTTGTAAAGCGCAGTGACCACACACAACAACATCAAACATCCGAAAATCAAAAGGTACCTATATGACTTCCAAACAACTTATTCATGATACTCTTATTCACAAACAACCATCACGCGTTCCCATCGACTTCGGTGGTACGGGACAAACCGGTATCCACGTCAGTTGCGTAGAAGCGCTACGCCAGCACTACGGTCTACCGAACAATCCAGTCATCGTTTCGGAGCCATATCAAATGTTGGGCTTCATTGATGATGATCTCAAGGAAATCATTGGCATTGATACACAGGCAGTCGATATTGGTGGAACGATGTTCGGATTTCGCAACGAAAACTGGAAAGAATGGCAAACACCCTGGGGACAGGTTGTGCTTGTAGCCGAACAGTTCAATACAACTACTGATGCAGAGGGAAGTATTCTGATCTATCCGCAAGGCGATATAACAGTTCCCCCCAGCGCCAAAATGCCAAACACCAGCTTTTTTTTCGATGCCATCATTCGGCAGGAACCAATACAGGAAGATAAATTAAATCCGGAAGATAATACTGAAGAATTCGGTCCTATCAGCGATGAAGATCTTATGCGCTGGCAGAAGGTTATTGAGCAGGTAAAAAACAGTGATAAAGCCTTGATTGGAAATATCGGCGGAACTGCATTTGGCGATATCGCACTGGTACCGGCTGTCAATTTAAAGCATCCAAAAGGCATTCGTGATATTCAGGAATGGTATATTTCCACGTTAATACGTCGGGATTATATCCATCAGATATTCGAAAAGCAGAGTGAAATCGCTATCCAAAATCTGGAGAAAGTAGTCCCGATCATCGGTGAAGTCGTGGACGTGGTTTTCATCTGTGGTACGGATTTCGGCACTCAGACTTCCGCATTTTGTTCGGTCGACATCTATCGTGAATTATGGATGCCCTACTATAAAAAGGTCAACGATTGGATTCATGTAAACACAACATGGAAAACGTTTAAACATTGCTGTGGTTCGATCAAATCATTTATTCCGGCGCTAATTGAATCTGGTTTTGATTGCTTGAATCCGGTGCAATATTCAGCAACTAATATGGACACACAAGAACTAAAGAATGAATTCGGTGACCACATCGTATTCTGGGGTGGCGGCATTGATACTCAGCATACCCTGCCTTTCGGAACGCCCGACGAGGTGCGAACCGCCGTACTGCGCCAGTGTGAAATCCTAGTGCCCAATGGCGGTTTCGTTTTCAGTTCAGTACATAATATTCAAGCTAACACACCAGTTGAGAATATTGTAGCGATGATTGAAGCGGTAAACGAATTCTCCGGACAATGTTGATTATTTTTTAGCATGGAGAGTACAGAGTATTTGTACAAAACAAAATTTTTTTCTCTGAAAGTTTCTTTATTTTTCTTTCACGAATGGTGCTCTATTTAAAAAGAATGAATTGTCTCAAGGTTCTCCACGTTTATTTTTGTAGATGAGTTAAGAACGATATTTTTAAGTTTAGAAATGAATTTGTAGCTGACTTGTCTTTAAGCTGCTCAGATAAATAAAGGAGGACAATCAAATGAAACGTTGCGCGTTTAAAATGAAATTGAAACCAGGTTTCAAGGATGAGTATAAAAAACGGCATAATGCCATCTGGCCCGAGCTAAAAAAATTGTTACACGACACCGGAGTAAGAGATTATTCAATTTTTTTGGACGAGGAAACCAACATACTGTTTGCTGTGCAGAAAATTGTCGGAGAAAGTGGATCGCAGGATTTGGGTCAAACAGAAATTGTGCAGAAATGGTGGGCATATATGGCGGATATTATGGAAACAAATCCTGATAACTCACCTGTTTCAATCCCTTTACCAGAGGTTTTTTACATGGAGTAGTTATTTCTGCTCAACGTGATAACAATCCCAACTGTCATTATGGATTTTTCTGCGGAGAGGTGTGGCATTTCCCCGCACGTCCGTCCCGTTGCCTCAAAATAAAATGTAACCCAGAGGGTTAGAGATATTTAGATTGC
>CAZIAH010000004.1:0-79614 GCA_964537715.1 uncultured bacterium | reverse complement strand
TGCCAGAACCGTTGAAAGTGCAAATGTTGAGCAGAATCGGCAAACCCGTCACAGGCCAGCCGGTCATTTTCAAGGAAGTAAAAGGCAACGGATATATTGAGCCTTCCAAACTCCCCATGGATACGGTGTATACTTCTGAAGACAGCGGTTATGCCATGGTTTATTATCGCCTTGGATCGGCTGCGGGATATTTAAACAACGAAGTGGTGGCGTACACCAAAAACATGGGGACAGACAGTATTTTCGCGGTGTTTCAGCTTTCCGCAAAATCCTCAAAAGCAGATACACTTGTTCCGGTGACTGAGACAAATTTGTCAGGAGTCGTCGGGAAGCCGTTATCTTTCCCTATTGAAGTCCGACTTTATGATAATCAGGGCAATCCGGTTTCTTCCGACAGTGTCAATTTTTCTATTACCAGTACTACAGGAGGCACACTGGATACATTGAATGCGGTTATCAAGTCTGCGGATACGACAAAAATCGTACAAGTGGATTCAATCTCTGGAAAGGCATCCCTTATCTGGACATTGGGAAAGAAAGTGGGCACGCTCAATAATATCCTCAAAACAACCGCACATGACGGTATTCAGTTGTTAAAAGGCGCTCCACTTTATTTTTATGCATCTGCGCAGGCCGATTCGGTCAGTGCGACTGAATCGACAATAGCGGCAACCGGGCCTGTTTATGCATCAGCCAATGATACCAGCTGGATAACAATTGTACTCTATGATCGTTATAAAAATCCGATTGTCGATAAGAAAGTCACTTTGTCGGTAACGGGCGGAAGCAATAATTTTCTTCATCAGCCACCCAATACGGATGAAAACGGAAGAACGACTGGCTATCTCGTTTCTCTGACTTCTGGATGGAAAACTATAAACGCCAGTGCTCAGGGGGTTACTCTCCTCAATGAGGCCAAGGTACGGTTCATGTCGGATGGAGCCAAAGACATGAATTATGTCTCCGGAGACAGTCAGATCGGGAATGTCAATACCGTATTGAAAGATTCTCTGGTGGTTGAGGTGGTCGATCAGTACAATAATCCTGTTGCCGATGCTCCCGTCACTTTCAATGTTCTTCTCGGCGGAGGGAGAATCATAGAACAGGACAATATCAGTAACGAAAATGGTCTTGCCTATGCCAAATATGTTCTGGGGCCCGATCCCGGCGAGAATCTGGTCAAAGTCACTTCGGATGCGATACAGAACGCCGTTCTTTTTTCAGCAACTTCACGAAATAAAGGCGCGGTATCCATGTACTATGTATCGGGTAGTCCGCAAACGCAGAGTGCCGGAGAGGTTTTAGCCAAGCCGTTTGTGGTGGCCGCGGAAGATGAGGATCATTACCCGGTTGCGGGTGTTAATATTATTTTTGAGAATAAAACCAGCTATGGTAAATTGGAGACAGCTTCTCCGGCCAAAACCAACGAATATGGACAAACCAAGGTATGGTTCCGAGTCGACACGCTAACCAATAAAACCAGCCGTATCGAATCGAAAAATGAAAACCTGGCTGGTTGGCCGATAACGTTTTTTGCTTCGAGCACATCCGGTGTAGCAAGAAGGATGGTCAAAGAAGAGTCCAGCGACAATCAAGTGGGTTTGATTGGTGGTTCGACTCCGAATCCGCTCATCGTCTATATCACAGACCAGTACGGCAATCCGGTGAGCGGGAAGCTGGTAAAATTCAAGGTGCTGGATGACGGGGATGCAAAAGTACAGGGAGGCATCAGTGTCACTGTCGTGAGTAATTCTCTTGGGATGGTGTCTGTTCCGGTCACTTTGGGAAATACGACGGGAACCATCAGGATCGAAGCCAGTACGAGCAATCCTCCCCTGGAAGGTTCGCCACTCATTTTTACGATTACTGCAGAGACTGCCGATAATACACTGGCCATCAGCAAGTTTGCAGGAGACAATCAAAAAGGAACAGTGGGACATCTTCTTGCACTGCCTTTGTGTGTCAAAGTGGTCGATTCCAAGAATAATCCGGTACCGGATCGGCAGGTCTATTTTTATGAATCAGGGAATGGGTCGATTGTCGAAACATCTCAGGTTATGACAAACAGCAAAGGTCTGGCATTGGTTCACTATCAGGTTGGATTGATAGCGGGAACGGAAGAAGTGCGGGCGATCGTCGGTGGAAATGAGGTCAAATTTACGATTTATGCCGTTTCGAACACGAACATTCCGGTTTTGAACAAAGACATCATCGATCCGAGTTATACCATTATCGAAAAAGCGGATTCGCCGCTTCGTGTTCCTCTTGTAGCCAGTGATCCCGATATATCATCCGGTGATACGCTCAGGTTTCAACATGGGGGTATCGATCCTCCTGTGGGAGCCAGTATTTATAAACAATCCGAATCCACGGCTGCATTGTTATGGACACCCGATTGGGATCAGGAGGGTGTCTATTCCCTGATTTTGCAGGTTGTGGACACCAAGGGAGGATTTGATGAAGCCAGTGTCGTCGTGAACGTTATTAATAACGACAGACCTCCCCAGATACTTAGCCGGCATCCGGCAGGGGATACCACGCTGACTTCAGGTCAAACCGTGCCTTTCTGGATTACGGCCTGGGATCCGGATAGTGATCCGCTCACATACCGATGGGTGGTGAATGGAAAGGATGTTTCCTGTCCTTATGCCCAGTTCTATTACAGTATTGATAAAGAGAATACTGGGAATGAGACGATCATTGCATCTGTCAGTGACGGGGAAGCAATCACGACCACCACGTGGGTACTCAATGTTACCTCATCGGTCGAACTTGTCGATTTTAATGTCCAGTTTGTGAAGGATCTGTTGGAAGTCAAAGTCAACTGGGCGACTGCAAGCGAAACGGATAATCTGGGTTTCCATGTTTACAGGAGTCACTCCGACGAAGGAGAATATGAAAAGATCAATGAAAAAATCATTCCAAGTACGAAAGAAGGAGAATATACTTTTGTGGACAAGAGCATTGAAGTCGGCCGCACCTACTACTATAAACTGATCGATGTCGATATTCGCGGAAATGAGAAGGAACACGGTCCGATTATGGTTCAGATACCGCGGCCTGAAAAGTATGCGCTTTCGCAGAATTATCCCAATCCATTCAATCCAAGCACAATCATCCAGTACGAAGTGCCGAAACGTGAGCACATCTCATTGATTATCTACAACATGATGGGGCAGCGGGTGGTTACGCTTGTCGATAAAGTCACCGATCCCGGGTACTACACGATACAATGGAATGGCAAAAACGAACTGGATAACGACATCTCAACCGGGATTTATATTTATCGATTGATCAGCCCGAACAAGGTATTGACACATAAGATGATTAAAATGAAATAGTAGCGGATCGGTTGCCAGTGATTTAAAATGTCAAAGGAAGGAGTTGAAATAGCGATATCAGCTCCTTCCTTTTTTCGATATTTTTATTTTTTCTGTCCAAATAATACGTTTGGGATAAAGCAAGTCTTTCATTAAATTAGTGACCAGTATGAAACATTCAATCCAACTATCTCGATTCATTGTTTTTGTGCAGATTCTTTCTCTATTGATCTGGACGAGGCAGGTTCATCCCGGAGCACCCCATATTGTGTCCGGAACGCTGAAATATGCGGATGATACTTACCCTGGTTCGGTTGCCATGACAGCTTATCTTCTTAAGAGACCCGGGGAGATTTTGACCGAATCGTGGGGATGCAGTTATCAAGAAGGCAACTGGACCGTTGATTGCGGTTTTTTCCCCTCTACCTGGTCTGTCGGGGATCTTCTTCATGTTGATTTTAACGAGGGGGACGGGAAGACGGGTACTGCGGAAATATTCCTGACTGCAGAAGAGACGGATGATGCAGGTGTGAATGTTCTGACGACCTCAAGCAGCATTCATCATGATCTTTCCATTTCAATTCCCGATACGCTGGTCTATCAAGGGTCTACAGTCAAAATGCCTGTCCGTGTGAGCGGATTGGAGGTTCAGGATTCCGTTGTGGCCTACCAAATCAAGATCGGTTTTGAGAAAGAGGTTGTTCAAGCGGTTGGCGTTTCCAGTACAGGAACCATGACGCAGATGTGGGGAGTTCCGTTTTCTCATTCCGAGGAAGACGGAATTACAATAGGAGGAATCACTACCAATCAGCCTTCGAAACGTCTGATTGCCGACGGCGGCATTCTGGTTTATGTTTCTTTCCTTGTTCAGGGGGTGCCTCTTGATCCATCATCCGGGAGCACGCTGCTGCGGTTTTTGGATGCGGTTGTTTTTACACTGGACGAGAGAATCCCGGTTGCCAATACACAAACCGGTCTTATTACAATACAGGAGAGTCCCTCTGTCATTTCAAGGCAGCTGATACTTTATCCCGGGGCGAACATGGTTTGCCTGTCCGTGGTTCCTGAAAATCCCGCGCTGCCGGAAATTTTAGACGATCTTCCAGTGAGTTATATTTTCGGTTTTCAGTCCGACCAGGATCCTCCCAGATCTTGGGAAGAAGGTCGGCCCATCAATGATCTTTTGTATCTGGATGGGATCCACGGATATTGGATGAAATTTGATTCAAGCAGTGCGGCTGTGTGGAGTGTTTCGGGAACGCCCGTTTCTGTAACTACTCCGCTGCCTGTTCATCGCGGATGGAATCTGGTCGGATATTTACCTCAATCGGCAGATTCGATTGCTCATGCATTTCAAACACTGGAGCCGTATTATAATTATATTTTGGGTTATCAGGGTGGAGAAGGCCCAAAATCCTGGATTCGTGAAAAACCGGCGTTTCTGAATGATTTGAATCTGCTGTCCCCGTTGTCCGGGTACTGGGTCAGAATGGACAGTGCCAGGACGCTGGTCTATCCTTCTGGAGGGTATGCTCTTGCACGAGCCAATCCCTCTTTTAGCCAAATTCAGCAGGACAGTATTCCCGGGCCGAGTGTCACTCCCTGGTGGTGCGACTTTTGGGCGATGCAACCTGAATTGCTGTCTCCGGGAGATGTTATTCGGGTTTTTGACGGAGACAGTGTGCTTTGCGGAGAAACACAGGCTACAGAAGAAGGAGGATTTTTGGTGCATGTTTTCGGGGATGATGCTTCGACACTGGAAAAGGATGAAGGCGCAGAGTCTGACGAAACCGTCCATTTCGTCCTGAATGGAGAATTGGCCGAAGTGGTCGAAGGCGATCCGGTCTGGATAGATCGAGGATCCAAATGTGTCAAACTCGAACTCAATTCCAGCGGGATCGATTTGAATCCAGAACCCAATCTTCCGAAAAGATGGGTACTGGAACAGAATTATCCGAATCCTTTCAACTCCAGGACAGTGATTCCCTATACCCTTCCTTTACCGTCAAAGGTTCGCATTTGTGTTTATGATGTTTCGGGAAGACTGGTCCGCGTTCTCTTCAGTGGTCAATTCAAACCGGCAGGATCATACCGGACGGTCTGGGACGGAAAAGACGAACAGGGGAGGTTGGTGGCCAGCGGGGTTTATTTCTGTCGGCTTCAAGCAGATCAGATTAAGCTGATACGTAAAATGATTTTCATGGAATAGACACGATTTGACTGCTTCGATTATGAAATCTGTTTCTTATAAAAAAATCGCCATCCTGTTTTTCGTTTTGGCTGGTCAGATAATTACTGCTCCAGCATTTGCACAGGAATTTTGTGATTTTTGGGGATCCGCCCAATATTTGGACCGGATGGTCAATAGTGGAGATGTTGTGGATGCATACGATGCATCCGGAAATTATCTGGCTCGCGCTTATGTTGTATCCAACGGATATTACAGCATTCATGTTCCCGGGGACGACCCCTCGACGGCCGTGAAGGACGGTGCCCTCGCGAATGAGTCCATTTTCTTCGAGATCAATGAAGATTCCGCACTTGTTGTGTCTGGGGACAATCACTGGATCAAAGGTGTCCGGCGATGCGATCTTCAAGTGCCGCTGGGACCTGCCAGAGCAAAGCCCGGCGGACCCTATTATGGTTCCGAGGGTTCGCTGATTGCATTTGATGGGTCGCTTTCCGTGGGGATTGTCAGTTCCTTCGTCTGGGATTTTGGTGATGGCAGCACCGGCACGGGAGTTCGTCCGAGTCACACCTACCAGGATGACGGGACGTATACTGTGACTTTGACCGTTTCGAGCGACAGCGGAGATGATGATACCAAATCCACGACAGCGACCGTTTCGAATATTGCGCCGGTGGTGCAGGCCGGAAATGACAAAACAGCCAATGAAGGGGCATCTGTTTCGTTTAGCGGATCCGTCTTTGATCCAGGGGTGCTGGACGTTCATGTTTATTCCTGGAATTTCGGCGACGGCCAAAGTGGTTTGGGAAAAGATGTCAGCCATGTTTATCGTGACAACGGTACTTTCAAGGTTAAACTTACCGTCAATGATGGTGATGACGATGGTGTGGATAGTCTTTACGTTGTCGTGTCTAATCTTCCGCCAACGGCCGATGCCGGCGGTCCCTATTATGGGATCATTCAACAGCCTGTGCAGTTTTCAGGAAAGGCGACCGACCCCGGAGCAGACGATACGTTCAATTATGACTGGGATTTGAATGGCGATGGGCAATACGATGTTTTCAACGACCAAAATCCTCAAAAAACCTATTCCTCAACGGGGACGTACACCGTTTATTTACGGGTGACCGATGACGATCTGGCTCAGGATACGAGCAAAGCAGTTGTCCATATCGAACAAGGGATCGCCGTTACTTTCCAGAGCCAGCCCAAAACGGGATTCCAAATTGTCGTGGGCAATCTGACCTATACGACGCCTTTCACACTGTATCTCATGCCGGATTCACTTTATACCATTGAGGCTCCGGAGATTCAATCCGGTTCCATCGGAATACGTTACGGTTTCAATCACTGGAGCGATGAGGAAACGAGAATCCACACCATCATCGGACCTGCCTCACAAACAACGTACATCGCATATTATCAAACAGAATATCGTGTGGAGATTGATGACGAAGATATCGGGACCAATGTGAGCGGAGAAGGGTGGTATCAATCCGGTGCACGGGTGGATATCGGTATCGATGTTAGTGTCATTGATCCGCTTGGGACGACACGCCATCTGTTTCAGGGATGGGTCGGATCCGGGAAGAATTCGTATACCGGCACAGGCAATCCTGCTACGTTCTATATTTCTGATGAGCCGGTTACCGAGAAGGTTCAATGGCAAAAACAATACTATCTTGCTTTGGATTCTCCGCAAGATAGGGGAAATCCGAAATTGTCGGCCTGGTATAATGAAAGATCGTGGGTCACTTTTTCAATCGATACCGTAGTTCAGACCGACAGCGACGAACGGTTTGTTTTTGACCGGTGGAGCAGTTCGGATCAATACGGCTATAACGGTACAGAGTCCAACCACAGTTTTCTCATGTTGGGTCCTGTTGAGGAAGAGGCTTTTTGGAACCATCAATATGCTTTTTCCACGCTGAGCGATCCTGTTGATGGCGGAACGGTATCTCCTGCACAGGGCTGGGTGAATCAGAATGAATCCGTTTTGCTGACTGCCGTGGGTAATGGGGATAGCAGTTATGTCTTTTCATACTGGGGGGGAGATGCAAGCGGCAACTTCAATCCTCTGACATTATTTATGGACGGTCCAAAAGAAGCGGTTGCCTATTTCAATCAGGGCCAGGGCAATGTGATGATCAATACTTCACCTTCAGGTCTTAGTGTCACGGTGAACAGTACAATTTATATCGCGCCTGTTATGTTTGACTGGGTTCCAAATATTACAAAAACACTAGGGGTTACGGAATCGCAGGGAGACAGCAGTACGGGTACGATTCAGACATTC
The DNA here is from genome assembly GCA_964537715.1 of uncultured bacterium. Lineage (GTDB taxonomy): Bacteria > Zhuqueibacterota > QNDG01 > QNDG01 > DSAB01 > CAZTZL01. The sequence continues at coordinate 71,810 of CAZIAH010000004.1, read as the reverse complement.
AACCATTGGAGCGATGGTAGAGAAAGAATTCACAATATTACTGTTCCGAGCAATCCGGTTTCCTATACTGCCTATTTCCAGGCAAGCCACTTTCTTGACATTGTTTCCGATTACGGGAGTCCCTCAGGTGAGAATTGGTATATAGAAAACAGCACGGCTACGATTTCGGTGGACACTCTTGTTGAAATCAACAGCGAGGTACGGCAGCGCTTTGACGGATGGATGGGTACGGGTGAGGGTTCCGTTACCAGCAATGACCGCACACTGCAAATCAATGTTGAGGGTCCGATTCAGGAAAAGGTACAGTGGATGCCTCAATTTTCACTTCAGGCCGGATATTCGCCTTCTTATATACCGGTTATTCAGGTTCAAAAAACGCCTCCGGGTCCGTGGTACGATTTGGGAACCCAGGTTCAGTTGACGGCCTCTTCGTCTGATCCGAATTATACCTTTATCGGATGGAGCGGTGATATAATTAATACGAATTCCGCCATTCAGGTTGTTGTAAATGGTCCCATGAAACTGACTGCGAATTTTTATACGCCCCAGCGTCCTCCTGTCGTGGAGAACATGCCTGATATCATACTCATGGAGGATGAGGTATTTGAGCGTTCTTTCGAATGGCTGAGCGAATATGTGAATGATCCGAGCGATCCCTTGAAATTACTCAACTTCAGTTTTGAGGGAGCGCCGCATATTCAGGGGGCCGTGGATACGCTTACAGAAAAATACAGACTCACTCTTGCTCCAAACTGGTGGGGAGTTGAAAATGTGATTCTGAAGGTGACGGATCCATACGAATTGTTCGATACGGATACATTCCAGGTGACTGTTTTGTCTCAGGATGATCCTCCGGGCTCCTTTGAACTATTGGCTCCGTCGGACAGCATGGATTGTTATGTCGGAAACTGGTCGATTGAATTTGTCTGGGAATCTTCGAAAAATGTCGATCCAAACGATTCGATTTTCTATAATTTCTATTTGAGTACGAACAAACAATTTTCAAATCCCGTTGTGGTTGTTGAATCAAGGAGAGATACTTCTCTTATTCTCAATACACCGGCCCTGGGAACCTATTGGTGGCGTGTGATCGCGAAAGATGCCAGACCTCCGCTCGATGATAATGTGAGATGCGATCGGGATTTTCAAATCAATGTGGTTTCCACAGGAGTTGAATCGGATGAAAATCAGTTACCCAAAACGTATGGTTTGTCCCAGAATTTCCCCAATCCGTTCAATCCTGAAACGGTGATTCGGTATCAGTTGCCCAAACCGGGGAGAGTTCGACTTTCGGTGTATAATGTATGCGGAAGGTGCGTTCGGATACTGATCAATGAATGGATGCACGCCGGATATCATCAAATCGTCTGGGATGGAAAAGATCACAACGGCAAATATGTGGCTTCTGGAATATATTTATTCGGTATCGATGTGAACGGTTTCGTCAGTGAGAGGAAAATGATTTTACTGAGATGAAGAAAAAATTTTTAAACTACAAGGAAAATAAAAAAGCCAGGACTGAACTGTCCTGGCTTTTTGTTTCAGTATCTAATCCGTATGATTTTATAGCCCGATCGAGGCCCCCAGTGTAATAACCCACGATTTTAAATCATAGATTCCGGCATAATTTTCGGCGTAGTAATGCGTTTTGTTGAACACATATGCGTCGTCATGGATGATCTTTTCAGGAAACAGCACATATTCTGCGGCCAGATCCAAATTGACTTTGCCCAGATCCAATCCCAATCCACCGGTAATGACATAACGTTGATTCGGATCGAGAATTGTTGGATTCATGGTTGCATCCGGAGAAGGAGTTCCTACTGTGTAGAAGCCACCCCGGATATACAGATTGCTCGATTCGCTTTCTACAGCCAGGTATTCGACGCCGAAACCGAATTCGATCGTGTTTTTCCAATCCTCTTTCATCGTATCCTGTTCACCGGTAGCGGTTTTTTCGACAACAATTTCATCCCAACTCGCCCAGTTGGTGAATGAAACATCCGCAGTCAATGTGAGTTTTGAGCTCGGCTTATAGGCGACGCCTCCGCCAACGGTCAGCGGCAGCGGTAGATCGGCTTTGACATCGTATTCTTCAGTCACATTTTGACCGGAAAAGAGCGCCTGGGCCTGTTGAAGTAGAGGAATAAACGGACGCAGTGCAGAAGTAGTGTCGAGCTGAGCACCTTGGATCATGGCACTCAGTGTTTGAAATTTAAGCGAATCTCCCGGCATGGCCTGGGTTTGAACCATGGTGCCTTCCAGTTTTAAATCGGTGCAGTAGCGGGCAGAAAGACCGGCTGAAAATTTGTCTGAAAATTTATAATGAACGCCGATATTCACGCCGATCGCAGTCCCATCACCATCAAGATTGTTCTCGACAATGAGGTGGCTTTGATCCTGGCTCAGTGCTCCCAGTGGTCCTGTGAGTGCCGCGTAGTTGGGATCCGCCCAGACAGAAATTAGAGGATTGAGCGGAAGCTTCAGCTGATCAATAGCCATTTTGCCTGAAATGTAGCTTGCACCCAAACCCACGGAAAGTTTTTCGGTGACCTGCATTGCAAAAGTGGGCTGGATATTGATGACCTGATGATCACTATAGGTTTCCTTATCCTTGGATATCGCTTTTGCAGCCGGATGAAATAAACTGTCCAGTGGATTGTATGTTCCGTTTCTGTAACCGGATGGTTCCTTGAATATGTCGAATTCGGCGCCCAGACCGAATGGAGCATAGACACCTATTCCAACAGTATACTTGTCCGCAAATTTATAAAAGATGGACAAAGAAGGAACCAAAAATGTTTTGGGGCTGAGCTCTCTTTCCTGCCATGAGTACATGCCATTGAACGGCAAACTTGGGATAGTCAGATCGTTTGGATAAGTAAATGGAGTGTAATTTCCTCTCGGCATGATAAAACCGTTGGACACTCCAATAGTCAATCCCTCAAGCTGGGTCAGACCGGCGGGATTGTAATAGACTGCGCTCCAGTCATCGGCCAATCCCCGGAAACAGCTTCCCATCGCCGTCGATCTCGCACCCACTGTTCCGATTTGTGTACCATTGCTTGCAAAAAGATTTGTCGTGATGATGAGTGTGAAAATGAATAGAGTAATTAAAATGGACAATTTACGGATCATTTTCCCCTCCCTGGTTTTTAATATGGATGAATTGGGAAGTAAATTACTTGTATCTATACGTCGGATAGAACTATCACCTCCCTTATGAAAATCACTCAATTTATCCCTGTAATTAATATATAAATATAATACAAAAATTTAAATTGTCAACTCATATTTACGAAACCTGTAATTTTGGTTTTTGGATCAAAAAAACCACTTGAACTGGAATGTTCTATTTTATATATTCTTATGTTCTATTTAATCATTTTAATTGTGGGTAATTTGCTATGTATTACAGAATAAGCTGTGTTGCTCTTTTACTCTTTTTAATCGTTTCCTGCTCGACTTCGCAATTTGGCTGGAAATCTGAATCCGGATCGAGGAAAAAATCTTCCAAGGGAAAAGAATATGTCGAAGATTTCGATCCTTTAAGCCTTGAAGAGGAAGATATTGTGGTCAGTCCCCAGGAAAAATCTCCGACAGAAGAAAACGGAGAAAAACCTGTCGAGCCGATGCCTTCAGAAGATCTGGCACTTCATGAAGGAAGCATGATTCAGGGTTTTCGCGTGCAGCTTTTGGCTACAACCGATGAGAACCAGGCCAGGGATGCAAAGAAAAAAGCGATTTTTAAATTTCAAACCGGAGTCTATCTAGTTTTCGAGGCGCCGCATTATAAACTTCGGATCGGAGATTGTGCTACCAGGAAAGAAGCTGAGGATCTGAAAAAGGAAGCTTTCAGGAATGGATTTCCGGATGCCTGGATTGTACCGTCCAAAGTTTATCAATTAAAAGAGGACACATCAAATTTGTGATAAAATTCTGAAGCAGATTCATTTCGTATAGAATTTTTTGAAAAAATTAGGATTATGATAGCGATACGCTATAAATTGGCGTATCGCTTTTTCATTTCATTAGGAGCAAATTTTCGATTTGGAAAAAAAGAAAAAAATGCTTAAATTTATAAGCAGTTAAGGCACGAGGAGGGAATGTGTCAGGACATTCAAAATGGAGTACAATCAAGCGGAAAAAAGAGAAAGCGGATACCGAAAGAGGAAAGGTTTTTACAAAATTGATCCGTGAGATTACCGCAGCAGCGCGTTTTGGAGGAGGAGACGAAAACAGCAATGCGCGGTTGCGAACCGCTTTGGTGGCTGCCAAGGCTGCGAACATGCCGCAAGTCAATATTGAACGAGCCATAAAAAAAGGGACAGGTGAACTTCCCGGTGTGGTTTATGAAGAGAAGACCTATGAAGGCTACGGACCGGGAGGGGTCGCCGTGATGATCGATACCTTAACGGACAACACAAATCGAACGACATCGGAAGTCAGGCATTTGTTGACAAAGCATCAGGGAAATTTAGGTGAAGTAGGCTGTGTTTCCTGGATTTTTGAAAAGAAAGGTCTGATCGCAGTGAATCGTCAGGCTTGTGAAGAAGAAAAGCTCATGGATCTTGTGATTGATGCCGGAGCGGCAGATATTACGCTTGAAGAGGATGTCTATGAAGTGGTTACCCTGCCGGAAGATTTTATCAAGGTCAAAGAGAAATTAAGCGATGCCCATATTCCCATTGTTTCCGAAGAAATTACGATGATTCCAAAGACAACAGTCAAAGTCGAAGGATCACATGCCGAGCAAGTGGTCAGATTGCTGGAGGCTCTGGAAGAGTTGGACGATGTCCAGCAGGTTTATTCAAATTTTGATATCGATGAGAAAGAATTAAAGGAATAGTGTGGGGAGCTTGATACTTGGAATCGATCCTGGAACAACTTTGATCGGATATGGTCTCATCGACTTTGAGAATGATAAACCCAGAACAGTCGATTGCGGCGTCATTCGGATTCATAAAAAATACGCCTTCCAAATTCAGTTACAGCAAATTTATCAGGAAATCACAACTCTTTTAGAACAAACCAATCCTCAGGTGGTTGCAGTTGAAGAAGTGTATGTCAGTCAAAATGCGAAAACGACACTGCGACTGGGTCATGCCAGGGGCGTTATTCTCTTGGCTGCTGTCAATCTGGGAATTTCTGTCACCGAATTTGCCCCTCGGGAAGTCAAACAGGCTGTTTGCGGAAACGGGAATGCATCCAAACAACAGATTCAGTGGATGGTGGCCAATCTACTTCATCTGGATGCGACCGGGTTGTCAGAAGATGCGGCTGATGCGATGGCCGTTGCGCTTTGCTGCGGATTGAGACACTGTTCATCATAAAATGGGATTGCACCGAAATTCATGATAGACCAGATCAGGGGCAAACTAATCATTAAAAAGCCAACCCATATCGTTGTCGAAAATCACGGGGTCGGGTTCAAAATATCCATCCCGTTTTCAAGTTATAAATTGTTCGGCGAACCTGGAGAAGAAATCGATGTTCTGACCCATTTGCATGTCAGAGAGGATATTCTCCAGTTGTTCGGGTTTGCGACAGAAGAGGAAAGAACTCTTTTTCAGCTGTTGATATCTGTCAGCGGCATCGGACCCAGGGTGGCACAGGGAATTCTTTCGGGAATTTCAGCTTCCGATTTCAGGAGGGCAATCACGAAACAGGATCTAGTGACACTGACTTCGGCCCCCGGTGTCGGGAAAAAGACAGCCGAGAGACTCATCTTGGAACTTCGGGAAAAAATCGGCGAGGAGAGCGACAGAGAAGAAAAGGGAATTTCATCCGATGCGGAATCGATTGGAGAAGAGACAGTGCTCGCACTGATTTCACTCGGATACAAACGTCCGCAGGCCCAGAAGGCAGTCCAGAAAATCATCCGGGGAAACGAAGCATTGACTCTTGAAAAGGCACTGAGACTGGCCTTGCGGGAGATATAGGTTAACCCAAACGATTGACGTTCATATTGATAACCAAATGACCGAAGAGAGAATTACAAATCCGGCAGCATTGGAAGATGAGAAGGCGTTCGACCAGACGCTGCGTCCCGGTTCGTTTGAAGATTTCGTGGGACAGAAGAAAATCGTTTCGAATTTAAAGGTGTTTATTCAGGCCGCGAAAGAACGCGGCGAAGCGCTGGATCATGTTTTGTTTTACGGCCCGCCGGGTCTGGGGAAAACCACATTGGCGCATATTTTGGCCAATGAGCTGGACTCAGATATTAAAACGACGACCGGTCCCGCTCTCGAAAGAGCGGGCGATCTGGCTGGCATTCTGACCAATCTCCAGGCCAGGGATGTGCTTTTCATTGACGAGATTCATCGACTCAACACCGTCGTTGAGGAATACCTTTATCCCGGCATGGAGAACTTTCGGCTGGACATTGTCATAGACCGCGGGCCCCATGCCCGCAGCGTCAGTCTCAATGTTCCCCACTTCACGCTGGTCGGGGCCACTACGCGGGCGGGTCTGCTTACTTCGCCGCTGCGGAGCCGGTTCGGTGTGGTGAGCCGGCTGGACTATTATCAGCCTGAAGAGCTTTCCAGGATTTTATTGCGCTCCGCCAAACTGCTTCAGGTTGAAGTGGAAGAATCCGGAGTTGCCGAAATTGCCAGACGATCCAGAGGCACGCCGAGGGTGGCCAACCGCCTTCTCAGAAGGGTGCGGGATTTTGCCCAGGTCGAAGGGGACGGACGTATCACTGACGAGGTGGCGGTGAATGCGCTGGAACGGCTCGATGTCGATCATCACGGATTGGATGAAATGGACAAGCGAATTCTTTCCATCATCGTCGAAAAGTTCTCTGGAGGCCCTGTCGGAATCAATACGCTTGCCGTGGCAGCAGGTGAGGAAAGCGGCACGATCGAAGAGATTTATGAGCCCTATTTGATCAAGGAAGGATTTCTCAAGCGAACCCCCAGAGGCCGGGAAGCTACCTCACTGGCCTATCAAACTTTGAATGTTTCGTTTCCCGGCTCGGTTCAGGAGAGTCTGTTTTAAGTTGAAATCATGTTGTTCAGGAATCATGTAAATTGTAAAGGAAGGATAGAATGAAACTTTCCGATTTCAAGTATTCTGTACCCGAAAAATTGATTGCACAGTATCCCACCCGGAAGAGAGGCGATTCCCGAATGATGGTGCTCTATCGCGAAGATCAGAAAATCGAAGACCGTTCGTTTCGTGAACTACTGAAATTTCTGAAAAAGGGAGATTGTCTTGTCGTGAATGAGACGCGGGTTTTCCCCGCAAGATTGACAGGTATTAAGGACAAAACCAATGCCGAGGTAGAAATTTTTCTTTTAAGAGAACTGGAGAAAGACCTCTGGGAAGTGCTGGTGCGCCCGGCAAGGAAAGTCCGTGTGGGAAACAAGCTCAACATCGGCGGTGTGATTATCTGTGAGGTGGTGGACAATACGGTCTCCGGAGGACGGGTGGTTCGTTTTACATACAAGGGAGATTTTAATGAAATCATCGATAAAATCGGGAAGATCCCGCTGCCTCCTTACATCAAGAGAGAAACCGAGAATGTAGATAAGGACCGGTACCAGTCTCTGTTTGCCAATCAGAGAGGCGCGGTGGCCGCTCCGACAGCGAGTCTCCATTTTGATAAAAAAACGATTAAAAAAATCAATGATATGGGCGTTCATATCGTTCCCGTGCTTCTCCATGTTGGACTGGGCACGTTTCGGCCGATCATCGTGGAAGATTTAACGCGTCACAAAATGGACTCGGAGTATTTCGAAGTATCCGAGGAATCCGCCAAAAAGATCAATGAGATCATTGATAAAGGGGGAAGAATCATCGCGGCGGGAACCACGGTAGTCCGCGTTCTCGAAACGGTCGCTACAACGGACGGACACATCAAAGCGGACAGCGGATGGACGGATAAATTCATTTACGCGCCTTATCATTTTAAGGTCGTAAACATGCTTCTAACCAATTTTCATATGCCTGCTTCAACGCTTCTCATGCTGGTTTGTGCGTTCGGCGGCAGAGATTTTATTTTTAAGGCGTACCGCAAAGCCATTCGTGAGAAATATCGCTTCTTTTCTTACGGGGATGCCATGCTGATTCTTTGAGTTGGGGGATCTGGTGAACAGGGATTCCCGAAAAGTCGTTGCTGTCATAGCCGCTGCCGGAACCGGGAAAAGGATCGGCGGCGAATTCCCGAAACAATATTTAAAGATTGCCGGCAAACCCGTCCTCGTTTACACGCTCGAGAAATTCGACCGATGTCATGCGGTGGGTGAAATCGTTCTCGTTGTCGAAAAAGAGAAGATCGATTTGGCAGAAGGTTTTCTCAAAGAATGGGGAATCAAGAAGACAGCCCATGTGATCGCTGGCGGAGTGGAACGACAGGATTCCATCCGGCGTGCACTCGACGTGCTTCCGGAGCAGGCAGAATGGGTGGCGATTCACGACGGTGTTCGTCCTTTCGTCTCCCTCGAAAAAATAGACGAAGTGATTCAGGCCGGACGGGATTGTGGAGCGGCCATTCTGGCCGTCCCGGAAAAAAACACGATCAAAAAAGCAAAAGATGGATGGGTAGAGGAGACCGTATTGCGTAGCGATATCTGGGAAGTTCAGACCCCCCAGGTTTTCAAAACCGAATGGCTGAAGGCAGGTTATGTTCAAGCTTTCGAAAATCATTTTTATTCCACGGACGATGCCTCGCTGTTGGAGAAAGCGGGATATCGCGTCCGCCTCGTCCGGGGAGAGGAGACCAATATCAAGATCACTTCTCCGGCTGATTTAATCATTGCGAAAGCCTTTGTGGAAAGCGGGTATTAATGCGCATCGGATTTGGATACGACATACACGCACTCCTTCCTGGGCGGTCCCTGATTTTGGGCGGTGTGACTCTTCCTTTCGCAAAGGGACTGCTCGGACACTCCGATGCCGACGTGCTCTGTCACGCAATTTCGGACGCGCTTTTGGGAGCCGCGGCTTTGGGAGATATTGGTGAGCATTTCCCAGATACCGATCCAAAATACAAAGGCTGTTCGAGTCTCGATCTTTTGTGCCAAGTTGCGGAAATGGTGGGTGAAGCCGGTTACGAAATCGTCAATATCGATACAGTCATCATTGCAGAAGCACCGAAGTTGTCTCAATACAAGAAATCAATGGTCGGAACGATTGCACAGGCGCTTCGTCTCGATCCGAACCAGGTGTCGGTCAAGGCGACGACCCATGAGAAATTCGATGCCACAGGCCAGGGAAATGCCATTGCCGTTTATGCGGTTGCTCTTCTCGATGAAAAGGGATCGTAATGCAGGCACTAACCGCCTTTTTCGATTCCCTTCAGGGGGTGTGGGGATATATATTTCTGCTGGTCAGCGCTTTTATTGAAAATATTTTTCCGCCTCTGCCCGGAGATACCTTTGTGGTGTTGGGTGCCTTTTTGGTGGGTCGCGGCCAACTGTATTTCGTCCCCGCTTATCTGGCCGCAACGACCGGTAGTGTGGCCGGGTTTATGCTGCTTTTTTGGATCGGGAAACGCTGGGGACGAACACTCTTTCTCAGGAAAAGCGGCAAGGTTTTTTCGGAAACGCATTTGAACCAGATCGAGGGGATGATGGATCGGTACGGATACTGGGTTATCGCGTTCAACCGGTTTCTGTCGGGATTCAGAAGTGTGGTTTCTCTGGGTGCGGGAATTGCCGATATGAATCCGGCCAAGATATTCGTTCTCTCTCTCCTGAGCTGTTTTTTGTGGAATGGTTTGATCATGGGCATGGGAGTCTGGATCGGAGAAAACTGGGCGATGATTCTTCGTCATTATCAAACGGCGGTTTTTATTGTGATTTTAATCCTCCTCTGTTTTTTCTGGGGGAGAAAATTATTGAAAGCGCGGTTGTTCAGTGAATAGCAAGCACGAAAGAAAATCACAAGTGCGGACACGGTTCGCCCCCAGTCCGACCGGGCTTTTGCATATCGGCAATGCGAGAACGGCCATCATGAACTGGCTCTTTGCGAAACACAATTCAGGCATTTTTGTATTGCGCATTGAGGATACGGATGTGGAACGCTCGACCGAATCTTCGGAGAAATCCATTTTAGACGATCTCGAATGGCTCGGACTCTCCTGGGATGAAGGCCCGGAACGGAAAGACGCATTCGGTCCGTACCGCCAATCCGAGCGGCGGGAGTTTTACCGGCAAGTGCTGCAGCAGCTTCTCAATGAGGGCCGGGTTTATCCCTGCTACTGCACGCCCGAAGAACTGGAAGCGCGAAAAAAGGAAAAACTCGAAAAAGGGGAATCGGCAGTTTATGACGGGCACTGTTTTCACCTGACAAAAGATCAAAAACAGAAATTCGAGTCAGAAGGCAGAAGGCCAACTTTCCGTTTTCATGTCGAAGAAAAGGAGGTTCGTTTCGTCGATCTGGTCCGTGAAGAAGTCATGTTTCAGGGTGAACATATCGGCGATTTTATCATTGTTCGTCCGGACGGCATGCCAATGTACAATTTTGCCTGTGTCGTAGATGACCATCACATGGCAATCTCGCATGTGGTCCGCGGAGATGATCATATTTCGAATACGCCGAGGCAACTATTTCTTTACCATGCGCTGGACTGGGTGCCCCCGTGTTTCGCTCACATTCCCATGATTCTGGGAGAAGACCGCACGCGCCTTTCAAAACGCCACGGAGCCACTTCGGTGGTCCAGTATCGGGAAGCGGGTTATTTGCCGGAAGCACTGGTCAATTATCTTTCCCTGCTTTCCTGGTCTTCCGAGAGTGGAGAAGAAATTCTCTCCCTCGAACGGCTCGTCCGTGAATTCGATTTTGGCCGGGTTTCGAAATCTGCCGCCGTGTTCGATACGGAAAAACTCGATTGGATGAACGGCATCTACATTCGGCAGGCCGAAGCGGAAAAGCTCAGCCAGATGGCGTTTCCCTATTTTCGAAAAGCCGGATTTCCGGTTACTTCCGCCGATGAGATTGTGCCGGTTATTTCCGCACTGCAGGACAAGGTCGAACGGATCAATCAATTTGCCGAAAATGGACGGATCTTTTATCAGGACAAAGCCGTTCCGGAAAATCAGGAAGCCAGAGAAGTTCTCCAAAATCAGGAAACCGTCCGAATACTGACATTGTTTCTTGAAGAGACAGATTCCCTGAACGACTGGAACGGAGAACTGTTTCTCAAAGTCATGAAAACCATTCAAGCAAGTACGGGCATCAAAGGGAAATCGCTCTGGATGCCGATTCGTGTGGCTCTAACCGGTCAGGTACATGGCCCCGAGCTGCCGAGGATTGCGGGTGTTTTCGGGCTGGCCAAATGCCGCCGATTTGTCCGGACGGTTCTTGAAAATCATTAACATCGTTATGAAAAAAATAACAAAAAAATTTCTGGTCGTCGGTTTCATTTTTTTACTGGCATGGTCAGCCGCGAGTTCGAAACGAGTGGGTCCATTTCCCGTTCCCGATGGTATGCAATTACGTGTTCAATTCTGGGTCAACGTGTTTACACAATATTCGGTTGAACAGGCCGTTTTTTTCGATGCGGACAAACCCGAACGGATCTATTCCGTTGTGGATTTTAATCAAATTTCTCCTCATGCGATTCTTTCAAGGGATGAAAAAAGAGAAATTCTCAGCAAAGAAAAAAATCGGATTGTCTCCCTGTTGAAAGCGCTGTCCGTGCGGGAATACCGTGAAGAGGAATTGAATGGTGAATCCCTCCGGATTTTCAGGCTGTTCGGTAGAGGTCCCAAACCCGGAACTTTTATTCGTGCCGCCGGATCTGTCCGTATTCAAGGGGGAATGAAAGAGACATTCAAAGCAGGCGTCGAGCGATCCGGACGCTATCTTGACCGGATGAAGGCGGTTTTTAGAGATAAGGGACTGCCAGAGGAATTGGTTTATCTGGTTCACGTGGAGTCTTCTTTCAACTGTCATGCCCGTTCGAGATCCGGAGCCGCGGGCATGTGGCAGTTCACCCGTTCTACCGGGCGTCAATTTATGAATATCAACCCTATTTGCGACGAGAGAAAAGATCCTTATATTTCTACCGATGCGGCTTCCCGACTTTTGATGAAGAATTTTTTAGCACTCGGGAATTGGCCGCTAGCCATCACCGCATACAACCACGGTCTGGCAGGAATGAAAAGAGCGGTTCGAAGAACGGGTTCCAAAGACTTCAGTCTGATTGATCAATACTATCGAAGCCGGTCTTTTGGATTTGCATCGAAAAATTTTTACGCAGAATTTCTGGCAGCCGTTCAGGTTGCAAGAAATCCGTCCGCCTATTTTGGAAAGATTGTCTACGATGCCAATGAAAAATTTCAGATCGTGAAGATTCCTTTCTCGCTCAATATCGATGAGGCGGCCCGGGTGTTTCGCGTGAAAGAAATAGAGGTCCAGCAATTCAATCCGGCGCTCGATCGTGCAATTTTGCGAGGAACCCGGCCTATTCCCAAAGAATATGCGCTTCGGCTGCCCGAGAAAGCCTCTGTGCTCGGGGCGATGGAAAAAATCCGGAGTCAATTCGAAGAGAATCAATTGGCTGTTCAGTCTGATCCGGAAAATGAAACAGAAAGAACAGAAGTTGTCGATGCAGCCGATACTAAAGAGAATTCTTATACCGCATTGGCCAGGATGTCTCCGATCATTTCAAGGAAAGACAATACACAGGTGGAGCAGGATCCATCTTTGAGTGAGGTTTCCGAAACGATGATTGAAATGGAGCGTTCCCTCTGGCAAAAACTGCCTTATCCTCTGAAAGTTGATTATCTCCATGTGTCCGACAACAACAAGATCCAGATTCTTCCGGAAGAGACACTCGGACATTTCGCGGAATGGCTTGAAATTCCGACCTGGATGCTACGTAAATTGAACGGCCTGCGGTACAGGCAGAAAATCCGTGTCGGAGAAGAAATCGAACTTGTTTTTAAAGATGTCGATCCCAAAGTATTTGAGGAAAGACGGCTGGCCTATCATCAGCAGATACAGGGCGCTTTTTTTGAGAAATATTCTATAGAGAGCTCGAAAGTTCATACAGTTCGGCGCGGGGAAACCTTGTGGACCATGATCAAGCACCATCACGGTGTCCCTTTGTGGCTGTTGATGCAATATAATTCAGGAAAGGATTTAAACCGCCTTCATCCCGGCGACAGGTTGATCGTACCTGTTATCCGACAGACGAGTTAACGAGAGAAGGGGAAAAGGAAAATCCGATGACAATTTCACCGATTCCATCCGAGCGGCTGTTTCTCATCGATGGAACCGCTCTGGCCTACCGTTCCTATTTTGCTTTTATCCGCAATCCGCTGATCAACTCCAAGGGCATCAATACGAGTGGGGTTTTCGGTTTTACCAATACCCTGATGCAGATTCTCAGAGAAGAGAAACCTTCTCACATCGCCTGCATTTTCGATACCTCCGCTCCAACGTTCCGGCACAAAGTCTATCCAAAATACAAGGCCACGCGCCAGAAAATGCCGGATGAAATGGCCGAACAACTCCCTGTCATCCGAAAGGTCGTCGAAGCATTCAATATTCCGATTTACGAAATCGAAGGGTACGAAGCTGACGACGTGATCGGCACACTGGCGAAACAGGCCGAAAAGAAAGGGTTGGAAACCTGTCTCGTTACGGGCGACAAGGATTTTATGCAGCTGATTTCAGACCGGATCAAGATGATCATTCCAAGTCAAAAAAGAAGCGGCGGCGAAAGAGAGGTTCTCGGCCCGGAAGGTGTCGCCGATAAATTGGGAGTCGCTCCGGATAAAGTGATTGATCTTTTGGGATTGATGGGAGACAGTTCAGACAATGTGCCTGGCGTACCCGGTATCGGTCCCAAAACGGCTCAGGAGTTGATTCAAAAATTCGGATCGATGGAAGGAGTGCTGGCACATACCCAGGAAATTGAACGGCAGAAAGTCCGTGAAAATTTAGAAACCCACCGGGATCAGGCACTTTTCTCGAAAGAGCTGGTCACCATTCATACGGACGCACCGGTTGAATTTAATCCTGATGCTCTCGTTTTTAAAATCGTGGATCAGGATCGTCTTGTCGCTCTTTTCCAGGAATTGGAGTTCAGCCGGTTTCTTCAGGAATTGCCGGAACTGACCGGCGGGGAAAGGAAGGGACCGAAACGGAACTACCGGATTCTTCGTCAGATTTCTGAAATCGATCAACTGGCTAAACAGCTTTCCAAAGTCTCCATGTTTGCCATTGATCTCGAAACCACTTCTCTGGATCCCGTTTCCGCCGAGATCGTCGGGTTGTGTCTTTCCTGGAAAGCCGGGGAGGCGGTCTATGTGCCGATGCTGCTCCCCGAGGCGGACCGGACCGGCGATCTGTTCGAAAATCAGGAAGGCAATGTGCAGTCGATTGTATTTAAGAAACTGGAACCGGTTCTCAAAAATCAAAAAGTCCGGAAATGCGGCCAGAACATCAAGTATGACCTGCTCGTGTTCCGCCGCCACGACATTGGTCTGGAAGGCGTGGATTTCGATACGATGATTGCCGCTTATCTTGTGAATCCAACCTCGCGTCAGTTCGGAATCGATGCGCTGGCGCTGGAGTATCTCAACATCCGGAAAATCCCGACCAAGGCGCTGATCGGCACGGGTAAAAGCCAGATCAGCATGGCAGAGGTCGATCTTGAAAAAGTGGCCGAATATGGATGTGAAGATGCGGACGTTACTTTCCAGTTGAGAAATGCCCTCGAGCCCAGATTGAAAGAGGCGAAACTCGATCCGCTTTTTCGCGATGTTGAAATGCCGCTCATGCACGTTTTGATCGAAATGGAGGAGAATGGCGTCGCCCTGGACAAGAAACTACTTTCCGAAATGTCCGATGAAATGGCTTCTCAGCTGGATCGGCTTCAGGAGGAAATCTACGAGATTGCGAAAGAGCGGTTCAATATCAACTCCACGCAGCAGTTGGGCAAAATCCTTTTTGAAAAATTGAAAGTCCATGAGCTGGCCGGCGTGAAACGGCCCAAGCGGACCAAAACCGGCTACGCCACGGATGTAGCTACTTTGGAAAGATATGTCATCCATCCGCTTCCCAAAATTCTGCTGGATTACCGTCAGCTCATGAAGCTGAAATCGACGTATGTGGATGCGCTGCCGAAGCTTATTCATCCCAAAACTGGACGGGTGCACGCCTCATTCAATCAAACCGTTGCTGCGATAGGGCGGCTTTCCACGAGCGATCCTAATCTGCAGAACATTCCGATCCGAACCGATCTTGGCCGAGAAATCCGGCGCGCGTTCATTCCGGGCGAAAAAGATTGGGTGATTCTGTCGGCGGATTACAGCCAGATTGAGCTGAGAATCATGGCCCATATTTCGGGCGATCAAACTCTAATCGATTCTTTCCGGAATGGTGAGGACGTGCATCGAAGAACGGCCGCTGAAATTTTCGGTATTTCTCAGGAACAGGTGACCGACGAGCATCGGCGACAGGCCAAAACGATTAATTTCGGGATCATGTACGGAATGGGTCCTTTCGGCCTGTCCCAGCGACTCGGGATTTCTCTGGAAGAGGCACAAAGTTTTATCAGCGCCTATTTTGCCCGCTATCCCAAAGTGAATGAATTTATCGTACAGATCATCGGGTTGGCGCATCAACAGGGGTACGTAACCACGCTGCTGAACCGGCGGCGGTATCTGCCGGAACTCAAGAGCGACAATAAGAATATCCGCGAATTCGGGGAACGTACGGCCATCAATACGCCGATTCAGGGGACGGCCGCGGACATGATCAAAATCGCGATGATTCGGATCGCAGAACATTTACGATCCGGAAAATGGCGGGCGAAAATGATTTTGCAGATTCACGACGAATTGGTTTTTGAAGTGCATGCGGACGAGTCAGAAAAATTGTCCGAAATGGTCCGTAAAGAGATGGAAGGAGCGCTGAAATTATCCGTTCCAGTCAAGGTGGATATCGGGATCGGGCAGAACTGGTATGAAGCACACTGACATCCCTCTACCCCGGCTAAAAGATTGCCGGGACAGGCTCCCGACGTTCCTCGTGGATCTCTCCCGCATCAAGTGCGGGACAAGCTTTTCAAGAAGGGAGAATTAAAAATAAAAAATAGCCATTCAAATAATTGAATGGCCTTGAGTGCCGAAGGTGGGACTCGAACCCACATCCCGATATACGGGACACGGCCCTGAACCGTGCGCGTCTACCAGTTTCACCACTTCGGCGCGGGAATCCAATTTAATGATCAAAACTCAAAATGTCAAGTTTTATCAAAACGGACAGAAAATTGAATATTATTTCTCCTCCCCTTGGGGAGGAGATTAAGAGGAGGGGGGATTGACACCCTCACCCTGGCCCTTTCACGCCAGAGGCGCATCTTCGACCTTCAAGGGAGAGGGAATTGTATTTTGAGAAGTGATTATGTCTATTAAAATTGTGACACAGAACCGAAAGGCAAGGCACGATTATTTGATTTTGGAAACCTGGGAAGCGGGGATCGTGCTTCAGGGAACCGAGGTCAAGTCGCTCCGGGTCGGCAAAGCGAATCTCAAAGACAGCCACGCCCGTGTCGAGAATGGCGAGGTTACACTGTTCGAGTTCCACATCAGTCCTTATGAAAAAGGCGGATATGCCAATCACAATCCGGTCCGGCCAAGAAAACTCTTGCTTCATAAAAAAGAGATTCGTAAACTGACTGGCAAAGTTGAAGAAAAGGGGCTGACGCTCGTTCCTCTGAAAGTCTACTTCAAAGACGGAAAAGCCAAGGTAGAACTTGCTCTGGCCAGAGGGAAAAAACAGTATGACCGCCGGGCCGATATTGCCAAACGGGATGCAAACCGGGATATGGAAAGAGAATTTCGGGGAAAGCACGGATAAGGAGTTTGTATGACAGACAATGTTTTTCAAATCCTGAAGGAAAGAGGATTTATCTATCAAACAACAGACGACAAAGCCATCGAGCAACTTTTAAAATCCAAGAAGATTACCTGTTATATCGGATTTGATGCTACGGCCGATTCACTGCATGTGGGCAGCCTCGTTCCGATCATGGCATTGGCACATATGCAGCGGTGCGGGCACCGGCCCATCGCTCTGTTGGGCGGCGGAACCACTATGGTCGGTGATCCGAGCGGCAAAACCGAGATGCGGCAGTTGCTGTCCGTCGATGATATCCATACATTCGGAGAGGGAATCAAGAAACAATTTTCCCATTACATCGATTTTAAGGAAGACAAGGCGTTGATGCTGAACAATGCCGAATGGCTGCTTCCTTTGAATTATATCGAATTTTTGAGAGATGTCGGTGTCCATTTCAGCATCAACCGGATGCTCACGGCCGAGAGTGTCAAGCTCCGTCTCGAAACCGGATTGTCTTTTATCGAATTCAATTATATGTTGCTTCAGGCATACGACTTTTACGTTCTGGCCCGCGATTACGATTGTATTCTCCAGATGGGCGGGCAGGATCAGTGGGGAAACATCGTGGCCGGCTCCGATCTCACCCGGCGAAAACTTGGCAAACAGGTGTACGGCATGACTTTTCCGTTGATCACGGCATCGGGCGGTGAAAAATTTGGAAAATCCGCCGGGAATGCAATTTGGCTGGACGGGAAGAAGACGTCCCCTTATGAATTTTACCAGTACTGGCGGAACATCGACGATCGGGACGTAGAGAACTATCTGGGCATTTTCACATTCCTTCCGATGGAGGAAGTCAAGCGTCTGGCCAAAGAAAATATCAACCGGGCCAAGGAAATCCTTGCTTTCGAAGTCACCCGTCTCGCGCACGGGAAAGATAGGGCCGTGGAGTCTTATACCGCCGCCGTCAAACAGTTCGGCCAGGGCGATCCCGACGGAAAAATCCGCACTTCCTCCGAAGTGGCCGAGATCCAACTAGATCAGGACAGCGCGCTTCCAACGGTTGAGCTACCGAAACAATTGCTCGAAGATGGCATCTGGGTAGCCAAACTTTTTGTGGAAGGCGGCCTCTGCGCCAGCAACAGCGAAGCCAAGCGGTTGATCAAGCAAGGCGGAGCGTCTATCAATGAAAAGAAAGTCATTAATGAATTCCTCGAAGTGACAGCCGATCATCTGATTGACGGCGTGCTCGTGCTCCGGGCCGGGAAAAAGCGTCACAAACGGATTGTGTTTGTTTAAGCGAATCGAATTTTTATTTTGGTGAATTTTCTTTACAATATTGACCAAGCTGTTTTTCTCTTTATCAATCGGAGTATGGCCAATCCAGTCTTTGATGCGGTCATGCCGTTTATTACTGATAAGAACAATTTTACTATTCCGTTTATACTGATCATTCTCGGATTGTTGATCTTTGGAGGAAAAAAAGGGCGAATCGCTGTCCTGCTTGGTCTGGTTATCGTGACACTGAGCGATCAACTGTCCAGTGCCGTCATCAAGCCACTGGTCGAACGCATCCGTCCCTGTCATCCAAATTTTCTCATCGAAGGAGTCAGGTATCTGATTGGAACCAAGACATCTTTTTCGTTTCCTTCGTCCCACGCGGCGAACATGGCATCGACGGCAACCTGGTTTTCGTATCAATACAGAAGATACACGTGGATATTTGTGATGATTGCTGTCCTGGTCGGATATTCGCGTATCTATGTGGGTGTACATTATCTAACTGATGTTCTAGGGGGATATATCGTGGGTGTGTTTTGTGCTTTCATCGTCATAGGCGCCGAAAAGGGAATAGTCAAATTCTGGAAGAAACGGATCGATAATCGACAAACGGGAGAGGAAGATGTTCAAGACGAAAGTGCATAATACAAATATTGAAATTATCGATGGGGATATTACCGATATGAACGTGGATGCGATTGTGAATGCGGCCAATTTCCTGTTGAAACATGGAGGTGGAGTAGCAGGTGCTATTGTAAGAAAAGGAGGGCATACCATTCAGGAAGAGAGCGATGTCTGGGTGAAAGCATGGGGAGGGGAAGTGACTGTAGGATCGGCCGTGATTACCAGTGGCGGTAATCTTCCCGCCAAATATGTCATCCATGCTGTCGGGCCGAGAATGGGAGAAGGAGACGAGGACGAAAAATTAAGAAAGGCAACGCTCAACAGTCTTCAAACCGCGGAACACCGCAACCTGAAATCCATTGCTTTTCCGGCGATCAGCACAGGCATTTTCGGTTATCCGATGGACCGATGCGCTAAAATCATGCTGACTACGGTGTTGGAATATATCAAAGGTCAGACCCAATTGGAAAAGGTCGTGTTTTGTTTGTGGGGAAAAGAGGCCTGTTCCCTCTTCGAAGAAACATTGAAAAAACTAACGTAAGTTCTTCCAATTGCTTATCCGTTAAATATTTTGAAAATTTGCCAAAGTTTTGTATTTAAAAACATTTCC
Organism: uncultured bacterium; assembly: GCA_964537715.1. Taxonomy (GTDB): domain Bacteria; phylum Zhuqueibacterota; class QNDG01; order QNDG01; family DSAB01; genus CAZTZL01. The sequence continues at coordinate 52,489 of CAZIAH010000004.1, read as the reverse complement.
CGTTTTTCTTTCGGTTGCATTCATCATTGCCGCATTTGTAACAAATTTCATTGGGAAGTTTTCTCTCCTCAAAGAAAAGCCGAATGTTCTCGAGTGTCGTGTTGGCGATATTCGTCAGCGCTTCTTTTGTAAAAAATCCCTGATGGGATGTGATCAGGACATTCGGGAATGTCAACAATCTAGCGAGGACATCGTCCTCAATGGCTGTGTGAGAAAAATCCTCGAAAAAATATTCGTCCTCTTCTTCATAAACATCCAGTCCGGCCGCGCCGATCTTTTTACTCTTCAGACCTTCGATCAAATCCACCGTATTGATCAACTTTCCCCGGCCCGTGTTGATAATCATTACGCCGTCTTTCATCCGGGAGATGGTTTTGGCATTGATCATGTGAACATTTTTCGGGGTTAAGGGACAGTGCAGGGTAATGATATCCGATGCATTGTACAGCGTATCCAGGTTGACATATTTGATCTGTTTTTGTTTTGCGTAGTTTTCCTCTGGATAGGGATCATTGGCCAGGACATTCATTCCAAACCCTTTCAGAATTTCGATGATTGCCCTGCCGATTTTCCCGGTGCCGATGACACCTACGGTTTTTCCGTGCATGTCGAAACCGATAAAACCGTTGATCGAAAAATTATTGTCCCGGATACGATAATACGCCCGATGGGTTTTGCGATTCAGCGAGAGCATCAGCGCGACCGCATGTTCTGCCACTGCCTGCGGCGAATAGGCAGGAACCCGCACTACATGGATTTTCCCGAATGTTGCTTTCAAATCAACGTTGTTGTACCCGGCGGAACGGAGCGCGATTAATTGGATGTGGTTCCGATGGAGACTATCGATAATTTCCCTCGTGAGTATGTCATTGACAAATACACAAATCGCATCCGAACCCTGCGTCAATGCAACGTTATCCGTCGTCAAATGACTTGGATAGTATTTAATCTGAAAACCGAATTTCTCATTGGCGGTTTCAAAGAATTCGCGATCGTATGGCTTTGTATCAAAAAATGTGATTCTATGTTTCATGACATTTTATACAACAATCAGACCGCCTCGATTCTTTTTACTTCCGGAACCATTTTCATAAGTTCTCTTCCCACGCCCTGGCTCAGCGTCATCTGTGACATGGGGCACCCGCAGCAGGCTCCTTTCAGGCGCACTTTGACCACACCGTCATCCGTTACCTCGACCAGTTCCAGATCTCCGCCATCCGCCTGCAGATAGGGGCGGATTTCATTGAGTGCTTTTTCAACTTTTTCTTTCATGGCTTTCTCCCAAGATTAAATCAATAGTGTACCATTAATATAATCATAAAGTTCCCAATTATCCAATTCAGATTTTTTCAGAATAAAATTTCCTTGATTTAAATCAAAAATTTATTCATTTTTTATATGATCGAACCGGCCCTTGTTTATGTCCAATCCAATATTCTCCATAACAGTTAGGGTTCATGTGATTTATTAAAAGCAGGAGATGCAAATGTTTGAAAAAATATTCCATCTGGAAGAAAAAGGAACCACGATTCGTACCGAAATCATGGCAGGGCTGACCACGTTTCTGACCATGGCCTATATCATTTTCCTGAATCCGGCTGTTTTATCCACTGATTTTGCGGGCAATCCCACGGGTCTGCCTCTGGATGCAGCCATGCTGGCGACCTGTCTCGCCGCGTTTATCGCAACGGTGCTGATGGGGTTCTATGCCAATTTGCCCATTGCCCAGGCGCCGGGCATGGGAGAGAATTTTTTCTTTGTGACCGTTGTCATGTCTCTGACAGCCATAGGTGTGGTAAACAGCTGGCAGGTAACTTTGGGTATCACATTGATTTCCGGCATTCTCTTTCTGATCCTCGCTTTGTTGAAATTCAGAAAGGCCATTATCGATGCAGTCAGTCCGAGTTTGAAAAACGGGATTGCGGTCGGTATCGGTTTTCTCATTGCCTTTATCGGATTTCAGAACGGGAAGGTGATTCTGGCTGCTCCGGGATCGCTGGTACAGTTCAATGCGAATCTGCTTCAGGCGGACACATTGATTTTTTTTGCAGGACTTTTTATCACGGCGATTTTATTTGTCAGAAAAGTTCGCGGGGCCATTATCTGGGGAATCTTGGTAACAACGCTCATTGCGCTTGCTGCGGGCAAGGTCCAGTATATGGGGCTTTTCGGTTTGCCAAAGGAACATGCATTTTTCAAATTCGATTTGATCGGTGCCTTAAAACTGTACTGTATCCCATTTATTGTTGTCTTTCTTTTTATGGATATGTTCGACACGATGGGTACGATTATCGGCGTGGGTGAGCAGATGGGAATCATCCAGGACAATCAACTGCCCGGCGCAAACCGGGCGTTGATCTCCGATGCGGTTGGCACGGTCGTCGGCTCCTGCACAGGGACCTCGACGGTGACATCATTTATCGAGAGTGTGGTCGGCGTGCAGTACGGCGGTCGAACCGGATTGACAAGCGTTGTCACTGGATGTCTGTTTCTCTTTGCCCTGTTCTTTAGTCCGATTGTCGGCATGGTTGGAAAGTACATGCCCATTACCGCACCGGCGCTTGTCATTGTTGGGTCGATGATGGTGCGAAATATCAAAAAAATCGATTGGGAAGATTATTCCGAAGCAATCCCCGCTTTTCTTATCATGCTGGGAATTCCATTGAGTTATAATATCCACGACGGACTGGCCATGGGATTTATTGCCTATCCTGTGATCAAGTTATGCGCAGGAAGAGGAAAAGAGCTGAACTGGTTGAACTATCTGGTGGCTCTGATTTTTATTTTGCGATATTTGTTCGTCAAGATTTGAATTCATTGTTTGACAAAACTTTGCAAATTTCAACAGTCATTGTTATTCTGAACCCTGTGCTGGACTTGGTTCAGTATTGGTTCAGATTTTCTTCGCTAAACAGATCCTGAAATAAATTCAGGATGACAGATTATTCTCAGATTTTCAAAAATTTGTCAAAGTTTGATGATCGATTTTTGTCCCGGTCTCAGAGGTAAACCGGGATTTTTTTCTTGATTTTTCTATAAATTTAATTTAAATTAGACATGTCTAACTTTGTTAGTTATGTCAAAGAAATGGATAAGAAATGAGCGTTCACATTTCTTCGAATATGGAAGATTACCTCGAAACGATCCATCTCTTGGGACAGGAAAAACGGATCGTCCGCGTCAAGGATATTGCCGCCGAGATGAAAATAACCATGCCCAGTGTTTCGAGCGCAATCAAAAATCTGGAGAATCAGGGCCTGGTCTCCCATTCGCGCTATGATTTGGTGGAATTGACAAAAGAGGGTGCATTGATTGCCAAAGCCGTCTACAAACGGCATCGCGTGATCAAGCGGTTTCTCTTGGAAGTTCTGGGGCTTGCGTCTGATATTGCCGAGAAGGATGCTTGCCGGATCGAGCATAACATCAGCGAAGAAACGCTGAACAAATTGATTCAATTTCTCGAAAAAATAGAGGATAGCGATTAATCATCCTGGGTAGTCAAAGGAGTTTCATGGGACATCAACTGACATTGGATCGGATACGAGAAAATCAGGAAGTAAAAGTCGTCAGGATATTGGGGGGATGGGGTATACGGCAGCGGCTCAATCAAATGGGAATTCATTCGGGGGATACCATTCTGGTGAAACGGAGCGCCATCATGGGAGGGCCCATTCTTATTCGGGTGCACGGTGCCGATGTCGCTCTCGGACGCGGGATGACAAGAAAAGTGATCGTTCAGGAAATATGATGCATTCACACTTTCACAAAAAACATCATCATTTCGGACATCACCATCCAAGGCATTTGCAGATTGCTCTTGTCGGACAACCCAATTGCGGGAAGAGCACGCTCTTTAACGACGTGGCCGGATACCGTTCCGTGACGGCCAATTTCCCCGGCGCTTCTGTGACCTATACGAAAAGCCATGTACGGATCTTCAATCGGGTTTACAATGTGATTGATCTTCCGGGCACCTATTCCCTCACGTCGATGGATCAGGCCGCGCAGGAAACCCAGCGCTATCTTCTCACACGACACATTGACGTCATCATCAATGTGATCGATAGTTCGCTTTTGAGTCGCAGCTTAGAATTGACTCTCCAGTTGATGGACCTGAACATTCCCATGGTGCTCTGTCTGAATATGATGGATGAAGCCGAACGCAAAGGAATTGAAATCGATACGGAAGCACTGACGGATCAGATGGGAATTCCCGTTTTCAAAACGGTTGCCTCTCACGGCATCGGCGTGAAAGAGCTTTTTGGGGAAACCATCAGGATCGCCAATTCCAAAAAAATGGGACGTCATATTCGAGGAAACCGCGATGTGGAACTGGTGATTGGACGACTTTCCCGGTTTCTCAAGCACTCGCTTCATCATTCGATCCCGTATTCAAGACATCTGCTCGCGACCAAGCTTCTGGAGAATGACCGTTTTTTTGAAAATCAGATTCAAAACAGCCAGCCGGAATTGATTGGAGAAATCAAATCCTTCCGAAAAGAACTGTCCAAAACGCACGGACGATCCTCGGATGAGGTGATCAATGCGGAGCGGCATGCGCTTTCCATGTCCATTTTCGAGAAGGTGGCGAGGTTCAAGAAACCCGAACACCACTGGAAAGATCGTCTGGATACGGTCCTGATGCACAATGTATGGGGATATGTGTTTCTCGTCGCCGTTCTTTTTGGTTTTTTTACTCTGGTTTTCAAAGTCGGGGCCTGTATCGAAAAACCGTTGAATTCCTTCTTTAATCCCTTGAGCGCTGCATTGATCAATCGGATGGATCCGGTCGCGCTTCACACCGTTCTTCTGAAAAGCATACTGGATGGCATCGGCGGCGGCATTGCCATTGTGCTGCCTTATCTCTTCCCGTTTCTTTTCGGACTTTCCTTTCTAGAAGATATTGGTTATCTTCCCAGAGTGGCTTTTCTTATGGACGGTTTCATGCATCGGATCGGTCTTCACGGCACGGCGGTGATCCCGGCGGTTTTGGGATACGGCTGCAATGTGCCGGCAATAATGGCTACGCGGATTCTGGAATCTCCGCGGGATCGGTTTATCGCTTCCCTGGTATCCACCATGGTGCCCTGTGCCGCCAGAATGACGATCATTTTTGGTCTGGTCGGATATTATCTGGGCGGTACGGCCGCTTTTTCCATCTATCTTTTGAATCTGATCGTGATTGCACTTTCCGGCGGATTCGTTTCGAAACTGCTGCCCGAATCCACTCCGGGCATGATGATGGAAATCCCGGTGTATCATTTGCCGCAGTTGAAAGTCATTCTTACCAAAACATGGCTGAGGATCAAAGAATTTATCGCTATTGCCTGGCCGTTGTTGATCATCGGCAGCGCGGTGCTCACGTTGAGCGATTATTTTCACCTCACCGGATTCCTGAACCGGATGATTTCTCCAATCACATCGATTCTCGGTCTTCCCATCCAAGTGGGTACCACGTTGATTTTCGGTTTACTTCGAAAAGAACTTTCGATGCTGATGCTTTTTCAGGCCCTCGGTACACGAGATGTGCTGTCTGTGATGACCCACGGACAGATTCTCGTGTTTACGATTTTCGTGGTGTTTTATGTTCCCTGTGTGGCGACTGCGGGGGTGCTTTACAAACAGGTGAGGGGAAAGGCCACGTGGGCCATTTTGCTGTATACCTTTTTACTCGCTCTGATCCTGGGACTGCTGACACGGGTAGTCGCAGGTTTGATCTGGTAACAGGGGATGGATGATGAAAGAAGCAAAACTTTACAAGAAAATGGAAGATCAAAAAGTACAGTGTGTGACTTGTGCCCACCGGTGTGTCATCGCGGTGGGAAAACGCGGGGTATGCGGCGTGCGGGAAAATCGAGAGGGGAAATTAGTCACACTCGTTTACGGAAAGGCCGTCGCTCTTCATGTCGATCCGATCGAAAAAAAACCACTCTTCCATTTTCTTCCCGGAGCGCCGGCACTGTCCGTGGCGACTGCTGGATGCAACATGCACTGTCTCAACTGCCAGAATGCCGATATTTCACAGATGCCGAAAAATTCGGGTCAGATTCAGGGAGAGAATGTTTCCCCTGAAAATCTGGTTCAGGCCACGATCCGCCAAGATTGTTCTGTTATTGCCTATACTTATACGGAGCCGGCCGTTTTCTGGGATTATGCATATGACACGGCCAAACTCGCCCATCGCGCAAAGATCAAGAACGTTTTTGTTACGAACGGTTATCTTTCGAAAGAATCTCTCGAAGAAATCTCGCCGTTTTTGGACGGAGCCAATGTCGATCTGAAAGCATTTCAGGATACGATTTACAAATCGGTCTGCGGGGCGCGTCTTCAGCCGGTGCTCGATACCATCCGACGAATGAAAGAACTTGGCATCTGGATTGAAGTGACCACGCTTCTCATCCCCGGCCTGAACGATTCCGAAGAAGAACTGAAACAGATCGCCCGGTTTATCCACGATGTCGATCCGGCTATACCCTGGCACATCAGCCGGTTTTATCCAACCTACCGGATGATGGATCGGCCTCCAACTTCGGTCGAATCCATCCAGAAGGCCAGGGACATCGGGACCAAGGCCGGACTGCGGTATGTCTATCCCGGCAACCTTCCCGGTGATGAGGGGGAAAGCACGTTCTGTTATCACTGCAAAACAAAGTTGATCCACCGTCGCGGTTATCAAATTATCGAGAATCGACTTACCAAGGGGAAATGTCCGGAATGCGGAACTGAAATCGACGGGGTGTGGACGGGAAAATAAGTTTCGAGTTGTGAGTTATGAGTTTCTAGTTTCAAGTTTGGAGTTTGAAGTTTAGAGTTTAGAGTTACGGGTTACGAGTTTTGAGTTTGAGGAAATGATACTAAAAGGAGGAATTACGTGGACGGACAAAGGGAGAAGAAAGGGGCTTCGCGCGGCGGGATGTTTGTCATCGGTTTTTTATTGGGAATACTTTTGACACTGCTGATTCTTGCCGGCATTGCCGGATATGCGATGAAACATCCGCAGCAGATTCTCGTAAAAGTAGCCGACTATGGGGTTCGGCAGACCATTCAAAAAACTACACAGTCCATGCCCAAAGATTACATCGGGCAGCGGCAAGATGATATTGCGAGGAGTGCCCAGCAATTTGCAAAAGCTTTTTCAGAGAACCGGATCACGCAGTACGAAATGGGTCTCATTGGCAGACAGTTTTTTGTGGTCATGGCCGACCAGAAGATCACACCGGATGAAATCGATCATTTGCTGCGCACGATCGATCAATACTGCCGGTAACCGAATCGAATAATTTATTCTCTTGTTAAAGGGGGTAAAAAATGAAGCCCGTTCGGATTATTGCGTTTGTGTCTGTTCTTTTTCTCTTTTTTTTGAATTGTAAGATGAGCATCAACAGAACGCTTTACATCGATGACGGCGAAAAGATATACGGTGATGTGATGACTGTCAACGGGAATATCTTCGTCGGATCGCATTGTGAAGTTCACGGTACCTGCAGAACCGTGAACGGGGTGATCGAGGTGGGTAAACATTCAAAGACTGAGGGGGTGCAGAGCGTGAACGGTTCCATCCGTGTGGCGGAGGATGTGTATGTGAGGGGAAGTCTGCTTGCCGTGAATGGTTCCATCTCGTGCGGTTCCGGTGTGAAAGTAAGAAAAGAGATCGCCACGGTCAATGGACCGATTGAACTGCAAAAGACCCGCGTGAAAAGGGATGTCGAGACCTATAACGGTCCCATATCACTTTTGGACAGTACCATCGTTTATGGAGATGTGATTGTCAAACGGGACAGAAATTCCTCCGAACGGCAAAAGCCCCTGAGGATCGAAATCAGGGACGATTCGGTCGTCAAAGGGGATGTGATTGCGGACAAGGATGATGATTATGTCGAACTGCATCTCTCCGGTGGGGGCCGGGTTATGGGAGATATGAAACATGTTCTGGTGATCGAAGAATAATCGCAATCATCTTAATCTCAAAATTCATTTCCGATCATATTGCAAACCAGCCAGATCAGAAGAGGTTTCAAATGAAAAAATTATACTTCGGTATTTTCATGTCCGTATTGCTGATGATCCATATCAGCGCCGGTCAAAGGGATGCTGTCGATTCCGGTTATATCAAAGTGGATGACGGCAAACTCTATTATGAAATAACCGGTCAGGGGGATGAGACCATTGTATTGATTCATGATGGTTTGGTACACGGAGCGATTTGGGACAACCAATTTTCAACTTTTTCTGAAAAATATCGCGTTGTCCGTTACGACCGCCGGGGTTACGGACGTTCACCGCAGCCTGAGAGCCCCTATTCCAATATTGAGGATCTAAACCAGGTTTTCAACTTTCTTAAAATTGATAAAGCCATTCTAATCGGCATGTCTGCAGGTGGTGGGCTTGTCATTGATTTTACACTGGCATATCCCGAGAAAGTATCGAAGATCATATTGGTCGGCGCTGTGGTTGGAGGATTCAGCTACTCGGATCATTTTTTAACAAGGGGAGGACGTCTGTCTGCAACAGACTATGCGAATCCTGATAAACTCCTCGAATATTTTGTCAAAGAAGATCCCTATGAAATTGCGCCTCAGAATAAAGAAATCAAAGAAAAACTCTGGACACTGATGCAGAAATTTCCTCAGAATATCGATTTTGCAAAAAACCAGTTGGAGGTGCGCCCCGAACCCACTGCTCTTGACGCATTAAGTGAAATTCAAGTTCCTGCATTGATAGTCGTCGGTGAATTTGATATTCCTGATGTTTTTGTCCATGCGGGTGCGATTGAATCAGGGATTCCAAATGCGCAAAAAGTGATCATTAACAATGCAGGGCATTTGGTCCCTTTTGAACAACCGGATGCATTCAATGAACAGGTTATCCTTTTTCTGAATAGTACAGAGTTTTTCCAGGTATTAAATAATAAAGGTGCTGCAGAAGCAGTCAAATTATTTAATGAAAAACGGAAGAGTGAACCAACGTGGCTGCCTTTCAGCGAAACACGCATGAATAACCTGGGGTATCAATATTTACAATCCGGTCAAACCAAGGAAGCCATTGAATTGTTCAAATTGAATGTGCTGGTTTATCCTGAATCTGCGAATACGTATGACAGTCTGGGTGAGGCCTACATGATCAACGGTGACAGGGAATTGGCCATTCAGAATTATAAAAAATCGCTTGAACTGAATCCGGATAATCAAAACGCGGTAGAGATGTTAAACAGATTGAAGTAATTCCCACTCTTTCCAGAGTGGGTCGGGTACTGGGAGATGTGGGAAATATTCGAGTGATCGAAGACTAATCGGATTAACTCCTCTTTTAAAATAGATCCTAAATTTCATCTTAATTTCAAGCCAAGCCTGCTGGATTCAATCCGGCAGGCTTTTGTTTATTACGTATTCCTGCTCGGTGAGGAGTTCTTCTCCTCGCCGAATAATAGCTGAAGGTGAGGAACACCACCAGCTTAAAAAATATTCTTAAATGATATTGACATTTGCATAATCGTTACGTACCTTATTCCGTACGTTTCATGTATGAAAGGCAAAACAATGAAAACGATAACTGTAACCAATGCTCGATCACAATTATATAAACTCATAGACGAAGCTTCAACAAGTCATGAACCCATTCAAATTACCGGTAAAAGGTCGAATGTGGTTTTAGTTTCAGAAGAGGATTGGTCTGCAATCCAGGAGACGCTTTTTCTTCTCTCTATTCCCGGTATGCGTGAATCCATTCAAGAGGGTCTTAAAACGCCCATTGAAGAATGTTCCGAGGAGCTTGATTGGTGAAATGGAAAATCGTATATACAAAACAGGCACAAAAGGACGCAAAAAAGTTAAGCAATTCAGGATTAAGGGAAAAACCACTTGCAATCCTGGAATTATTAAAGGAAGATCCTTATCAAGCACCTCCTCCCTACGAGAAACTTGTCGGTGATCTCACAGGTGCATATTCACGCCGAATTAATATACAGCACCGTATTATCTATCAAATCATTCAAGAAAAGAAAACGATTAAAGTGATTCGTATGTGGACTCATTACGTGTAGTAGCGGGTAGCGGGTTGGGTTGAACGTAGAATAAAGTTTCTCCGTCGCATATAAATTATCAGGAAAAGGAAAGAGAATATGGGAAAAAGTATGATCATTGTCGGTGGCGGCATCGCGGGACTTTCAACCGGTTGCTATGCCCGCATGAATGGTTACAACACAACTCTCTTTGAAATGCACAGCATCCCGGGTGGTCTGTGCACCGCCTGGAAGCGAAAGGGATACACCTTCGATATCAGCATGCATATGCTTATGGGTTCAAAACGCGGGCCGTTGCAAACCATGTGGCAGGAACTCGGTGTTCTGAAGGATCAACAGTTTTACTATCATACAGAAGGTACGCGGGTCGAGAGCGGCGAAAAGATCCTGCACATTTGTACCGATCCCCGCCGTTTGGAAGAGCAGATGCTCGCTCTGTCTCCGTCCGATGCCAAACTTACAAAAGAGTTCGTCCGCCTGTTCACAGGCAGGAACATGATGGGCGGGATGTCGCTCAAACCAGCGGAGATGGCCAGTCTTTTCGACAAGCTGAAAATGATGGGTGCGATATTGCCGCTTTTGGGCACGTTCCGCAAGTATGGGAAGCAGACGATCCAGGAATTCGCCCAGCGCTTTCAAGATCCTTTTTTGCGCGAAGCCGTTAGGTTCGTCATCGACTCGCCGGGCTGGCCCATGCTGCAATTCCCCATGGTTGCTCTGTCCGGGTTCGCAAAGTCGGCTGTGCTTGAAGCCGGCGTGCCTCTCGGCGGATCACAAAAAGTGATTTTCCGCATGGCCGATTATTATCAGAAATTAGGCGGCGAGATTCGTTACAAAAGCCGGGTCAAGGATGTAATCATCGAAAACGACCAGGCTGTCGGTATCCGTTTGGAAGACGGAACCGAACATCGGGCCGATACCGTTGTCTGGGCGGGCGACGGTCATACGGTGATCTTTGACATTCTCGGCGGACGTTACCTCAACGATGAAATACGCACCATGTACGACAATTGGATTCCGGTGAAGCCGCTCGTTCATGTGGCAATAGGCGTCAACAAAGATCTGTCGCAAGAACCGCACAGCACCATTTTCCGATTGAAAGATCCGATTACCATCGCCGGCGAGGAACACCCGTGGTTGTCTGTGATTCATCACTGTTTTGATCCGAACATGGCCCCTCCGGGCAAATCCGCGGTCGAGGTGTGGTATCCGACCCGCTACGATTACTGGGAAGAATTGGCGAAAGACCGCAACAGATATGAGGAAGAAAAAAAGCGCATCGCCGATTTCACCATTGCCGAACTGGACAAGCGCTGGCCCGGCTTTGCGTCTCAAATCGAGGTAGTGGATGTGCCGACGCCCGCGACCTATGTTCGCTACACCGGAAACTGGCAGGGTTCGCCGGATGGCTGGTATGTCACGCCTGAGAATATGATGAAGCAAACCTCGCTGCGGAGCTTGCCGGGGCTGTCAGATTTCTATATGGTCGGTCAGTGGACCGTTCCGTTTTCCGGTACGGTGATGGCGGCACTTTCCGGCCGGCAGCTTATCCAGTTGCTGTGCAAACAGAGCGGTCAGCCTTTTTTGACTTCCATACTATGAGCGCAGAAACGCCCGGATTCAGGATTTTGGCCCATTATTTCGCTTATCAATCGTTCCGCGTCGGAAAGAAATCATTCGTCATCAGGGTAAAATGAGTTTTCATCGGGGTGAAATCATATATCATCAGGGTGAAATCATATATCATCAGGGTGAAATCATTTTTCATGGGGGTAAAATCATTTTTCATCAGGGTAAAATCGTTCGTCATGGGGTAAAAATCATTCTGCAAGAGGGAAAAATCGTTTTGTAAGAGTGAAAAATAATTTTGTAAGTGGTAAGAATCGTATTTTGATCGCACCAAGGCAGAACTTTGACGAAATCAAAGCAGTCGAACAACAGTTTTTCACTTGAATTAGATTTATCTTTACTTTATATTTCTGCTACACCGTTGTCCTTACTCCTTTCTGATACCAACAAATTACTTTCTTTTAGGAATTTTATTTCTGAAAGAGACGGATATTTTTCATAATGTCGAAAAGAAAGAAAAAAGAATCAAAGAAATCGTTGATTTCAAGTTCAAATATTCAAAAGAATATGGATGATAATCAACAAAATTTGTATCCTGTGGAAGTGCTTCTAAAAAGGAGAACTGGAGGATCTGTAAATTTAAAAGGAATTGGATTTCAATTAAACTATGCAATGTGGAAAACTCTAGATTTTCTGGATGTTACAAAAAAAGAAAGAAAAATTCGTCTAGAAGGAATTGAAGACATAGATTTAATCAAAATTCATCTAAATGCTTCTAAGGAATATGAGTTTATACAAGTCAAATATTCAGAAAATAAATTAGATTCTTTTACTTTCTGGAGTAAAGGGATTCTTCAAAATTTCCTTGAAGTTTATTTACAAATTACCAATGTAAAGTTCCGCTTTGTTCATAATATGGATATTACCGATGGCTATTTACATGATCTTTCTACATATGATATATCTGAAAAAAGTTTAAAATATTGGCATAGAAAAATTGAAGATTTCAAAGTTTCTGATAAAGCAAGAATTTGGAATTGGAATGATTTTGATTTAGAAAAATTTTTGTCAGCTATAAAATTTGAGAAACTCTCAGAACCTGATATTGAGAATAAATGTATTAAACATCTTATAGAAAATTTACAGCTAAATGTAGAAAATGAACATCAATATTTAAGAGCATTATTTTATTCAATATTTAAATGGTCAAGAGATCGTGAAACGATTAGATTCGATGATTTAAATTCAGTTATTGAGACTGTCCGGGAAGATATTGCAAAAGGTGTGATAAATCCTGCAATTCAAAATAAATGGATTTCTAGAGTATCATTCAATAAAGATGTAACTATAGATGTAAAAGATTATTACGAGGGGAAATCAGCACGACCAATTCATATCGCAAAAGGTTTACCAGTAAAACGTATAAATTGGGAAGAAAAAATAGAAAATTATTTTAAAGATTTTGATATTACTGTTATAAAATCCTCAAGTGGACAAGGTAAATCAACTTTGGTTTGGCAAGTAGGTAAAAAATTGTTAGAAACAGGATATAGTTTATATGAATTGAATTGGTGTTCTGATGAAGATAAGCTTGGGGCTATTATTTCATTTATAGTTGCTAAAATAAATATAGGCGAAAGTCCTATAATTGTCGTAGATGGTTTAACACAAGCAGTTTCTAAATGGTCAATATTAGCCGAAAGATGTTATAATCTACCCGTGAAGTTTATGATTACTTCTAGAGAAGAAGATTGGTACAGATATGGTGGAGATGCATCTCGGCTTAGCTTAGGTTGCCTAAATATCCATATGTCATGTAAGGAAGCTCAGGACATTTTTACCCAATTTAGGCAAAATAGGAAATTGCATAGATCGATTGATAATTGGCAATCTGCTTGGGAAAAAGTAAAAGAGAAAGGATTATTAATTGAGTTCATTTATCTTTTAACCTTTGGCGAAATGCTCAAAGAAAGACTCACAAAACAAATTAAAAATCTTAATGAGGAAGAAGATGGGGCGGCAAAAATTGAAATTTTAAGAATGGTTACCCTCGCGGATATATGTAATATTAAATTATCTAGTCAAAATTTAATTGAAACCATTCAAAAAAATATTGGGGTTATTTCTGATAGAAATGAAGTTATAAAGAGTTTGGAAAATGAATATTATATTAAATTGGATAAAGTCTATGTGGAAGGATTACACCCGGTACGCTCGTCTCATTTGTCTGATCTTCTTCATTCAAATATTCCAGTAGCAAACTCTTTGATCAATTTGCTACCATTGATTGAAAAAGAATATATTTATGATTTTTGTTTTAAAGCACCATTACTAATTACAGATACAGGGAAAACGTATTTTTACGAGAATATTGCTATTTTTCTTGCTCAGAAATCTTATTTTGAACTTGTAAAATCAATTGAAGGTATTTTTTCTTGTACTGTTATAAAACATTGGGAAAGTAATAGAGAAATATATGATGATGTATTTGAACATGGAGGTCTGTTATTAGTCGCCTCTGACAGCTGTCCTTGGATAAAATTAAATACTATAAAGAAGTTAGTTGGGATTGTACCTGAAAGTCAGAATCCAAAATATCTTTTGCAGAAATTAAATGAGATACAAAGTTATAACCCAAAAGATTATGATATTTTTATTTTTTTAAGATCATTACAGACACAGTTAGAAAAGAAAGAAATTAATATTGAGTGCGAAGGTTTGGGGCATTTAATCCAATGGTTTGATAAATTTCAATTACATTGCCCCTTAATTAATAAGATATCCAGAAGAATTATTCTAAATTCTTTAAAATTTTCAGAAATTAAAGATTCATGCAAACTGGCATATGCATATCATTCCAATCAACCAAAAGAGTATTATAAGATAGTGAAAAAACATAAAGATGAAATTATTAGTTGGCTAAAACGTAAAACCAATACACTGAATATTGAAGAAGATCATAATAATATCAAAATCAACTATTTATTATATGAGAATATTGAAAAAGCAAATGATGAAAGTGTAAATAGAATATTCGCTATTTATGCTTTTTTACCATTTTATAAATTATATTGTACTGAAGCTATAATCCCTCCTTTTCCTGGCAAAGAATTATTTTCAAATGTTCTTAATACTTCAATTAAGCGAATGCCACAACAAAACATAGATCCACTATTCCACGCTCAGATAAATAGCATCTGGGTTAAAGTTTTAATGTCAAGGTATGAATCATCATCAGTTTATGATTGGCAGAAACAGTGGATCTATATAAGAAAGAAATCCCTTGAATTTATAAAAGATTGTAATAGACTTTTTGAAGCTCTAATAGAAAAAAATCATAGCAGAATAAAATCTATTAGCAAATTTATAAATGAGAACATTTTAGTTTTATCGAAAGCTCTCATAACATGTAAAGATTTACCAAATTCGAATGATGTGCAAGTAGAGGAAACGAAATTTGCGAAGAATTGTGGTAAAATAAATGAATGGGCTGATTCACTACGGAATTTTGTTCATCAAATTAGTAATGTAATAATACCCCAAAATAATAAAGATCAAAATCTGGCAATAATAAATTTATTAAATACTAAGAATAACCTGTATAAAATGCAGCAGGCATTCAGATTTATTTCTGAGAGTACTTTTAAATATTTTCATCCTGACGAAATGGAAAATGAAGAAGTAATTTGGTATGACCGTGCTTTTAAAACTATTTCATATTATATAAATAATCAAGAAAGTGCAATTGCTACTACTAATGCAAAAACAGTAGTTGAAAAATGGTGGCAAGAATTACTCTCTAAACGGCTTGATAAAATATATATTGTTCTAAAAAAATTTGAAAAAGAAACATCCTTTAAAACATTAATGCCAAAAAAAATAATTGAGGAAGGAATATTAAAGAAGATAGTAATTGGAATATCGGGAGTTGAATTTTCTCGTTTAGCTGATGAATTTCCTAAAATTATATATAGCTTAGTTGATTTATCGGAAATAAATGTCAATTTCATCATTATTGTTTTCGTTGAAGATGATAAAAAATGTGAGAGAGCAATAAGGATTAACAACGCACTTCTAGTAAAGATGAAAAAAATCATAGATGGAGAAAATATTAAAATTGATGATGAAGAACAACCACTTCCAATTGAATTAACTGCAGAAATGTTAGAAACACTAGAAGGAGTGGAATTAAAAGAGATGAAACCGAATATTCTTACTACTAATTTAATGAAATTATTTTTAGAATTATGGAAATTGATTGAATGTCGAAGGTGGCTAAGTTCTGGAAATGAAATTGATAAAGAATGGTTATCTGAATTGGTGAATGAATTCAAAATCAAAATAGAAGAATACTTAGATAATCTTAAAGTCTTATTACCAGAAAGTAATTATAATGACTATAAAAATCTGATTGCAAAAATATTTAACTATAAATTGAATGAGGTTGAGTTTATAGAGTATTTTAATCATGTTATGGAATATAGTCAGTAGGTAGAGTTGAACATCATGAAACCCAAGAATAAAACTTTATCCATCATATTGTTCCTGCCATAAAATTTCCTCATCCACTGTTCGGCGGATGTTGCTTTTGTGCCAATTTATTAATATATTCCTGCGTGGCGGGGAGTTTTTTCCTTGTCGAATAATAGCCGAAGGTGAGAAACACCTCCGGCAGCTCAAAAGAAGGTGAATCATTATGTCACTCATGCCGATTTTTAAGATTGGGGTATGGAATGCCTGGATTTTAACCGTTTTGCTGTTCCTGTTAATGATGCTGTCAGGACGAATGCCCAGGGATGTTGGCAAAAGAATAACACCTGTCAGGGAAGTCAAGAAAATCAGTACTTTCATGATGATCGTATTTTTTACCATGATCATATACTCTGTTTTTCTGCCACTTAGACTGGGAACGGTGTGGTTCTTTATCGGGCTTGTTGTTTATTTAATAGGATTGATCATCTCTTTTGTTGCTCTCTTCAGTATTGCCGCCACAAAACCTGGCGAGCCGTTTACTACAGGGATGTATCGTTACTCAAGGCATCCGTTGGTTTTGGGCACATTGTTGCCAATGGTCGGGGCCGGCATTGCTTCGGCTTCATGGCTTTTCCTGCTGCTTTCACTGATTCTGACTGTCATATCACGCTTCTCAGTGGTTATCGAAGAACGTGCGACCACCACAAAATTTGGCGATGCCTATCGAAGATACATGGCCAAAACCCCAAGATGGGTAGGCCTGCCAAAATCGGGGTAATCTTAATCTTGGTTTGGTAATGAATACGCCTTCCATGTTTTTTCTTTTATTAGAATACTCTCAGACCGTCTTGTGGTTCTTCACCGGGACGCAAAGATTTCGATCTGACCTTTGTGGGATCGAAAAGAAGGTTCAATCCTCCGTTATAGTCCGTTCCAGGGTAAAACCTTGGAATGATCAAGGATAACATTGATAAGGTAATAGGAGGGAATTACGATGAAAAAGTGGTACATATTTCTTCTTCTGACTATTTCTATCAGTTGTGTTAAAAAAAGTACAGAACCTGAAAATAATCTAGAACGACCAACATTGGACCGTCCGACAAATGAGGAAGTAACAGCTATAATTACGCCGACGCTACGTTGGATTGATGTTGAAGATGCTAATAAGTATGAAGTAGTTGTGGATGATTCAAACGATTTTATCAATCCAGAATTTAGTGTTATACTGGTACAAAGTACTGAATGTACCACAGGTACATTAAATCTCGGAGTGTATTACTGGCGTGTACGTGCAGGAGACAATCAGGGGAATTGGAGTATTTGGTCTGAAATTTGGTCTTTTCAAATTAAATCATTTGAAACAGGATCGGTAAGTGACATAGACGGCAATATATATAAAACGATCAAAATCGGTGAGCAATGGTGGACAGCCGAAAATCTCAAAGTGACACATTACCGAAATGGTGACCCAATACCTAATGTAATAGATAGCACTTTATGGTCTGGACTAACAACCGGTGCTTATTGTGCTTTTAATAATGAAGAGAGCAATGCTGACACTTACGGTTTTTTGTATAACTGGTATACAGTGGATGATTCACGAGGATTAACACCTGAAGGCTGGCATGTTCCAAATGATGATGAATGGAAAGAGTTAGAAATATATTTGGGTATAAGTCCGACAGAATTAGATTATATAGGATCACGAGGGTTTAAAGAAGGAGGTAAATTAAAGGAAGCAGGATTTATTCATTGGCAACAGCCAAACTTTGGGGCTACAAACGAAAGCGGATTCACAGCACTTCCTGGCGGAGGTCGCTATTTTATGTACTTTAGCTTTTTAGGAAGCTGTACCAATTTCTGGTCATCTACTGAGTACCTGAATGAAGAAGCTTGGTATAGAGTATTATCTTCCGAAAGTGCAACATTGGGTCGTAACTATTACACAAAATATTTTGGCTTTTCTGTCCGTCTTGTTCGTGATTAAAACGCGGGCATATAAAAATATAGTCCGTTCCAGAGTAGAACCTTGGAATGACCATAATCTATTTTATTCTCCTACCATAAAATTTCATCATCCACAGTTCGGCGGATGTTGCATTTGTGCCGATTTATTAATACATTAATAGCTGAAAAAATAAGCAGTTTTATGGGAATGAGTCATCCAATTTCTCCGGAGGTTGTTTGGGTTCGGATGTTTATTTTGTGAGGGTAAAAAACAAAGACAGCTCTCAGGTCGTTGTCAGTAAAATCAAATCCCTTTTCGAAAGCGCCGGGATCGGGGATTGTGTGGGCGAAAACGATCTGGTGGCGATCAAGATCCATTTCGGAGAAAAGGGGAATACGACACACATTGCTCCGGGGTTCGTGCGGCCGGTGGTCGAGGCCATCAAAAAGAACAAGGGAAAGCCGTTTCTCACGGATACCAATGTGCTTTACCGGAGCGAGCGAAACGATGCGGTGACGCATCTGCATCTGGCGCAGGCGCATGGCTTTACGATTGAGAATACGGGTGCACCGGTTGTGATTGCCGACGGGCTTTTGGGAAGCGGGGAAGGTGAGGTATCCATTCATGGGAAACTTTTTAATCAGGTCTCGCTGGCGAAAATCGCGCTGGAATCCAATGCGATTGTTGCCATGACCCATGTGACGGGACATCTGAGCACAGGACTCGGCGGAACCATCAAGAATCTGGGAATGGGATTTGCCAGCCGCAAGGGAAAACTCAGGCAGCATGCCGGCATGAATCCGAATATTTCCGAACAATATTGTACGGGCTGTGGCGTCTGCATCCGGTGGTGTCCTGCGGACGCTATTTCCATGGACAATAAAACGGCTGTGATTGACGATCAAAAATGTATCGGCTGCGGTGAGTGTATTGCGGTTTGCCGTTTCGATGCGGTCAAGCACGACTGGAATGTGAATTCAACGGAACTACAGAAGCGGATTGCCGAACATGCCCTCGGTGTCGTCTCGCAAAAACCGGAGAAATTTGGGTGTTTCAATTTTCTGACTTCGATCACCAAAGACTGCGATTGTTTTGATACGAATCAAAGACCGCTCATGCCGGACATCGGTATCTTGGCGAGCAAAGATCCGGTGGCCATCGATGCGGCCAGCCTGGATCTTATTCGGAAAAACAATCGTAAAAACCTGATGCTCACGGACATGAGTTATCCCAAATTGGACGCGCGGATTCAAATCCGGCACGGAGAATCAATTGGGTTGGGTCAATCTGAATATCAGTTAATTGAGATCTGAGATTATCATGACAGTCAATCAAATCAGTAAAAAATCCATTTCCCTATTCCTCGCGACCTGGATTCGGCTCTTTATCGGATCGGGCATCGAGATGGTGAGAAAGGTCAAATTCCTCATCAGGCCAGGAGCCTGTATTCAGAAAATGTCAGCTTCGGAGTGGGCTTTCCCGATTTCCTACTGGGTCTGCAAAAACGGAAAAGTTTACTGCCTGACCTCGGAACGCGGCGAGCAGGAAGTCATCATTCATGAGCTTCCACAATCGGGAAGCAATTAGGATTTTAACCATGACCAATCAAATTGAATTTTGCCCCATTGGAACGATCCGTACTCCGTTTCAGGAGAGACAGGGAATGCCGATTCAGGGCGCTCTGTTTCCGGAGAATCATGGAACCGTCGAGATCGATCTGGAGTATGCGGAAGGATTGAAAGACATCGAGGGATTTTCTCATTTGATTTTGTTGTACTGTTTTCACAAATCGAACGGATATGATCTGACTGCGCGTCCGTTCTTGGACGATCAGATCCACGGAATATTTACGATTCGGGGTCCAAGACGGCCCAATCCCATTGGAATGACCGTGGTGCGTCTGATCAAACGAGAAAAAAATATTCTCCACATCGCGGGTGTGGATATGATCGATGGAACGCCTTTGCTCGATATCAAACCCTATTTCCCGGATGTGGATGCCCATCCCGATGCGAAAACCGGCTGGATGGGGGACAAACTGAATCGAATCGGCCAACACACGGTATCGGATGATCGGTTTTCTGATACTTAATATTCAGGAATATTAGTATACAATTAAGAAAAGGAAAAAAGTTTAAACATTTAATAAGCAGTAAAGTATGAATAGAAAGTTTGCTTTGCGATTTTAGAATTGACTTGCCATCCCGATTCTAAATACTATATTATCGATTGGCTCGGGATGGCGCCCCGCTTTCGCGGGATCAAGTTATTGAAATATTTAGATTATTGAAGACAAAAAACATGCGGCTGACAATCCTGCTATTTCAATTATATTTTATCATTATTGAGGCGGGATTCGAATGCCGCGAAAAAAACAGAATTTCATTTGAGTATAGCATAAAATGTTTACAAAGTAATAAATGATTGATTTAACTGGACACTCATGATTCAGGGGTATTGATGGAGAAACTTAAAAAATTCAAATCTTTTTCCGGACGACCTGGTCCGCTTTTGCTTGTCATCATGGACGGTGTCGGATTAAACCCCAGTCCGATCGGCAATGCGGTCAAGGCCGCGCACACACCGACTTTGGACTGGCTGATGGGAAATTGTCTCTACACACAGCTCAAGGCGCACGGCACGGCGGTCGGACTGCCTTCGGATAGCGATATGGGCAATTCTGAAGTCGGCCACAATGCCATCGGCGCGGGACGTGTTTTTGCCCAGGGCGCCAGATTGGTTAACGAGGCCATCCAGACCGGCCGTTTGTGGACCGGAGAAACCTGGAAGAAATTGATCGAACAGTGTCGGACGAAACAGTCCACACTTCATTTTATCGGGCTCTTTTCAGACGGCAATGTGCACAGCCACATCGATCAGTTGAAAGCCATGATTTTACGTGCGAAAGAAGAGGGTGTCAAAAAAGTCAGAATTCACATTCTTCTCGACGGCAGGGATGTCGGAGAGACCTCCGCGCTCGACTATGTCGTTCCCTTTGAAAAATTCTTGTCCGAAATCAATGCATTGGGATACGATTACGCGATTGCCAGCGGCGGCGGCCGGATGGTCGTGACCATGGATCGGTACCAGGCGGACTGGGAAATCGTGAAGCGGGGCTGGGAAGCCCACGTACTCGGAATTTCGGAAAAGTTTCCTTCTGCTGAAAAGGCCATCGAAACATTCCGGAAACGGGATCCCGCTGTCACGGATCAGTTCCTGCCTCCATTCACGGTTGAAAAGGACGGGAAGCCGGTCGGTCCGATTACCGACGGCGATTCGGTGATCTTTTTCAATTTCCGAGGCGACCGGGCCATCGAGATCAGCCGGGCATTCGAAGAGGCCGATTTCGATAAATTCGACCGCGGCCCGGTTCCAAAGGTGGAATATGCCGGCATGATGGAATATGACGGGGATCTGCACATTCCCAAACAATATCTCGTAGAACCGCCGGCCATCGACCGGACGGTGGGCGAGCTTTTGTCCAATACCGGCGTAACACAACTGGCCATCAGCGAAACGCAGAAATTCGGCCATGTGACCTATTTTTTCAACGGGAACTGGAGCGGTAAGTTCAACGAAACACTTGAGACTTACATCGAAATTCCCTCGGACCGCGTGCCCTTCGAACAGCGGCCCTGGATGAAGAGCGCCGAAATCACGGACCGGCTGTTGAAGGAACTTGGTTCGGGAAAGCACCGGTTTGGACGCGTGAATTATGCCAACGGAGACATGGTCGGGCACACAGGCGTGTTTCACTCCGCGGTCATCGGCGTGGAATCGGTCGACCTCGCGCTGAAGCGGCTGCTTCCGAAAATCAAGGAGCTGAACGGAATCGCACTCATTACGGCCGACCACGGCAATTCGGACGAAATGTTCGAACTGGACAAGTCCGGTCAGCCGAAGCTCCATGAAAACGGACAACCCAAAGCAAGGACTGCGCACACACTGAATCCGGTTCCCTTTATTATTTACGATCCGCAGTTTCAAAACGAATACCGGCTCGCTGAATCCGGAAATTTGGGTCTGAGTAATATCGCGACCACCTGTCTGCATCTGCTCGGATTTGAAGCGGCGGAAGGGTATGATCCCGGAATAATCCGGTTTAAATAAAAAAGCGGAAGTGAGTCCATGTTTTCCTGGCTGAAAGGGATCAAAGATCATATTGTCCGAAGTGCGCGGAATGTAGGCGAGATGGCCTATCTCTGGGTGGATACACTCCGTTTCGGATTCCGCCGGCCCTACGAAATCAAATCGCTTCTGACACAAATGGATGAGATCGGATTCCATTCTCTTCCTATCGTTCTGATTTCTTCTTTTTTTGTCGGTATGGTCCTTGCGGTACAAGTGGCCTATTCGGAAGCCAATTTTGCGGGACGGGTCATGGTGGGAATCGGCGTGGCCGTCGCCATCACGCGGGAGTTTGGTCCACTTTTGACGGCTTTGCTTGTCGGAGGCAGGGTTAGCGCGGGCATCACATCCGTGATCGGATCGATGAAAGTAACCGAACAGGTCGATGCCATTCGGTTGATGGGAGCCAGTCCGGCGAAAAAACTCGTCTTTCCCCGGATCTTTGCTACGCTTCTCATGCTTCCTCTTTTGACTGCCGTCGCGGATTTTGTCGGCATTTTCGGCGGACTGGTGATCAGCCTCGTCGATATCAAGATGACCTTTGCGACTTATGTTTCCCAGGTCGAGCGGGCCGTGAGTCTGTCCGATTTTTTCGGAGGGATTTTTAAATCCGTTTTCTTCGGGTTCTTTATTTCACTGATCGGCTGTTATAACGGATTGAAAGTGGCAGGAGGTGCGGAGGGCGTCGGCAAGGCAACCACCAATTCCGTGGTGACGAGTTCGGTCTGTATCATGATTTCCGATTATTTTCTGACCAAACTCCTGATTATCTTTTAAAGGAGACGCATGGCGCCGTTCGCATTTTTCGATGAAGTGTACAAAAATTTCGAAGGGAAGGAAGTTCTAAGAGGGCTGACTCTTTTCATTCGAAGAGGCGAAGTTCTGATCGTTCTGGGAGGAAGCGGTACCGGGAAAACAGTCGTTCTGAAACATATCGTGGGACTGCTCCATCCTGACAAAGGGCGGATTTTTGTCGAAGGGAAAGATATCACGAACTATGAAGAAAATCAATTGATGCCGATCAGAAAAAGTGTCGGGTTCCTGTTTCAGAGCAGCGCCCTGTTCGATTCGATGTCAGTTTTTGATAATGTGGCATTTCCTCTGCAGGAGCACACGCAGCTGTCCCAGAGTGATATAGAAGTCAAAGTCAAAGAAAAATTGAGACTGGTCGGTCTCGAAGGCACGGATTGGATGATGCCCTCGAATCTCAGCGGCGGCATGCGAAAGCGTGTGGCCCTGGCCAGAGCCATTATTCTCGAACCCAAAGCGCTTCTGTACGATGAGCCGACCACGGGTCTGGATCCCATTACCACACGCTGGGTGACCAAGCTGATGCGGAGCATTCACGAACAGCTTGGAATTACTTCCATTATCGTAACCCACAACGTACAAAGCGCGATGGCGGTGGCGGACCGGATTGCGTTTCTTTATCGGGGGAAAATCAAATTCGTGGGAACACCGGAAGAAATCGAAACGTGTGAGGATCATATTGTTCAGGAATTTTTAAAGAGTTGAGGCCAATCCATTATGAGCAGAAAATTGAGCAAGGAAATTCGGGTCGGCGGAGTGATCGTCATCGGGTTATCCATCATGATCGGGGCTGTTTTTTTTATCGGAGGCAAGAACACTTTCTTTAGGGGAAAAGTCCACTATAAAATTCTTTTCACATCGACTGCCGGACTTTATGAGGGAGATCCCGTTCTTCTCACGGGTGTCGAGGTCGGAAATGTGGAGAAGATCGGGTTCCCCAAGGATCTCGATCAGAAAAATATTCTGGTTGAAATTACGGTTTCCAAGGAGATTGCCGGCCGAATTCGCGAGGATTCGAAAGCGCGCGTCGCATCAGCAAGTCTCGTTTACGGAAAAGTGGTCGAATTAACCATGGGCAGCGTAGACAAACCTCTCATTAAAGAGGGCGGTTTTATTCAGGCGGCTCCGACAAAGGGGTATGATGCCATTGTCGGCAACACTTCGCTCGTTCTGGAAGACCTCCGGAAGGTACTTTTAAAGCTCGATCGGGGAGACGGCGCACTTGGGATTCTGTTAAACAAACCACTGGAAATACGGGAATCATTTCACAATCTTTCTCTTTCCACCCAGAAATTGTCCGGTATGCTCAGTGCAATTGACGAGGGGAAAGGAACACTTGGCGCGCTTCTTTCTGATTCGGTGAATTTCAAGCAGACCCTCTTGGATCTGAAAACGGCCAGCGCGGATCTGAAGGAGGTTGCAGAACGGCTGAACAGTAACGAGGGGACGCTTGGGAAATTGATCAACGATAAGGAATACGGCGAAGCGTTGACAAACGATCTCCGCTCGACGATACATTCATTGGCCAATATCACTGCCAAAATAGATACGGGTAAGGGAACGCTCGGCTATCTGATCAATGACGATGACCTTTTTATCGGGTTGCAGGATGTCGTTCTGGGGATCGAAAGAAGCAAGATCAGCAAGTGGTTTATCCAGAACCGGAGAAAGTCAGGCGAAGCCGCCCGGCTGAGAGAGCAGAAAAAGATGGAAAAGAAAAATACGAATTGATGGATCAATTTTTTATCAGTTTATTTTTAATTCATTAATACCAGATATTAGAATAATTAAATTTGCAAGGTTTTAACAGTATACATATTCATTGTTCATTCTTATTTTGAGTTGCCATCCCGAATCAATCAATAATATAATATTTGAAATCGGGATAGCGCCCCGCTTTTGCGGGATCAAGTGATTGAAATTTTAAGGTATTGAAGACAAAGAACATGCGGCCAACGATCCCGCCTTTTCAATAATAGTTTATAATTATTAGAGCGGGATGAGAATGCCGCGAAAAGAGCACTTTTTTCTGTGAATTATTTGAAAAACGTACGGGTTCTTAAATAACTGAATGATTTTAACAGGATACTTATGATTACTATTTGTAAAAGGGGGTAGAAACAATGCGTTGGATACCGCAAATCGTCGTGCTGATATTTTCGATTGTTTTTCATGAATATGCCCACGGCCGGGCAGCACTCTGGCGGGGGGATACCACAGCAAAGGAACAGGGAAGATTGACACTGAATCCCCTTCCCCATATCGACCCGTTCGGGAGCATTCTTCTTCCGCTGTTTTTGATTGTCACGCATGCTCCAGTTTTGTTTGCATATGCCAAACCGGTTCCGATCAATCCGTGGCGGTTCAAAGACGCAAAAAAAGATTTTGCCATTGTGGGGGCATCGGGACCTGTTAGCAATTTGCTTTTGTCCATTGTTGCGGCCGTTATTTTCCGATTGTCTTTTGGTATTTCAGGAGGGCCCAATGTCCTTCATCAATTTCTTGTTCTGGCTGTTCTTATCAACCTGGTTCTGGCCTGTTTCAATCTCGTTCCTATTCCACCGCTCGACGGATCACGAATCCTTGTTGGACTGCTGCCAGACGAATGGGCACAAAATTATCTCAAAATTGAAAGATACGGCATGCTTATTATTTTCGGGCTTCTGTTTCTTGGATTTTTTCGCTGGTTGATCTGGCCAATCGTTATGACTCTTTTATACTTCCTGGTTGGCAGAGAGGGTGTTTATTTGTTGATGAATTTTTTACAGTAACGGATTTCTGCTAAAAAATGGGTCCGGATCACTGACGATAATTTCCTCATCCGGAATCGAGTGGTCAAATAAAATACTTGTATTCACCGCATTTTTTCGATATTTTTAAAATAATCAAAAATTCTGGGTTTGCTTTCGCTGAATCATAAAATGGACATGATTTATGGATGACAAACTTCGCATCCTGATATTGGAAGATATGAAATCCGATGCACTCTTAATGGAAAACGAGTTGATGGATGCCAAGTTCAAATTCGTTTCGAAAAGAGTGGCCAACCGTGAAGATTTCATAACAGCTATCGAAACTTTAAAACCGGATCTCGTTCTTGCCGATTACTCCCTGCCCAAATTTGACGGGATGAGCGCACTTGAACTGGTCAAGAAAGCGTCTCCAGAGACTCCATTGATCATCGTTACGGGAGCGATCAATGAAGAGACCGCCGTCGAATGTATGAAAGCGGGCGCAGTCGATTATGTTTTGAAAGACCGCCTGGGCCATCTGGGTCCCGCAGTGAGAAGCGCTGTTGAAAAATCGCAGGCCATGAAAGAGAAAAAATGTGCCGAGGAGGCATTGTTGGCTTCCGAAGCGAGGTACCGGCGGCTGTTCGAATCGGCCAAGGAAGGTATTCTGCTCCTGGATACGGAAACAGGAGAAATTCGAGATGTCAATCCCTTTATGCTGGAGTTGTTAGGAGTAAAACGAAACCAGGTTTTGTGCAAAACACTTGTCGATATTGGAGTGCTCAATGATCCATCCTTGCTCGATGATTTGTTCGACGAGTCCGAAGAAGAAGCCTATATCCATCATGATCACCTGGTGCTGAAAAGGAAAGACGGCAAGGAAATCGATATCGAACTTACATGCAACAGCTATAATATGGATAACCGCAAACTGATTCAGTGCAACGTGCATGATGTCACTGAAAGAAAAAATGCGGAAAAAGAAAAGGAAAAGATTCGGGCACAGCTGTTTCAGGCCCAGAAAATGGAGGCGATCGGCACACTGGCCGGAGGTGTGGCCCATGATTTCAATAATTTGATGACAGCCATTCAGGTGAGTTCGGATGTCGCCATGATGCGACTCGAAGAAGACAATGTTTTGCACAAGGATTTGAAGGAGATCCGACTCGCGGCCATGCGGGCCTCCGGATTGATCCGGCAGTTGCTGCTTTTCAGCCGGAAGCATCCCATGGAATTTACTTCGTTCAGCCTGAACGATTCGATTGAAAATCTTCTGAAAATGTTTCAGCGGTTGATCGGTGAAAATATCGAGATTCGCACGGATCTCGATCCAGAACTCTGGTCGGTCAAAGCCGACGCCGGGAATATCGAGCAGGTCATCATGAATCTGGCTCTCAATTCCAGGGACGCCATGCCTGATGGTGGGAAATTGGTCATAAAAACTGAAAACAAAACTTTAACCCGGGATACGAATAAACAACTGCCGGAATCCCGTCCTGGCGATTTTGTTTGTCTTTCCATTCGGGATACCGGTATCGGCATCGATAAAAAAATATTCGAACGTATTTTTGAACCTTTCTTTACGACCAAAGGTCCCGGAGAGGGAACCGGATTGGGACTGTCCGTTGTCTACGGTATTGTCAAAGAGCACGAAGGCTGGATTTCAATGAACAGTACACTGGGCGAAGGATCCGAGTTTAGTGTCTACCTTCCCGCTTCGGCCGGAAAACCTGAGAAAGAAGTGGACGGCAAGATTTCTCTTCAGGGTTTGACAGGAAATAAAGAGAGGATTCTTCTTGTGGAGGATGAGGAAAAAGTTCGCGAGTCCGCTTTAAAAGCACTGGACAAGTGCGGCTATTCCGTGATTCCTGCCAGGAATGCAAAAGAAGCACTTGAAATTTTTAAAAAGGAAAAAGGAAATTTTAGACTCGTTTTCAGCGACGTGGTTTTGTCCGATAAAAGCGGTATCGAACTGGTGGAAGAAATGCTGAAAATCCATTCCAATGTCCAAATTCTTTTAACGAGCGGTTATACGGATCACAAATCACAGTGGCCGTTGATACGAGACAAGGGTTTTTATTTCCTGCAGAAACCATACACTTTGACCGATTTATTACGTTCGGTACGGACAGCAATTGATTTGAGTCAGAAAAAACGCAGCGATTAACCTTCCTCCCGGAAAGCCGGGTTTGTCCCGATGGATCGGGATTAATTGTCTAAAATATTATCCTTCTATCGCATTTCATTTTGAAAAAATGTTCCAGATAATAGTTGTCCTTTTATAAAAACTTCTTTTCTAAGCGTTTGGTTTAACAAGAATTTAATATATCATAAACAATTAGACCATTGGCATGTTATTTGCGCTGCTTGAGAACATGTTTTAAGATGTTTTTAGTGCATGATTCAGGCGGAGAGGCGGAATTTTAAATGGAGAAAGCAGATGGAGATAATCAAGCAAAAATGCTTTTTTTTCTTGTTGTTTATGGTTGTTACAACCGGGATCGCTCAGGTTGAATCTGTCGATTTGACGGAGTTGAGTCTCGAGGAATTGATGAATATCGAAGTCAGTCTGGCTTCCAGAAAGACCGAAAAAGTTTCCGATGTGGCCGCGGCCATTTCCGTAATCACTTGTGATGAGATTGAACATTCAGGTGTGACCACGATTGCAGAAGCGCTGCGCATGGTTCCTGGATTTCAGGTCGGCAAACTGGATGCGAACAAATGGGCAATCAGTTCCCGGGGATTTAACAGTCTTTTTGCCAACAAACTGCTGGTTTTGATAGACGGCAGGAGTGTATACTCTCCCCTGTTTTCGGGTGTGTTTTGGGAAGCACAGGACATGTTTTTGGAGGATTTGGATCATATCGAAGTTATTCGCGGTCCCGGAGCCACTTTGTGGGGAGCGAATGCCGTAAACGGTATTATTAATGTAATTTCAAAAAATGTCCGTGAGACCCAGGGCGGACTGTTGGTCACAGGTATCGGAACCGATGAAAAGCAGTTTGCCCATTTCCGTTATGGCGGACAAATCGGGAAACATGTGTATTATCGCATGTATGGTAAATATTTCAAACGGGACAGCTATGTCGATGCATCGGGGAAAGAAGCTTTTGATGACTGGGATGCATTGAGAGGCGGTTTTCGAATGGATTGGGATCAATCGGAGTCCAATTTCTTCAAGCTGCAGGGAGATATTTATAATGGGAAAGCAGGTACAAAGATTGTCGTGACCACGTTTGATCCCTACTATACTAAATTTTACGGCGGCAATATACTGGGAAGCTGGAAACATATTTATTCCGAGCAGTCCGATTTTGCACTACAGTTTTATTATGATCGGGTGGAACGAATCGAGAAAAATTTTATCGGCGGCGGATACCATACGTTTGATGTCGATTTTCAACACCGGTTTCAGATTCATCCAAGACACAGCGTTGTATGGGGTCTTGAATATCGGCTGACAAAGGATAAAATGGAGAACTCTGCAATTGTCATGTTTGATCCTCCGAATCGCCAATACGATCTGTACAGTGCGTTTGTACAGGAAGAATGGAAAATCCGCGATGAATTTTTAAAGTTGATCATCGGATCAAAATTTGAGCATAATGATTTTACAGGTTTTGAAGTTCAGCCAAACATGCGGATGATCTGGAAGCCGAACGATCGGAATGCATTGTGGGGAGCCGTTTCCCGTGCGATTCGCTCACCTTCCCGCGCCGATCATGATATGTGGACGATCTTTATCGAAGGGGACAGGGCGTTTGATTCCGAAGAACTCACGGCATTCGAATTGGGATCTCATCATTATCCGCTGGCCAATTTTTATTTTGATATTGCTATTTTCTATAATTTGTATGATAAACTGCAATCGTTCGAACCCTTTAAAGCGGCCAACAACCGGGGGGCAAAGACCTATGGGGCCGAATGTTCTTTTGATTGGAGTCCGTATAGAAAACTGCGATTACGAGCGGCCTATACTTATCTGAAAATCAATGCCAGTCTGAAAGAAGGCAGTCAATACCAGTATTATGATGATATTGAAGGAGAAAGTCCCGAGCATCAAGTTTCCTTTATGGCTTTTATCAATTTGCCCTATCAATTCGATTTGAATGTATGGGCAAAGTATGTGGATCAGTTATCGACGAGCAGAATGTACATAGATGATTATTTCAATATAGATATTTGTTTGACGTGTCGCCTTTTCCCCGGAGTGGAGGTTTCAATTGTCGGACAGAATTTACCGGATGATCATCATCCAGAGTTTTCGACACTTTCCATTCCTTTCGTTACGACTGAAGTTCAAAGAGGAATTTACGGTTCGGTAAAATGGGAATTCTAGTCTAAAATCGGTTTGGTTGACGAAATTTTGAGTATCCAGTCGCTAATCAAAAAAGGTTCAATGACAAAAAAAGGTCACTTATTACTTTTTATCGCTGTCCTGTTTGTGCATTCGGTTTCGGCCCAGGAGATGCCTGTTTTCAAGCCCACCGAATATCAGATCAAGGCCGCATTTCTATATCAATTTGCCAAATTCGTTCAGTGGCCTGATAAAGTGTTTGCGGACAGTTCAAAACAGATCGTCATCGGCATTTTGGGCCAGGATCCTTTCAGAGACGATTTGGACAATACAGTCCGGGGCAAGTACATACACGGCAGGCAAATCGAAATTGAACGGTATGATCGGCTCGATAATATAAATAACTGTCAAATTCTTTTTATCAGTGATTCTGAAACAAAAAATCTCGCTATGATTTTCAGTAAACTGCGGCATGCGAGTATACTGACCGTCGGAGATACGGAAAATTTTAGTCGGGAAGGTGGAATCATCAATTTTATCAGAAAAGCGAATAAGATTCATTTTGAAATCAATGTCGATGCAGCACAGGCCGCCGGGCTGAAATTGAGTTCAAAACTGTTAAATCTGGCAAAGATTGTGGGAGGCGGTTCGCGATGAGATTCAGGGATAGATCGATCAAATATAAATTGACGTTGATCATCATGTTGATCAGTATCATTGCCCTGCTCCTGGCCTCGGCCTCGTTTATCTGGTATGAAGTGAAAATGTCCCGTCATACGATGATCAACGAACTGACCATTCTGGCGGAAATTATTGGAAACAACAGTACAGCTGCTCTGGCTTTTGATGATCCGCTGGCTGCCGAAGAAATCCTCTCTGCTTTGAAATATAAAGAACATATCGTGGCCGCATTCATTTTTAAACCAAACAATATCCTGTTTGCCAGCTACATTCGTCAAAAAAGTGAGTACAAGTTGCCCGAACAAATGAATACGTATCAAGCTTATTTCCAAAATGAGTTTTTATATGTCCTCCATCCGATTATGTTGGAAGACGAGAATATCGGTAAGGTCATTCTTCAGTACGATCTTTTGGAAATGAACGCACGCTTGAAACAGTATGCCGGCATTGTTTTTGTCGTATTACTGCTCTCACTTCTTTTTATCTATCTGGCCACGTCGGCTCTCCAGCATATTATTTCGGAACCGATCTTGAATCTGGTCGGGATAGCAAAAAAGGTATCCACAGAAAAGGATTATTCTCTGCGAGCCAGGAAAGAAAGCAATGATGAACTGGGTTTGCTGATTGATGGATTCAATGAAATGCTTTCTGAAATACAGGCAAGAGATCAAGCTTTGATCAAAGATCAGGAGGAACTTGAGAAGAGGGTGCGGGAACGCACTCAAAAATTGCAAAAGCAGATCGCCGAGAGAAAGCGGGCAGAAAGAGAGAAAGAAAAAGCCCAGTCTGAACTTCTTCAGGCGCAAAAAATGGAGGCTATCGGCATTCTTGCCGGAGGAATTGCCCACGATTTCAATAATCTGCTGACGGCCATACAGGGATGTGCCGATGTGGCCATGCTTGAGATCGACAAATCCCATGTGGTATATCGTGATCTTCAGGAAATCCAGAGCGCTTCAGGGAGAGCCGCGGATCTGACCCGACAGCTGCTTCTGTTCGGCCGCAAACAGCCCCTGAAATATGATTTGATCGATCTCAATCTTCACATCGAAAATCTGTTGAAAATCTTTCACAGATTGATCGGAGAGGATATAGGTATCAGCATCGATTTTGAACCGGATTTGTGGAATGTCAATGCCGACCGGGGATCCATGGAACAGGTAATTATGAATCTGGTTGTGAATGCAAGAGACGCGATGTCGGAAGGTGGTAAATTAACACTGAAGACAGAGAATATCGTTTTGGATAAACTGTCGGCCCAGATGATTCCTGAAGCCAAAGCGGGTGAATTTGTCTGCTTTTCCATTTCCGATACCGGTATCGGCATGAATGCGGAGACTATCCGACATATTTTTGAACCCTTTTTTACAACAAAAGGTGTCGGCAAAGGAACGGGACTGGGATTGTCTGTCATATACGGGATTATCAAACAGCACAATGGATGGATTCATGTGTACAGCGAACCGGGAGAGGGTTCGATTTTTAAAATTTATCTACCGGCTGTTTTTGACAAAGAAAAACAGTCCGATCTCGAAACGGCCGGGAAAAGATTTCCGAAGGGAAAAGGGGAGCGAATTTTAGTTGTGGAAGATGAAGAAATGGTACGATCGTTTACCCGAAAAGCTTTGGCCAAGAATGGATATAAAATATTAACCGCTGCGAACGTTGAAGAGGCAAAGCAGATTTTTTCGTCGAAAAAGGGCGATTTTGAATTGCTGTTCAGCGATGTTGTTTTGCCCGATGGGAACGGAATCGAACTGGTGGATCAAATACTTTCGGAAAAACCACAGATTAAGATTCTTTTGGCCAGCGGGTATACGGATAAAAAATCTCAGTGGCCGCTGATTAAAAAACGGGGGTTTGAATTTCTGCAAAAGCCCTATGATTTGGGGGGATTATTAAGAACACTTCGGGAAGTGTTAGATTAAGAAGCATTACGCAAAAAATGTGAAAGAATAAACTCCTTTTTATAAATGTCAGATTTTGTCTTCGCGTTTGATAAACCAGCGTTTTGGGAAAGTATATCCAAACACAATGATGAATGCATATAGCAAGAAAATGAGAAAAACGATTCCCCTGGCAAACGGGAAACTCTTTTCGGGCTGGAGCCGGAAAAGATAGAGGGCAAGCAGGCCGTAACAGGCCGAGGCAAGTATCAATGACAGAAGGGTCGTCGAGATATACTGTATGCCGGGGCGATGAAAAAGATCAAGTTTTTCCGCATAGTAGATCAGAATTGCGGACAGGATTCCGATAATGGAGCCGCTCAGCCAGGGCAGGGACAGGCCTGGAATCAGGGCCTGGCTTTCCATGATTCCGATGATGGTTCCCGTAATGAAACCGATGGTCAGAAATGAAAGAAATTGAACCATTCCGCTTCGGTTGCCAACCAGTGATTTTGCGATGAAAATAAAAACTCCGACAAACAGAAAAAGAAAAGAAGATTCCATCAGTAGCTTTCCTCCTCGGCAGGATATCCACCATTTTTCACATCTTCGATATATTTTCCGACGGCTTTTCGAATTCTTTTCGCGATTCGTTCGTACTGCCTGACAAATTTCGGTTTAAAGGCTTCGAACAAGCCCAACATGTCAGGCGTCACCAGAATCTGGCCGTCACAGTGCACTCCCGCACCGATACCGATGGTAGGCACAGAAACGCTTTCTGTGATTTGTCTGGCCAGTCTGGCGGGGATTTTTTCCAGAACGATTGAAAACACACCCGCTTCTTCTAAGATTTTCGCATCTTTTCGAAGCGTGTCCGCTTCCGTTTTTTCCATGCCGCGAACACTGTATCCCCCGAAAAGCCGGACCGATTGTGGTGTGAGACCGAGATGACCCATGACCGGAATTCCCATCTGCACCAGTCGGTGGATCGTTTCTGCAATGGCCTCACCGCCTTCCACTTTAACGCCGTGTGCCTCTCCTTCTTTCAAAAACCGGCCGGCGTTTTTAACGGCCTCTTCTGGACCGGTCTGAAAAGAGAGAAAGGGCATGTCCGAAATCAAGACGGCCCTGTCTACCCCGCGGCTGACCGCCTGTGTGTGGTAGATCATCTGTTCCAATGTAATGGGCAATGTGGTTGGATGGCCGGTGAAAACCATGGAACAGGAATCGCCGACCAGAATGAGATCAATACCGGCGCTGTCCAGAATGGATGCGGTCAAATAGTCGTAAGCGGTGAGGCAGGTGATTTTTGATCCTTCCTTCTTCATCGATTGAAGTTTCGGAATGGTCATTTTTTCTTTGGATCCCATTTTGCACCCTTTTTCGAAGAGACAAAAATCCGTTTATTTTTTTTGATCGAACTGTTTTTCGAGATGCGTGATTTTATCTTTCAGTTTTTTCTGTTCGTCGAGAAGATGCTGCAACGTGTTCAATATCGGATCGGGCAGCTGGCCGTGTTCCAGATCGACTAACAGATGGGCATGCTCTCCGGCGATTCGCGCGGGGACGCCGACCACGGTCTTTTCGGGCGGTACATCTTTAACCACAACCGATCCCGCTCCGATCTTTCCTCCGTCCCCGATGATGATCGGGCCAAGCAGAATGGCTCCGGCACCAATGATCACATCGTTCCCGATGGTCGGGTGGCGTTTTTTCTTTTCGAGAGAGGTTCCACCGAGCACGACTCCCTGATACATCAACACGTTGTCATAAATTTCCGCTGTCTCGCCGATCACGATACCCGCGCCGTGGTCCATAAAAAATTTCCTGCCGATTTTGGCTCCCGGATGGATTTCAATTGCCGTCATCCATCGGCTGATCTGTGAGAGGATTCTGGCAAGCAGATAGAATTTCCGTCTCCATAATCCATGTGCAATGCGGTGTACCCAGAGGGCGTGGAGTCCCGGATAACAAAGCAGCACTTCGAGTGTCGAGCGTGCAGCCGGGTCTTTGATGAATACGGTTTGAATATCTTCCTTGAGCAGTTTAAACATATTTACGTTGTTTTATCGGATTCGGGTTCATTTTGTTTCTTTAATAATATAATAAATTATTTGCTAATTTAACGGCACTTTTTATTCGAATCCCACTAAAAATGAAAAAATACATTCGGGCAGATCCGAACTGTATCCGCCTTCGATGACGATAAATGTAGGAATTTTTAGTCCGGAAATCATCTCGCCGATTTTTTGATAGCTCTCTATATCCAGATTCAATTGCGTGAGCGGATCGTTCCGGCAGGTATCGAAACCGGCGGAGACCCCGATCAGCGCCGGTGAAAATTGCCGGATAATTTCACATGCGTTTTGAAGTGTCTCCAGATACCCGGTTTCTTCGGTCCCGGGGAAAAGAGGAAAGTTGTAGCAGTTGCCGCGGGATTGAAGCCCGGTTCCGGGATAAAGTGGACTCTGATGCAGAGAAGCGTAGATGATCGACGAATGATTCAAAAAAATATCCTCGGTTCCGTTTCCGTGATGACAATCGATATCCAGAATTGCGATTTTGTTCTTCGGGAATCGATCCAGAACTTTTGCCGAAGCGATTGCGATGTTGTTAAAATAGCAGAATCCCATGACTCTGTTTCTTGTGGCGTGGTGTCCGGGTGGCCGCATCAGGGAGAATGCCGGTTCGTTTTTGACAGCCGCTTCAGCCGCCTGAATCGCCGAACCGGCCGACAACATCGCATCATCAAATATCCCGGGAATTGCCGGTGTATCGTAATCGGATTGGGTGCCTGCTTTTACGCCGTCAAACATTGTTTTTGAATGCACTCTCAGAATGTCTTCTTTCAGGGCAGTTCGGGGTTCGATGAACGTGAATCCTTTTTTTGTCAGATAATCGGCCGTTCTTCCAATTCTGTCTGGAGATTCGGGATGGTTCGGATGTTCGTATTCAAGACACTTTGGAGAATAAAAGATTTCCATTCTTATTTTCCTTTTGGTTTTTTAAGGTACATGAATAGTCACAAAATGTCAAATGGAAAAACCGGTTAAGTCTTTATTCAGAAACTTCTTGTATTTCCTTTTTGAAATATTTACATTGAATCACTTTATGATCAAAGAAATCGATCAAATTCAGCAAGCCGTCGATTTTATTTCAGCCCACATTCCCAAACCTCTTCCCGAAATTGGTCTCACACTGGGATCGGGATTGGGAGCGTTTGCGGATCAAATGGAAATCTCATTTTCAATTGAAACCGCATCGATTCCTTTCTGGCCTGCATCGACGGTCGAAGGGCATCGGGGCCGTCTGGTGTGCGGCCGCATCGGCAACGTCCCGTTCCTGATTCTTCAGGGCAGGGTCCACTATTACGAAGGGTATCCCATTCATCAGGTGATTTTTTCGATCCGCGTTCTCTCCAGACTGGGCATCCGGGTGCTTGTTCTCACCAATGCGGCCGGCGCATTGAATACGAAATTTTCTCCCGGAGACCTCATGCTGATCACCGATCACATCAATCTGATGGGAACCAATCCGCTGATAGGAACGCACGATCCCTCATACGGCGAGCGCTTTCCGGACATGAGCGCGCCGTACGATCCGTTCCTGATTCGAATCGGCGAAAGCGCAGCCAAAAAGTCAGGCATTCGCTTAAAAAAAGGAATTCTTGCTGTGACTTCCGGACCGAGTTACGAGACGGCCGCCGAGATCCGGATGATCCGCCGGATGGGGGGCGATGCCGTCTGTATGTCCACGGTTCCCGAAGTGATCGCAGGCGTTCAAATGGGTATGCGGATTCTTGGTGTTTCTTTGATCACCAATATGGCAACGGGGCTTTCTTCAAAACGGCTGAGCCATCACGAGGTCAAGGAAGTTGCCACAAAAGGAGAGCAACAGTTCTCAATCTGGATGAAAGAAGTGATTGCCGGAATATCAAATTCTATCGATTGATCTTCATCCCGATAAATCGGGACTCGATCAGAAACTGGTAGGCACAGACGTGCCTACTTTTAGTCCATCCCGACCATTCGGGATGAATTAAAAGATATCCGCTTTACGGGTGGTCGTTTGTTCATGAACAAAAGAACGGGAGAGAGAGCATGCCAAAGTTTCGCATCATTGTCAATCCGATGGCAGGGAAGGGACATGCCGCCAAAGCTGTGCCTGACGTTAAAAAACTTTTGGAAGAATATCAACTTGCATATGATCTGATTTACACGGAAAGGCCGTGGCATGCGTCCGAATTGACAAAACTGGCCGCCAAAGAAAAGGTGGATGTGGTCGTCGCCATGGGTGGAGACGGAACCGCCAATGAAGTACTGAACGGTTTGATGGAGGCCAAAAAAATGCACGATCATTGCCCGGTCATGGGTGTGATCTGCGTCGGGCGAGGAAACGATTTTGGTTATGGAGCGAATATTCCTCACGGCCTGGAGGCGGGATGCAAAGTGCTGGCCGAAGGTTTTAAAAAGAAAATCGATGTGGGCCACGTATCCGTGGATGGGCAGGAAGGCCGGTATTTCGGAAATGGGATCGGAATCGGTTTTGACGCCGTTGTCGGTTTTGAAGCGGCCAAGATGAAATATCTGAGCGGATTTCTCGGCTATGCGGTTGCAGCATTCAAAGTGCTCTTTCTCTATTACAAAGCGCCAACCGTTGAGATTGAATTCAACAATCATAAACTCATCCAGCCCTCTTTAATGCTCTCTGTAATGAACGGTCGGCGAATGGGCGGTGGTTTTTATATGGCTCCGACTTCTCTGCCGAACGATGGATTGTTCGATCTTTGTATTGCCGGAGAGGCGGGACATCTTCGGGTGTTATCCCTGATTTTTCATTTTATGAAAGGAACGCAGGTCGGCAAGAAATGCATTCAGATGGAACAGGCTTCCCGTCTCACTGTCACTGCGCTGAAAGGTATACTGCCGGCCCACGCGGACGGAGAGACGCTCTGCGTCGAAGGCAAGCATCTGGAACTGACGCTGCACCACGACCAGATCGAAGTTTTGTGTTCCCCCTCCTGAGGGTACGGGGATTCGATGATCCGTTCGTTGATTGAAAACCAAATCAGTTAGAGACGGAGTTGTTCTTCGTCTGCGATTCTTCTGGAATACAATCGTGATGAAACTATGGAATGTCAAAGCCGCAGTCTATTTTCGGTTTCGCCGGTTGCCTCTTTTTCGCCGTCTACTTGATAGTGAAATCGCAAATCTCCGATCTCTTCTTCGCGCCATTCCATCGCCATATCAATTGGTGATTGATCTGGGAACCGGTGCCGGATCCACATTGGACATTTTCCCCGATTCTGTTTCGATTATCGGACTGGATCACTCGCCGAATATGTCAAAAAATGCGGTCAAAAATCGGCATGGATTGTTGGGCGTTGTCGGTTCTACCCATCATCTCCCTTTTCGGAAGAACTGCACCTCCATGGTCTCCGCCATCGGAATCACCGAGTATCTCCGTGATAAAGAAAATTTTGTGAATGAAGTCCAGCGGATCTTAAAAAATCAAGGGCATGTTCTCATCACGATTTCACAGCCTTCGTTTTTGAACAAATTGAGAAATCTTTTGGGAGAGCGCATCTATCCGATTGATCCTGAACGCTGGAAAAAGATGTTAAACAATGCCGGTTGGACTTGTCTGGGAGAAAAAAGCACGCTGATTCAGAAGCAATATTTGTATCGGATTTGATTTTTACTTGTTGTGTTGAGAGATTCGAAAATCCGACCGATTCATTGGAAAGTTAAAAAGAATGCGTCTATGATTTATCAATGTGTGGTGGCAGTAAGCCTACACTATGATATTCATCAGCAAGATGATCGAAGATTTTCGGGATAGATATTCCATGTGTTCTGCGCCCAGGAAGTATATCCTGGGCGCAGAATGACCAGCGCTTTTGATTTATTTTAAAAGCATCATCTTCTTCATTTGGAAATAATTCTCTGATCGAAAATGAATGAGATATAATCCGCTGGGAACCGTATTGCCTGCATTATTTTTACCATTCCATATGACGCTATGATAACCAGTTTCGAATTGTTTATCCGTTAATATTCGAACTTCTTCTCCCAGGGAGTTGTATATTCTTACAGCAACATGACTCGATTTTGGAATATAGAATTGTATTTTTGTTTCCAGGTTAAATGGATTGGGAAAATTATCAGACAAAATATAATCTTTGGCAATATCACTCGCATAAAATGAATGTCTCTTCCTTTTTACCATACGCACATCGTCTTCACCGTAAATTAAATAGCCGTCAAATGTGCTGCCAGTAAGAACACCTACTTCAGATTCGCAGGTCAAATCCGTTTCACAACGACGAAAATGGAAAACCAGATCGGTATCTCCATCATGATCCACGTCTTTTTCATGTCGGCGAGGGAGGCCGGTTCTTTTATTGATATGTGTTTCGCTGGCGCCTTCAAAAATTACTGTTGTGTGATCCACTATTGTGGCGTCGAAATCATCGGTGCTCAAGATTGCTACCGGGATGACTCCATTTCTATTCCTGCAATTTATTATATTCAGGTCGCTACAAGGTTTGATGTCGATCTGGACTTGTATTGCTCCTTCTTCTGCGACATAGCCTCTAAGATTGTCATGTAATTGTCCTTGATCGTTCCACCTCCAACCGTCATACCAGTTTGCTATTCCGAGATTGGCTTCCGAGAATGGTCCGTAATAATCATTGGGTTCGGTATCCGCCCAGTTTATATAGTTCCAATTTTCACCGGTTATCCATGCCCATGTCTCATCAAGAGGGGCATTCGGATCTTGTTGATAACCGCCAAGCCAATATTCTGCATATAAGTCTGGACCAGTCACTCCTTCCAAAAGATTTGCGACAAAATCATGCTCCTCCTGACTTGTTAAGGTAGCCAGATATGCATCCGGTCCTATTAATATTTTTGTATTGGCTTTTGAAACCTCCCAGGTTTGCATGTAATATGAAACTATATAATAACTATGTTGACCCCATTCTCCGCTGGCCACAATTGTTTGAGAATACATATGTTGATGTGTAAATAAAAAGGCCATAACATATGCTGTTAACAGAACAAAAGATTTCTTATACATCGTTATGCTCCTTTTTTTGTTGTTCTTGTAAAATTGGTCAAATCATCGTTCAACTCTTTGTTTGAGTATTGAATAAAATGACCGCTCTTTTCTATTCCTCTATATTTGGTCAATCGTTTTTAACAATCATAGGACATCACCTTCTTAAAAGATTTAAAATTAGAAACGTTTTTCTGATTTTCAAATCATTTTCTGCTCGCAGGGCCTAACGATGATCGAAGCCCGCACTATGATGCCCATCGAAAATCAGTGGTTCTACAACCCACCGTACGAACAAAGTTTTTATCCTCCTGCAGGCAAGGAATAGTGTAATTGGATGACAACCCAGTTGGCATTTTGTTTCACTAATACACCAGTCCCTCTTAGTCCTTCCATTTTTATTTTTTTACCTTCAGATATCATATTCCAATCAATAATCTCTGCAAACCAAGCCACCTTTCCCGAATCGTGAACTTTTA
The DNA here is from genome assembly GCA_964537715.1 of uncultured bacterium. GTDB lineage: Bacteria > Zhuqueibacterota > QNDG01 > QNDG01 > DSAB01 > CAZTZL01. Next base: position 12,406 of record CAZIAH010000004.1, on the reverse strand, counting down.
TGATTCGATCTTTAACTGCAAGTTTGGAATTTTCTGTGGCAGCGAACTGTTCTTGCATGACTGTTTTCAGTGCTTCCCAACCAGTAATCCACTCGCCTGCATCGGTGCCGATACATACCATGTTGGGATCATGTGCAAAGAGATCGGAAAGTAAATCCATATCTTCTGTTTCCATCACTTGGATAACTTGATCAAGTACCTTATTGACTTTGGCTTTTTCGGCCTCGATATCAATTTTCTGAGTGCAACTACTGATGATTAAGAGGACTGTTCCTAAAACAAAAATATTAAAGTTTTTCATAATATCCCTCTCTCTTTTAGGGTTACACTTAATTTTATGATGTAAAATGTTTTGTGAATTCACGCGCCTTTCGATAATCGGTGGGTCTACGAGCCACCCTACGAACTCCAAAGTCCGACCGATTCATTGGAAAGTTAAAAGTATACGTCTGTGATCCATCAATGTGTGGTGGGTAAGAAGCCTGTACTTGACACTCATCAATAATCGGTGGATCGTCGCACCACCTTGTCTACGAACTTGTCGAGTCATCCGATGACATCTTATTGTAACTAACTTTTATTTTAAAATTAAATTCATCAACTTGGCTACTTCCATAATATAATCTTATCATAAAAGGATATAATTTTTCTTTAATTTTTGTTTTCCTATCTTTCCGAATTCCAATAGCAACTCCATGATGTGCAACATATCCTCCGCCTGGTAAAACCCCTAATGAATGATCTTTAGGTTTCAACTCAGTGTACCATTTAAATGACGGTTCCTCTTCAGCCATAGTACCCAAAGCTATAGGTTCATTAGCATAAAATTTTATCCATATTTCTCCTGAATGAGCACTCCCAATATTTTTAACAATAACAAAAATATTTAAGGTAATTTGATCTTTTATTATTTTTGTACTATCTAAATAACAGTCAAGAATTCCATCCGCGATATTATTTCCCCATTTATCACATAATATTAACACAGGTTTTTTTTCGCCTTTTCCAAGGCTTTCATGAATTTCATTTACTAAATCACCTTTTAATTTCTTTATACTTTCCTTCTCTGAACTTAAATTTAAGCCAAAAAGGATTAAAAACGCTGCTATTATCAATGATATACTGCCACCTACCCAATTTGAATACTTTTTATAATCTTCAAATCTTGTTTCTAGGCATTTAAATTGTTCTTTTGTAATAAAATTATCTGGATTCTTTTTATTCTTATTATCTAACATGCAAATTCTCCCTTTATCTATATATTAATATGGTGTTATACTGTTAAATTCCCCTTCAATTTTTATTCCTAATATTAGGAATAAATATACATAATACAGGAAAAGTTCATAATATTAGGAATGTGATAATTCATATATACAGGAATTATACATTTTATTTCAGATCGAATTGCTTATCAGGATGGTAATAACCTTAAATTCATTACCGGTTCAAGAGGAAGTGTGTTTGTACAATGGTTGTTTAAAAATAATGGAAATATTTTAGGAAATCAAGGAAAATTCGAAAATATTTTTCGAATTTAGTAAGTAAGCTGCACTCCGAAATTCATCCGCCTGCCGATTTCGTATGCGGCGGGGTCGCCCAGTTCTCCGCCGATTCGGCCGGAACTGTCCATCCAGATCACATTTTTGTTGTTCAGCAGATTGCGGCCGTCAAAGTAGATCGTGATCCGGGACGGATCTCCGGCAAAGGCTTTTTTCAACTGAAAATCCTTTTGGATTTTCATATTGAGAAAGGTGTGGCCTTTCATTCTCCGGTTGTTTGGCAAAAAATGGGCTTCGGGTAGGTCCGGGGTGAAACCGTCTTTGGACGGGAAATAGGTGTAGGGCCGACCGCTGGTCTTCTGGAACACCATGTCTCCGTGAAAGCCGTAAGGCAGTTTGAATCCGAGATCGCATTTCAGAGTATGGCGCTGATCCCAGCTTAGGTAGTACATGTGCGTGGAGATGGGAAATCCCCACTGCGCGTAGTTGATCCCCTGATTCTCGGTCTCGCTGAGTCCTTTGGCTTCCATGTAGGTGTATGAAATTTCACCGGTAAGAACATTTCCTTTGTCCCGTTTGAGAACGATTTCGAATCCATGCGATTCGCCCAGCGGACTGTTCACAAACTCGGCAAAACCGTAGTCGCCTGCGATCCGGCTGTTCGCGCTTACAAAAGTTTTCGTGTCGATCTGATTCATCGTCTCTTTCCTGAAATAGGTGATCGATCCGACGAGGTTTTCGATGAGCTGAATCCGCATGCTGATTTCCCAGGCTTCTGTCTGTTCGGCGAGCAGGTCCGGATTGCCCCGAAGCACATTCACGCCGTTTCTCAGCTGCACATTGTCCAGGCCCGAATAGAGGTACTCGAACAGCGGGTACTGGAAATAGTGCCCATAATTGACGAAGAAAAACGAACGGTCTGACAGGGGCATTGAAAATCCGATCCGCGGTGAAAGATGGGTCTGTATCTTGGCCGGAACCCATTCTGTGATCGTCTCTTCGTACGCTCCCGGTTCGGTCGGAATAAGTTCGACGGCCGGTCTCTGTGCCCGAGGATCGAGAAAATCAAAGCGCAGTCCGATCTGAACCACGGACCGGTCGTTCCCGGCTTCGAATTTGTCCTGAATGTAAACGCTTCCCGATCTCGGCGTGTAATCAAATTCCGTACTGTAGTTGAGAAGCGGCTCGTGAACAAGTGGCTTCCCAAAGTAGGTCATCTGCGGTTCCATCTTCCGCAGAACAGAGTGCACACGTGTCAGGTTGAGCTGGGCACCGATCTTGAGCAGATGATAGGGATGAATCTGGCTTGTCAGGTGCGCCTGAAGCAGCCCGACCTGCTGATGCGTTTCGGTCCACCAGGAGCGTTTACCGGAGATCACGTATTGGAGATAAAAATCGTAAGTATAGGGTTCCGGTGTAAAACTCTCCACATCGCCAGAGCCGATTTTTGAAATCAGGTCATGGTATCCGAGAATGAACGTGTAGTAGGTTTTTTTCGAAAGGGTGTGCGTCCAGATAATGGCGGGACGGATGGAAACTTGTTTCCTCGGTGGGAGGCCGTTTAGGTTGAATCGCCAGGTGAATTCATAATCGTGCCATCGCTGGTGTGAATAGATGCACTGCATGCTGAGACGCTTGGCCGGTAAAAGCCAGTCAACTTTTGCGATTCCGTTGACATCTTGTCGAAACGGAGAAGTGAAGAAGCGATTCATGTCCTGCCACCAGCGGGTCTGTGTCCACAATCCCTCGTGGGCCGTGAAGTAGTAAAGCTTCTCCTTTTTGATCGGTCCGGACAGAGCGATTTCTACTTCGTTGGCGTGGCTGACCTGGGTTCCCCCAAAGAGATCGTCTTTGTCCGCACGAATCATAATAGAGGGCGCATCGCCTCCTGTCGAGGTGACCACGTTGACGATGCCGGAAAGCGAGTTTCCGTATTCCGCAGTCATTCCGCCGGTCTGGATGCTGATCTGCTCGATGGCGCTTTTCGGCAAATTCAGGCCGGAGCCCCCTTTGATCCAGTCCTGTGCCGGCAGGCCGTCGATGAGATAAAAGACTTCCCGTTTCTTGCCGCCCCGGATGTGGCCGTCGTAGGTCGCTCCTGGCTGCAGGCCGATGGCGTCCTGAAACTGATCGATGGGCAGCTGAACCAGTTCTCTCGCTTCAATGTCGTGGGTCGTTCCCGTGATGTCTGTCTGAATGAGCGGCTTTTCCACGGTAATCTCGACTGCTTCCATTTCCAACGGACTTTCTTTCATGGAAATATTTAGACGAGTTTTCCGATCAGGATGGACGCGGATGTCTTTAAACGTGACCGTCTGGTATCCGATCATACGGACCTGCACGTTGTAGATCCCCGCTCGGATGTTCTGCATCTGATACGATCCATCCGTGTTGGAAGCCGTACCCTGACGCGTTCCCAAAATCAGAATGTTGGCTCCGATCAGGGCAGCCCCGGTTTTTTCATCGGTAACGGTACCGTACAGTTTTCCGGTAATGCCACCGACAGCCGAACCGGAAATCCACAGACTTAAAAAGAGGTTGAAGAAGAATTTCCATCGGTTTTTGATGGATTTCTGAATGTAGGTTCGCAGTGCCATAATTAACCGTTAAAGACAAATAAAACCGGTACAGATTGTATCAATCCGAGTTCTTCAAACAGGGTGACTTCGGCTTGTACATAAAAATCTCTCATGTCCTCGGATTTGGCAGAGATGGTTTGAGTAGAACCATTGAAAAAATCAGCCAAGTCTTCGCCGTCGTCTGTGTGTGAATTCCATGTCACGCGCAGTTCGAATTCTTCTCCGGGACTGATTGTGAGCACATTTCCTGACAGATTCGTATTGGGGCCGAAATTTGTGTTGTCCAATGAAAGTGTGGCTGTCAAGTCTGGTTGTTTTTTATTCCAGATATGCACGTTGCCCTGGATATTTACCGGTTCGCTGAAAGTCTCATCAAAAAGATTCTTCCCGTAAATATGGAATTTCACTAGGTAATCGCCCGCTACGGAATATATACCTTGCGAAATTTCAATCCGGTCGATAGCAAGCAGGTTTTCGGGCTGCCGATAGGGAGGCAGAGATTCATCACAGCCGTTCAGGAGTAATATGTAGAGGAACCAGTACGGACAATTTCGTTTGATCCAGCGGATTATTGATGTATAATCAAAACGGATTTTGCTATCTGGCTGGAAAAGATTGGATTTATGTATCCGTAGCATCATTGAAACTTAATCTGCAAATCGTTTTTATATGTAAAGTAATTCTGTAATGAAAAGTCTAAGAATGTATTGGTCACTTTATTTTCTTACGAAAAAATAGTGTTTAAAAGTAAGCGAAACAGCGGAAGAAGTCAAGAAAAAATTTGGAAATCTATCGGTTGGGATTTACGTAGAGGCAGATAAAATTTATTGGTATAAATGAGGAACTCTGTTTTACAAAGTGATTGACATAGAAAAGGGGATTCCTTTTTTGTGGGTAAGACAAGGCTGATTGATAATGTGATTATCCAAAACGAATAAAAGTGAATGTGTATTTTTAAACAAAGATTTTTTTGGAACCATTTGGTTTAAGCGAGCGTTTGAAGGTGAAGCTTAACAGGGATGAAACCCTAAAGGAGAATACATCATGAAAAAGTATACATTCATTTTAGTAGGGTTGCTTGTGATGACCGCATTCAATCTGTTTGCAGGTGATTCGCTCTGGTTTGAGAATATCGAACAAGCCAGGGTAAAAGCCAAAGAAACGGGAAAACCCATGCTGCTGGATTTCAGCGGTTCAGATTGGTGTGTCTGGTGTAAAAGACTGGACAAAGAAGTGTTTAGTAAGTCTGTTTTTCAAGCATACGCCAAAGATAACCTAATTCTGGTCAACTTGGATTTCCCTCAATTTACATCGCAGAGTGATGATTTGAAGAAACAGAATCAGCAGCTTGCTCAAACGTATAAAATAAGAGGCTTCCCAACAGTTATTCTCTTGTCCTCTGACGGCAAGGAAATCGGAAGGACCGGTTACCAACCTGGTGGGCCGGAGAAATATGTCGAACATCTGAAGTCGGTCATTCAGACGCAATCGGCAGAAAAGACAGAATAATTCTTTGGATAGATTGTTGTTTCAGGTTTTTTTACCGAACAGCTGATTCAATTTTTCCCGGGCCTGAGCGGATCGGTCCGGTTTGTTCTTGACAGGACGATCCGACGGTTCAAAGTAATCACAGAAATTGGCCGAAGTTTTGTCCTGAACCCATTCGGCTTCCGATTCTCGGCATTGATGATACGCATTGGGATCGTAAAATTTGCAATTCAAACAGCAATGTAAATAACTGCTGCATTTCCCGCACGTTTCCTGGCGTCCGATTTTGTGATCCGTTATTACTTCAAATCCGCAGTGATGACAAAACATAAGATCCTCTTTTATCGAAGTAACACCATTCGTTTTACTTCGTGAAAGTTATCCGAATCCAGTCTGTAAAAATAGATCCCGCTGTTCATCGGCTTCCCAAGCCAGTCTTTGCCATCCCAGATTGTCCGATACATTCCCGGTACATGTTCCGAATCCACAAGTATTCTGATTTTTTGACCGAGCACATTGAAGACAGTGATGATCACTTTTCCCTGTTTTGGTATATTGTATTCAATCATTGTTTCTGGATTGAATGGGTTGGGATAATTTTCACACAGTTTGAATTCACCCGGTTTACTGTGGCCATTATAGTTTATAACAACATTTGTTGAATTGCCAAGTTTTAATTCGGATTTTCCCCCGTATGCACCCATGTCGTTGCGGACCGTGCCCCGAGCCGGCCAGAGTGCCTGACCCGGATTTTTTGGATCTTCGTTGTCGTTGTATGCAGTGTGAGGATTTCCTGCATCGACACAGGGAGAATTGACCTGTAAAGTAAAATTATTATTCTCGGTATCTGTAAATAATGGATCGGTCGAAATGTTATCTGTCTGCCAGACAATAAAAGGATTGTGAGCCCACGAATCTGCCCATTGAATTGGAAAAGATGAGGAAGTATCGATATTCGAATAGCTGAACAGGATGCTGTCCCCTGGAAATGGAGAGCCGAAAAAAGAGTTGAAATCCGAATTGTTGTTAGTGATAATGGAATTGATATAATAGATCTTCGTCATCAGACCCCATGTTAAATCTACAAGCTCGGAATCGGGTGAAAAAATATTCTTGCTGATTGTCACATTGATAAAAGTAACTAGAGAGAAATCCGTATAGTTGAAGAACTGGTACATGTGATTGTTGTAAACCAAAGTATTTTCTACTCGGACATTCGATTCGGAACAGCTCAGCATTGCACTTGTGGTGAAAAAGGGCGGCCTTATGGATTCTCCGGTCCAGCCACTATTCCCGGTGATGATGCAATTGGAAAGTGTCGGATTGGCGTGATAACAATTCAGCAGCGTAAAATCGGAGATGCGGTTGTTCCGGATCGAGCAGTTGTGAATTTGGGGAGAAGACAAAATAATGTCAATCGCTCCACCGGCAATTGGTCCCCATTGATTCCAATAATTCCATGTTTCTGTTCCGGGATGAATGTCTCTGATCACAGCATAGGCAATGGTATCGTCATCCGCGCTTTCGACAAAGTTGAATCCACACCAAATTTTTGATGTTTCCTGAGAAGCGAAAACGATACTGTCGGTTTCCAATCCTTTGGCGATGAGTTGATGCTTGCGATTGCTCGTATTGAGTTCTTCTCCGATGGTAAATGTGACGCTGTCCTGAAAATAGACATGCACACCCGGATTGATGATCAGGGATTGATCGTTCTCGATATAAATATCTTCGATAACGATATACGGTGAGTTGTCTTTCGTCCAGACGCCAGAAACGGCTCCTTTTATAGTGGTTTCGCTTTGACTGATGTCTGTGTCGAGGAACAGACCCGAAAGAAGAACCGCGATGAATAATTTTCTTGTAAACATTTTAGACTCCACTTTTTACAGGCCGTTTAATGGCTCAAATTACAAAAAATAAACAGGGTTCTACCCGGTTCAGTAATATCTGTGACTTGATCGTTTTTCATGTCTTCGTAGCTCTGATAATATTGATCGATCACATTCGTTTGATTAAAAATATTCAGCAGGGTACATCCATATTCCAATTCGAAGGATGAAAATATTTTAATGTGGTGGATCAATTTCACATCAAAGCGATTGTAGGATGGCAAACGCTCGTTTTTTATAATGGAGCGGTCACAGTACGTATAAAAGTCATGCTCAATAGGAGAACCAAATACTGTATGTTCAGCAGTGGAAAAGGGTGTCCCTGTTGCATATATCGTAGAGAATGATAAAATCAAGTTTCGCCATGCAAATTGTGTAACCCAGTTAATCTCGTGCGTTCTGTCGTATTCGGCTAAAAAAGATTTTCCTTGATTGATGGTTTTGAATCGATATTCTGATCTTCCGATTTGATAAGTGAACCATCCTGAAATGGCTCCATATTTTCTTTGAAGTAAAAACTCGATACCTTGGGATGTGCTTGAGCCTCGGTCAATATAAATAATATCGGATGAGAAATTTTCTGTCATCTCAGACATGGGCGCAGAAAAATGGAAAAAATAATCGAATATGGTGGGTACCAGAAACAACAAGTTTTTGTTCTTTTTTTGATAAACGTTTATTCCCATATGGTAATTATCCCAATCCACATCGAATCCAATGGATCGATGTTCCGAAAATTCGGTTTTTAAACGTTCATCAGCCAATGCCCAATAATAACTTGTACGCATGGGATTAAAGTCTCCAGCTCGGACTGACATTCTGTGGAGAAATTGATGATAATGGCCCCATTTCAAATTCAAAGAAAAACGGGACCAGTTACTGGTAATACCAACTCTGGGATCTATATAAAACGTATTCAATGGTTCATAGTATATGCTGCGACAGCCAATCACGATTTCAGAATGTTTTTGGATTTTCAATCGGTTGTCCGCGTAAAGAACATGTTTCCACGCTCTGAAATTGGCAGGCAGTTCTATTGACAGATGGTATGTATCTTCAATCGGAACGCTTTGTTCTATGGTAAAATAATGTTCTAACGGCAATTGATGTTTAACTTTTGTATAAGAAACATTGACCCCTGTGTCGATTTCGTAAAATGGATTGACACGAAGGGAATAGTTGCATTTAAAATTGAATTGGCTGATCCGAAACTGATCATATTCTCTTACGGGAATATCGTAATAAAGACGAGCGATTGTACTGTCAGGTAAGTACTGTATCCGTTCAGCAGTTAAGCGATACTGATACAAATATTCGTTTTGATAATCAGCCCAGGTCATGCTTAAATGAGATTGACTCCTCGAAGTCCATCTTGTAACCCAGGTTAGACCCATACCATTGTTCGTCCATTTTTCGAATCTTGTACCCTCAATTTTTCCCTGACTTTCAGAGCGTTTGGTAATGTCAATTTTATCATGGGTAGTAAACAAGGTGAATGAAAGGGTGTTCTGCGGGGAAAATTGATAATTGATCTTTCCCGTCATATCATAAAACCTGAACATATTTCCCTGGTTTAAATTGGTACGATAACGTCTTTTCAATAAAAAAAGATAATCTTCTGTATTATAATACATCTCACGCAGTCCGATTTTGTGAAAAGATTGCCTCAGTGAAAATGCACAACGTAATTTGGAATTGAACGGCAACTGGATGTGACTATTGGCACTGAAAAAGTCAGCACCCATGCCAAATCTAATTTTCTCATCTTGTCCAACGTCTCCTTTTAATCCAACCACACTGGAAAGTTTGTCACCGTATCGGCAGGGGAAACCCACCTTATAAAAATGGACCTGTTTAATCGCATTGGGATTGAATACATTCATATATCCCCACAGGTGTTCTGCCCGAAATACCGGGATGTTGTCGAAGAGAATCAGATTTTGATCCGGTGTTCCACCCTGCACATAAAGCCCATCCAGATGATCGAAGATGCTTTTCGTTCCTGGTATGGTTTGCAAAGAGTGCAGAATATCCCGGTCTGCTGATGAGGGCAGCGATTTGATTTCAACCGGAATAAACTGAATCTTTCCATATTGATCCATGATCGGTATATCAGGAATCCTGGTTTCTGAAATCACTACAGGTGGCATTTGAACCGGATTTTGATCCATTTCAACTTTGAGTGGATCGATATTGCTATTATCAACCAGGATTTCCAATGGTTGATATCCCATATAACAAACCATCAGTGTACAAATTTCGGTTCTCATGTTTTCCAGTTTGAAATATCCCGATTCGTCGGTAGCAGTTCCTCTTTCGCTGTTCTTTAATGCAATGTTCGCCTGAGGCAGTCCCTCCTGGCTCAGGCGATCCACGACCACACCTGCGATTTTTTGACTGGATGTTTTGTCCTCGTAAAATACGATGGAATTGGGAGGGAAGATCTGAAAAGAGATGGGAGTTTGTTTCAACAACAATGTGATAGCGTCCCGAACCGTCACATTCTCAATCCTGCAGGTCACAGTCTGGTTCATGATTAGCCGGGCATCGTAGATGAATTCTATGTTTGTCTGGCGCTGAATTTCCCGGATTGCTGATTCGAGCGATGTGTCAATACAGTTGAGATGGATTGTCCGGATGTTCTCAGATTGTGCCGATACCATGGAATGGATTGATATCATCAAAACGATCAGGATTTTTCTTAACATTCGCTTGTCTCTAGTAACCATTGAATATTGTGATCACTCCTTCTGCCAAATGACATACCTGCCAGATTCGAACCGGTATTCCGCGTTGAAGACTAGGCATATTTTCGTTAGAACCGTGTCGATGGATTGGTCTTTGAATTGGGCTGTCAGCAGCCGTGTTGCCAGAGACGCGTCCAGTTTGATCGACACATCGTACGTTCTTTCAATTTCGGCAATCGCCTCCTGAAGAGAGGTTTTCTCGAAGATAAGCTTTCCGTCCAGCCATCCCAGATAAAGATCGCTGTTTGCTTGAACGGGTGTTTCCGGATTTTGTTTCATAACGATACGGCTCATCTGTCCCTGTGTGATTTCCACAAAGTTTTGATTTGATTTCCGAGAAGACAACCGAACCAATCCTTCTGTCACGATCACCCGGGTTTCTTTTCCTCGTGCCCAGACATCGAATTTGGTGCCGAGGACAATGGTCCGTGCCTGTTTTGTGGAGACGACAAAGGACTTTCCGTTCTGTTTGACCTGAAAAAACGCTTCGCCAGTCAGTTTGACTTGCCGTTCTTTTGCTGAGAATCGTTTCGGATATTGAAGTTTTGAACCGGCATTCAAACGGATTCGGGTTCCGTCGGTCAGAGTTACCTCTGCGGTCTGACTATTTTTGGTCAGAACGGTTCGATACGGGGATAGCCCGATGCTTATTTGCCATGCGAGAATACAGAGGAGGACGGCCAGTCCGGCCAGTACTGGTCGGGGGATCGTTTTAAAAGAAGGTTGTCTCCAAGATACCATTTTTCTGTCACTGTTTGAGACTGAATTTTGCATCACTTTTTGTTCGAACCGATCCCATTCGAAAGCGGTATTGGTCTGAAAACCGCTATCTGGTTTCGATATCCGTTCCCATGCTTTTGCCAATTCATCAAAATAATTTTGATTTTCCGGGGATTGGAAGAGCCATTGATCCAATTTCTCTTTTTCTTCAGGCGTGATTTGATGGGTGATGGCTTTCGCACATAATTTGTCAATGGTTTTCATCGACTGCATTTTATAATTCCTTCTGCTTGTTCATTTATTAAGTCAAATGAAAAGACAAAAAACCCTATTTCGAAGTGAAAATCTCTCTCAATATTTTTAATACTTTGGTGATTCTGCTTTCCACGGTTTTGACTGAGACATTGAGGGTTTCCGCGATTTCGGAATTCTTGAGACCTTCGAACCGGCTCAAGATGAACACGGTTCGGAGTTTTTCAGGCAGGGCATTCATGGCCGTTTCCAAATCGATTTGCATATCTGTGACATTGCCAGAGACCACATCGGTTTGATATAGCCGGGAGGCGATGTAGGCGCGTTTCCTCGACTTTTTTTGGTAGAGATTGACTGTCATGTTATGGGCCATCCGGTAAAGGTAGGCTGACAGGGATGTTTTGATTCTGAGCCGGATGCGGTTTTGCCACAGCCAGGCAAATATCTCCTGAAGCATGTCCCGGGTCTGTTCGCTTGAATGGATACGGTTGTAGATATAACTCCCAAGCCGTTGGTGGTAGCGGAAATATAGGGTTTTGAATGCGATTGCATCGGAATTCTGAATGCGGCGGATGAGTTCGTCGTCGATTAGTCGCTCTTCTTGCATGGATCAAAAGGTCTCTTTTTTATACGGAATGAATTAAAAAACACTTTTTAATTAAGTCAATCTAGAAAGTAAAAACCCTATCAATGTATAATAAAAATATTGTAACGCAACTGTTTCATCCTTCGACAGGCTTAGGATAAACAAAAAAGTTTACCCAATACTAGTAGTTAAGTCAAGTGAAAAAGTAAAAATTCTTGGGATCTCCTCTTGTTATTAATATAACAATTCTAAGCAAATCCCAAAAGTGTAAACAACCTTATCTTACAAGGCACCTTCTGCTTTAAAGCTAAATGCCATGATTAATTCATGAAGAGATACAAATTTGCAAAAAAAAACGTCCCAATATTTCTATCAGGACGATTTTCATTCTTTTCCCAAAAGTGTAAACAACGATAGGTTGTCTTACAACAAATTTAATAAAATTTGTTTGATGTTTGGTTATTTTATCAAAACCATTTTCTGACTTTGATTAAAATCTCCTGCTGTAATTCTGCAGAAATAAACACCACTTTCAACGGTTTTACCGGCTTCATTGGTCCCATCCCACATCATCTGATGGTCGCCTCTTTGATAGGATTTATCAATGAGTGTTCTGACATGCTGGCCCAGTATATTATAT
>CAZIAH010000003.1:0-88872 GCA_964537715.1 uncultured bacterium | reverse complement strand
CCCGAAACCGATGAAATGAATACGGATACCTGGGTCAATCAGTTAGATGCCATCTGGGCGCTCATTGCCATGGGAGAAGAGCCGTTTATTTCGGACGACCATGCCAGAAAAATTCTCAAGACGCTTTATAAAAACAACAAGACATTCATGGGTTGGGCTATGTGCCGGACGGAAGATGGGGGACAGGTCGAGTCCGAACAGGGGCAGGATGTCTACACGACCTCCAACTATGTGTTTGCCCAGCTTCTGGACTATTACGGCCTGACTAAAGAGAGCAAAGAGGTTTACAAGGCCATGGACAAGGTGATTTTCCAGTACGGTAATTCCCTCATCTCGCCGGACAACCTCAGGGCCGAACTGGAACAGGAGGAGGGAGAATCCACTCCGGGGCCGCATTACATCGTAGCTGCGTATCCAAGACCTGGAGCTGTGATGACTCAGCTTGTAATGCAGTATGTAAAAGCACTGAAGGAGAAAACCGGTTCCAAAAAGATCGATTCGAAACTGTTGAACTCTTTTGTGGCCGATTTGATGAAATAAACAAACAAAAAAGGATTCATCCTGAAAGTAACGAAAGACCGAAAATCGGGGATGCCGGATAAGAAAATCCTGATTTTTGGTCTTTTTTTGTTTATCTTTAGAAGGGAGCAAGAACTATCTTTGTTCTGTTATCGGATTTCCTGGATCAATATCGTGTAACAAAATTTTTATTAATTGAAATATCTTTACCATGCGATTTTAAGATGAAATGGGTATTATTCCTTATTCAGTGAGAACCGTTGTACTTTGCAGATAAGGAGATCGTACGATGAAAACAAATATTACCTTTTCGGTTTTGACTGTTTTTCTCTTGATGTTTGCTGGTGCAGTGTTTGGATGGGTTCAAGAGAAAGATGGCGTTGTTATCTCCCTTAAAAAAGAAAATTCCACTGATGCCGCACGAATCAAAATCCAGGTCTGTACAGAAGATATTATTCGGGTGATCGCCGCACCGACAAAGACTTTTTCCAAACGCAAAAGTCTCATCGTCGAAAAGAGGGATTGGAAACCTGTTGAATGGTCCTCGGAAGAGGACGGAGATTATATCGTTGTTTCTACTTCCAAATTGAAAATTCGGGTTCACAAATCAAAAGGAACCGTCGCGTTTTATAAACCGAACGGCGATTTGATTTTACAGGAAAAATCCGATCACAGCAAGATCATCACACCGGCAGAAGTCATGGGAGAAAAAACGTTTCGTGTTCAGCAGCTTTTCGATTCTCCCGAAGACGAGGCCTTTTACGGACTGGGACAGCATCAGAACGGGATCATGAATTACAAAGGGCACGATGTGGATTTGTGGCAGTACAACATTGTCGCCGTGTTGCCCTTCCTGATTTCCAGCAGAAATTACGGTATTTTGTGGGACAACAATTCCCGGACGAAATTTGGTGATATCCGCGATTACCAATCACTCGATATTTTTAAATTGGTTGACTCAGAGGGAAATGCAGGCGGATTGACTGCCGAGTATTTTTACGATTCCGATTTCCAAGAGCTTGTTCTGAAGCGCCGGGAAATCCGCATCGAGCATGAATTCATTGATGTTAATGATTCGTTTCCCGATGGTTTTGAAAAAGAGATGTCGGCTGTCCGGTGGAGCGGTTTCATCGAGGCGAAAGAAAGCGGTGTTCATAAGTTCCGTCTCTACTGCTGCGGTTACACCAAAATGTGGCTCGACGGGAAACTTGTCGTGGACAACTGGCGTCAGAACTGGCTTCCCTGGACACATCTTCCCGAGCTGACTATGGAACAGGGAAAACGTTATGAAATCAAAATCGAATGGGTGCATACGGGAGGATACATCGGGCTCAAATGTTTGACTCCCCGCGATAGGATCTATGACAGCAGCCTGTCTCTCTATTCCGAAGTGGGGGATCAGATCGATTACTATTTTGTTTACGGAGAAAATCCGGATCGAATCATTCACGGATATCGGGAAATCACAGGGAAAGCTCCCATGATGCCGAAGTGGGCCATGGGATTGTGGCAGTGTAGGGAACGGTATCAGTCGCAGGAGCAGCTTCTCGATGTGGTTAAGGGATTTCGCAGCCGTCGGATACCCTTAGATAATATCGTCCAGGACTGGTTTTACTGGCCGGAGGATCAATGGGGCAGTCACGATTTTGACAGCGCCCGTTTCCCCGATCCCGACGGGATGGTCAAGACACTCCACGACGATCTTCATACGCACATTATGATTTCGGTCTGGCCCAAATTTTATATCGGTACCGAGCATTACCATCAATTCAAGGAAAAGGGCTGGCTTTACATGAGGAATGTCCTGCTGGGGCAGCGAGACTGGGTGGGCAGGGGGTATGTTTCCACGTTTTACGATCCATACAGTGACGGTGCCCGCGATCTGTACTGGAAACAGATCAACGAAAAATTATTCAGCAAGGGATTCGATGCGTGGTGGCTCGATGCCACGGAACCGGATATTCAGTCCAATCTGTCCAGAAAAGAGACCCGTCTGCGAAACGGCCCCACTGCTCTTGGAACGGCAGCGCGGTATCTAAACACCTATTCGCTGATGAATGCCGAAGGGGTTTACGAGAACCAGAGAAAGACCAAGCCGGATCAGCGGGTCTTTATTCTCACCCGTTCGGCCTATGCTGGTCAGCAGCGGTATTCCGCGGCTACCTGGAGCGGTGATGTGGCCACCCGCTGGTACGATTTAAAGGTACAGATTCCCGCCGGATTAAATTTCTGTCTGTCCGGCATACCCTACTGGACCACGGATATCGGAGGCTTTGCCGTGGAACCCCGTTTCGAGCGGGAAGTGAAGCCCGAGGATTTAGAAGAATGGCGCGAATTGAATGTCCGCTGGTTCCAGTTCGGCACATTCTGTCCGCTCCTTCGCGTTCATGGTCAGTATCCATTTCGTGAAATGTTCAACGTCGCTCCGGAGGATCATCCGGCATATCAGGCCATGCTGGCCTATGATCAGCTGCGGTACCGGCTGATGCCCTATATCTACTCGCTCACCGGTATGGTCACATTGCAGGATTATACGATGATGCGCGGTCTGATCATGGATTTCAATCATGATAAAAATGTACGCAATATCGGAGATCAGTTCATGTTCGGACCGGCTCTGCTCGTCAATCCGGTGTACGACTACAAGGCCCGAAGCCGCAAAGTTTATCTTCCTGCCGGATCGGGATGGTATGGATTCAAATCCGGAAGATATTTGGAGGGCGGAGAGTCTGTTCAAGCCGTGGCCCCGCTTAGCGATATCCCGATTTTTGTCAAAGAGGGATCGATTCTTCCGTTCGGTCCGGCCATCCAGTATTCCGATGAAAAACCGGCCGATCCGGTTCGGCTGATGGTCTATACCGGTCAGGATGGTCAATTTGAATTGTACGAAGACGAGAATACGAATTACAACTACGAAAGGGGTGCTTTCAGCGTCATTCCATTTCAGTACAGCGAACAAGGACAAATCTTAACCATCGGTTCCCGAAAGGGAGAATTTCCCGGCATGTTGAAAGAGCGGACATTCGAGATCGTCTGGGTTGCCAAAGATCGTCCTGTCGGTTATAATCCGAATCAGGAACCGGACCAGACTGTTCATTACCAGGGAGATGAATTGGTTGTCAAAAGAATAAGATAAAAAATGTTTTAAAGGGGATAATCATGTTCAGGATCGTATCGTTCAATCATTTTTTAACTATCAGCTACATTCTGATTTTGATGTTTTGTTCGCTTGCTGTCGGAGAAGACAAAGACATCCATGACCGTGTCGAATCGCTTCTGTCCAAAATGACGTTATCCGAGAAAATCGGTCAGATGACACAGGTCAGTGGTTTTGTCGGAGAGATTCCCGAAAGTTTTGCAAATCAAATACGAGAAGGCCGGGTGGGATCGGTAATCAATGAAACCGATCCTGAAACAAGTGTTGAAATCCAACGCATCGCAATCGAAGAAAGCCGTTTGGGAATTCCGCTGATTATGGGAAGAGACGTGATCCACGGATTCAATACGATTTTTCCGATTCCCCTGGGTCAGGCTGCAAGCTGGGATCCGGAACTTGCTCTGCAGTGTGCGCGAATTGCGGCAGAGGAAGCCGCAGGGGCCGGTTATCATTGGACATTCGCTCCAATGATGGATATTACCCACGATCCAAGATGGGGGCGTATTGCCGAGGGATTTGGGGAAGATCCGGTACTGGCCAGCAGCTTTTCGTCAGAAATCGTTCACGGTTTACAGGGAGATGATCTCTCTGCACCCAATACCATTGCGGCTTGTGCCAAGCATTTTGTCGGTTACGGAGCGGCAGAAGGAGGCCGTGATTATAATACGGCAATTATTCCAGAGGGGATATTAAGAAATTTGTATCTCCCTCCGTTTAAAGCTGCAGTGGATGCAGGGGTTGCAACTGTGATGGCTTCATTCAACGAAGTGAACGGTATTCCTTCTTCCGGCAATCCGTTTATTCTTCGGAAAATTCTGCGTGATGAATGGGGATTCAAAGGTTTTGTGGTCAGTGACTGGCAATCCATGGAAGAAATGATCACTCATGGGTTCTGTGAAGATATGAAAGATGTAGCTCTGAAATCGATTACGGCAGGCGTAGACATGGAAATGGTGAGTACGGCATATACCGATTATCTAGAAGAACTGGTTTTATCAGGAAAGGTTCCCGAAGAGCTCGTCAATCAAGCGGTTGGCAACATTCTTCGGATAAAGTTTAAACTGGGTTTGTTCGACAAGCCATTTCCTTATACCCTGAAATTAACAAACAAACCAAGCAAAGAAGCGCTTGAGCTGGCAAAACAGATGAGTGTGGAAAGTGTTGTACTTTTAAAATGCGATAATAAAATTCTTCCATTGAAAAAAGATATTCGTTCTATTGCAGTGATCGGCCCCCTGGCAGATGATCCTTATGAATTATTCGGAACCTGGAGTTTGGATGGCAGAGTCGAGAATGCCATCACGCCTCTTCAGGCAATGAAAACCTATCTCGCCGATTTGGATCGAACCGTTCAATTGAATTATGCTCAGGGATTGTCTTTTTCACGTTGTCAGGATAAAAGTGGTTTTGCCGGAGCCATTACTGCGGCAGATCAATCAGATGTGATTCTGCTGTTTGCAGGTGAAGAGGCGATTCTTTCGGGGGAAGGCCACAGCCGTGCTTTTCTTGATCTACCCGGAGCGCAAAATGATCTGATTACTGAATTATCCAAAATGGACAAACCGATCATTCTGATTGTGATAGCAGGAAGACCATTGACCATTGGTGCAATAGCGGAAAAATGTCAAGCGGTTTTATATGCCTGGCATCCGGGTACAATGTGTGGCCCGGCTTTGACCGATCTGATTTTTGGTTTGAAGTCTCCCTCGGGTAAATTGCCGGTTACTTTCCCTAAAGCAGTCGGGCAGATTCCCGTTTATTACAACCATAAGCAAACGGGCCGGCCGCCGCGAGAGGGGGCTTTTACATTGATGGATGATATCCCGGTACATGCTTTTCAGCATACCCTCGGCAACACATCCTACTATCTTGATATCGGATACCTGCCTTTGTATCCGTTTGGCTTCGGTCTTTCCTATACCCAGTTTAAATATGCCAATATCAAATTATCAGCAAAACATATCAAAATCGGCGAGAATATCCGGGTATCCGTGGACTTGATCGACACGGGTGAAATGGAAGCAGAAGAGGTAGCGCAACTTTATGTCAGAGATCTGGTTGCCAGTATCACCCGTCCGGTCAGGGAACTGAAAGGATTTCAACGGATTCATTTAAAACCGGGAGAGAAAAAAAAGGTCACATTCGATTTATCCAGTCAAGACCTTGGTTTTCACAATGCTGATATGAAATATGTAGTCGAACCCGGGAAATTCCATCTCTGGGTCGGTGGAGATTCGCAATCGGGATTGATGGCCGAATTCGAACTTGTGGAATGAGACTGAATGAAATTCTGTTGAGTAAATTCCAAAGGGAATTCAGGCGTTAGCCTTTTATATAAACATAATATTTTAATCGCAAGGATCTGGGATTGAAATGAATTTAAGTCAATGCTGTGTTTTTACGGGAGGAATGCTGACCATTCTGATGGGATTGTTCCATACAAGATTTTATAAGCTGTTTCTGTGGCACGATGAATTTACCAGAATCTCCGAACGAAGCCGGAGTATCGTTTATACCATTCACCTTGCTTTGCTACTTTTGTTTTTCGGATTGGGAGCTGTTTCTCTGCTCTATTATCACCCTCTTGCTAAAGCGCAAAGTGTTTCACTGGGTTTCTTGATAGTGTTGGCTTTGTTCTGGTTGTGGCGGGCTGTATGGCAGATGATTTATTTCAAAACTTCAAAAAATCGTCGATTGAGAAAATATTTGATCATGCATTATGTACTCATTGTCTGGTTTGTATTGCTTTTTGTAGTTTATATGATACCCCTAATGATCCATTTATTTTAAAATTGTGAAGGATGAATTCCAAACGATGATTTATTGACGATCGAGTATGAGCACAAATTATGTTACAGGCTATTGTTAATATCACAGGTTTAAATGCGATTCTGCAGTCCATTTTACTGGCTCTTTTTTTTCTTAATTATAAAAAGGGATTTCGAATCGGTAATCGTATTCTCGGCTTGCTGCTTTTCGCTTTTGGCATTCTGATCTTCAGTACCATGCCGGGTGCTTCGTACAAGTTCATGTCTTATTACAAGATTGCTTTTTTGTTAAGACGGGTTGCTTTTCTCATCCCGCCGTTTTTTTATTTTTACATCCTGTCTTTTGTAAATCCAAAATTCCAATGGAGCTGGAAGTATAACCTGCATTTTATTCCTTTTGTGGTATTCTTGGGGCTTTCTGCCTATCAGGGATTTTTCAGGGGAATCTGGTATCTTCCCAAAGTCGAAGAGTACTATGTGCACACAGGGGCACTTCTTCTTTATAATGTGATTTATCTTATTTTGACAATCTATACATTTAAACGGCTTCAGATTTCATTCAAAACTTTTCTGATCAAGGCAAGCGATGCGCAGGGGAAATGGCTGCGATTTTTTGTGCTGGGTTATTCTGTTTTTTGGATCATCAACTTTCATAATTTGTTTCTGTTCAAAGTTCTGAAACTATTCGCCTGGTGTCCATATGCTACCAGTATTAATTGTCTGATTCCCTTTCTGTTTTTTAATATCATTGCGTTTGTAGCGTTAATGAAACCAGAAATCTTTTCCTCCAAGCACCGAAACGGTTCTTATCCATTGGATGACCAATTGGCCGAACGTTACAAAAAAAAGCTGTTGTCTATCATGGATTCCCGGAGGCCCTATCTTGAGGCGGATTTGTCCATGGGAGATTTGGCCCGCGAATTGCGAATATCCGTGAAACACCTTTCCCATGTCATAAACAATACCCTCGATTCCAATTTCTATGATTTTGTCAATCAATACCGGATTGAAGAGAGTAAGTCTCTTTTATCCAATGGAGCCAACGGCAAAAAGACGATTCTTGAAATTGCCTATGAAGCCGGATTTAATTCAAAGTCCACTTTCAATCTTGCTTTCAAGAAAAAGGTTGGCCTGACTCCCCGTGAATATCGAAAACGGGTTTGAATGCCAAATACAGGACACGTCACGTTTTTTTTGAAGTCGTATGTCGCCTTCACAAGCCAAAATTTTATAATCAGAAAAGGTGTGAATGGATGCATTCGGACGATTTTTGTATTGTGTCCGATTATCTTTAAAATAATGCATATGGTTATTGAACATAAAGGAGGTTCAAATGAAAAACACAATGAGTAAACCGTTCCTCTTAATTTTTTTGGGCATTGTCCTTGTGGCTTTTTCTGCTATTGCCGATGAAGCACCGGGATTGGCCTGGGGTGTTCAATTCGGTACTTCCGGAGACGATTTTCCCAGAGAGGTCGAGGTCGATATTCATGGAAATGTATATGTCGTTGGCGAGACCAATGGTGATTTGGGAGGAGAGAATGCAGGAAGCGATGACGGATTTCTGGTGAAATATAATGTGTCAGGAACTCAGGAATGGGCATTGCAATTTGGTACATCAATGAGTGATGGCATGAGCGGTGTTACTGTTGTCTCAGATACGGGAGCCATTGTTGTTGGCAAAACGAATGGAACGCTTGGTGATGAAAAATTTGGCAGTTCCGAGGTGGTTGTGGCGTATATTGATGAATTTGGGAATACCGTATGGATCAAACAGTTTGGGTCCTCCAAAGCAGATATTGGTAATCGGGTCGTTGTCGACCAAAATGCAAACAGTTATATCACAGGGAAAACTTTAGGTGTATTGGGTGAGGATAATACGGGGGGATACGACGTGTTTGTCGCCAAATTCGATAACCAGGGGAACCAGCAATGGATCACTCAATTCGGGACCTCTTCGAGTGATGAAGGCAGGGATTTGGCTCTCGATTCTAACGGAAACATCTATGTGTGTGGTACTACTTCAGGAAGCTTTGATATTGATAATCTGGGCGATCAGGATGCGTTTGTCACAAAAATAGATACTGCGGGCCAAGTTGTCTGGACCCGTCAATACGGAACCAGTTCCAAGGATAATGGCCATGGTATTGCGGTCGGTTCGCAGGGTGATATATATGCCGGCGGATGGACCTATGGCGTCATGGGAGACCGCCAATACAGCGGCGGTGATCCCTATTTGACTCTGTTTGATTCGGACGGGAACCGTTCATGGACTCAGCAATTCGGTACGTGGAACTGGGATGGTATACACGGCATGGCTGCATTTGATGACGAATCGGGTGATGTGTTGATCGGCGGCTGCTGGAACTGGCCAAGCTGTCACGGATGGCTCAGACGATATGATCATGAGGGTAATTTATTATGGGAAAAGTTGATTTATAATACGGCAAGCAAGAGCAGCTGCGGTCAGACTGTAGCGATTGACGTCGAAGGCAATTGTTATCATGTGGGTGGCACAGACGACGATCTTTTTCAGGAAAACAGTGGATATCAGGATGTGTTTCTGGTGAAACTTTCGGAATCGACGGATGTCGGCAAATCATCCAATCGATACTTGCCTGAAGATTTTACATTGTATCATAACGTACCCAATCCCTTCAATCCGACGACAGAGATTCGATATACGTTGAACAAGGATTCGTATATTCGATTGACTTTAATAAATATTCAGGGACAGGTTATCAAAACGCTTGTGGATGGCTGGCAAACAGCCGCCGACCATTCTGTTCGATGGAATGCAAGGGATGATGCTGATCGTCTGGTGAGTTCCGGAGTATATTTCTATCGACTAATTTCCGAAAACCAGATTGAGATACAGAAAATGTTGTTGATTCGATAATTTTGATGATTATTAAAAACATTGTTTAACCGGGATGGTCATTGTTGAACGGACTAATAGGGTCATTGGCGTGGAAGGGATTTTTACGCAGAAAAGGCCGCTATCTTATCTCGACATTCGGTTTCAGCCTGGCAGTAATTATTTATGTTGTGATTTTAGCCATTCTGGATCACTCTGCAAAATCGACAAGCGATGTGCTGATACATACCGGCACGCACTTTATTGCGTATAAACCTTACTGTTGTGCACCTCCATTCTTTGACGAAGAATCCGACGAAGGTTTTGTGGCCAATGGTGCACCTTCACAACCTTTGCCCCGAGAATTGATCACTCAAATCTCTCGATTGCGGTCCGTAGCCGATGCCTCTCCTTTTTTGCTGTTTCGAATCCATTTTCATAAGTCCATGATGTTGATTGGCGGATTTGATCCCGAAAACGCGATGGCTGTGGCCAGCACCAGTTGTTCGGCCAGCGATCTGGTCAGCGGACGGTTTTTGTGTGCTCAGGATACAGATGTGGTCATGCTGGAACAGTCCTTTGCCCTACTGCACAATCTAAAAACGGGCGCGTCATTAGAAATCGAAGGCAAGTCCTATCAAGTTATCGGTATTGTCAATCCGGGCATTCGGCCGGCCAAGGCAGACGTGTACATGGTTATCCGTGAAACGGAATCGGTTTTGAGCCGGAGTGCATCTGTCCCTGTGCAAGACATCATGAATATCATCCTTGTCGAATCCGCTGGTGCCCGCGTTCATCGGCAGGCCATGGAGGACGTGAAGAATTTAATTGGATCTTCCGGACTGATATCGACTTACGGGTGTTTTAAACCTGCTTCCAAAGTCATGATTCTGCAGGATCATGTGCTGAGATTACTCACTATCCTCATCTTTCTTTTTGCAACATTTCTTGCTCTGCAAACCCAGTTGACATCGGTGAACGAACGAAAACGGGACATCGGTATTCTCTGTTCCATGGGGTGGGGAAGACGCGCCATAGGCATACTGATTTTTTATGAAGCCATGATTCAGGCTCTACTTGGTGCTGTGATAGGCGCATTCATGGCACTCATCCTAACGTTTCTGTTGTTGCAGAAGGGAGCGTTTGTTGTCCCTTGGTCTTTACTTGGTGCTGCGATTGCTCTCACATTAGTCGGCGGTTTTATTGTCGGAATTTTACCTGCGTGGATCTTTACTCGGAAATTACCGATTGACAATTTGGGCACGATTTAACACGGATCCCAATGATGCTACTGCAATGTCAGAATGTTTCCAAGTCCTTCCGTATTCAAAATGAACGGATTACTCCGCTCAAAGAGATTTCCTTTTCAGTGGAAGCAGGTGAAAAAGTGGTCATCAACGGAGAAAGTGGTGCAGGGAAATCGCTGCTGCTTTCCCTCGTTTCCGGTCTGGATCGACCCAGTTCAGGCAAGATTTGGATTCGTGGAAATTTGCTGTCTCAATTATCATCAGAGCAGTTGACCCGACTTCGTCGGTTTGATATCGGAATTATCTTCCAAAATCACAATCTCATTCCTTCCTGGACGCTTCTTGAAAATGTGGAGGCGGCGCTTATCCAAAAGCTTGATCGAACCACACGGCGTGATCTGGCCAGTCAGATGTTGTCAAAGCTCGGCTTGGGCCATCGACTGAACCATTTGCCGCATCAGGCAAGTATAGGCGAGCAGCAAAGGGTCGCCATTGCGAGAACACTTGTGCGCAAACCCAGATTGATTCTTGCTGATGAGCCAGCAGGTGATGTGGATCCAGATACGGGCATGGTGATTGTTAATCTGCTATACCAGGCTGTTCAAGACAATCAATCCGGCTTGCTGATAACTACACATGGACATTTTTCATCAGAAATGGCCGACAAGGCATATACGCTAAGAGATGGAAAACTCCAAAATTATTAGAAGCCTTCAATTTCCCAATGGTTCATTCGTTTTTTAATTACCATTGAGTATTTTTATATTCACATAATTTTGTGTTTGTTTTTGCAAACCGTATTGTATTTCTTTGCAAAGTTGTCATTTTTTGAAGTATTTCATTTTGCGGGAAATATAACTTGATCGATAAAAAATTATGCAGTATTTTATATTCAATTATTTTTATTATTTGTAAAATACAGAATAAACCGAAGAACATATCAAAGTGCGATCAATGGATTGATTTGAATTGAAAATGAAAAGGGTAGGTATATGACTGACAAACAATGGAATGATTTACTGAGAGTGATCAAGGGAGAAAAACTGAAACCGTTGCCAGTGGGATTTATCATCGACTGTCCCTGGCTGCCGAATTGGGCCGGCATGTCCATTCTCAATTATTTTTCCAATGATACGCTCTGGTTGGAAGCCAACTTCAAAGCGATAAACACATTTCCTGATATCATGTTTCTTCCGGGATTCTGGTCAGAATACGGGATGTGCACGGAACCTTCGGCATTCGGGGCACGGTCCAATTTTCCGCAAAATGAATTTCCTCATGCGCATAAAGTAATTCGTTCGTCTTCAGAAATTGATGATTTGCCGGTACCCAATCCGAAAACCGATGGACTGCTTCCATTTATGTTGAATCGACTGAAACTGGCCCGGTCCAAAATCGAGGATGCTGGTCATCAAATCCGTTTCGCCGTGGCAAGGGGTCCGCTGAATATCGCCAGTTACCTGATGGGCTCCACCGAATTCCTCACTACCATGATGATGGAACCTGACAAAGCAAAAGTTCTGATAAATAAAATAACGACCTTTCTGAAAGAATGGCTGCAATTGCAAAGAGAGACTATTCCCAGTATCGACGGCATTCTGCTTTTGGATGACATTATCGGTTTTGTCGGAGAGGAGGAATTTAAAACGTTCGGATTGCCCTATTTCAAGGAATTGTACGATTCGGATGTTTCCGTGAAATTTCTCCACAACGATGCATCCTGTAAAATCTCGGCACCCTATCTGCCCGAAATCGGCGTGAATCTGTTTAATATGGATTTCGAGGTTTCTCTCAACGATTTGAGACAGGTAACTGGTAACAAAGTTGTCATGCTGGGAAATATTCCGCCAAGGGATGTTTTGGCAAAAGGTACTCCCGAAGACATTAAAGTTGCTGTTCAAAAACTCATCGAGGAATTGGAGAACACAACCGGAGTGATTTTCTCATGCGGAGGAGGCATGCCGCCGGGTGTATCTACTGAAAATATCAAAGCATTTATAGATACGGTTCAGTCAATGAGTTGATAAACAGCGGAAAATACACTCCAGATTATTTTGATGACAAACATTTATCAGTTTTGTCCATACTTCGACCCCGCTTATGCTTCGACTACACTCAGCATGATGCGGTTCTTTACATTTTAAAATTTGTAGAGTTCGAATTATATATAGCCTAAAGACTTCAGTATAAAAACACCCAGCGTAATTGTCACGCTTGCTCCCAGTGTGGTCATTAAAACGATATTGCCGGCCAGTTTGCTATTGGCTCCCATGGCTTTGGCCATGACAAAACTGGCCACGGCGGTCGGACTGGCGAACAGCAGGAACATGACAGCCAGATCTTCGCCGCGAAAGCCCAGACAGATAGCGATATATGTGAATACTCCCGGTATGAGAATAAGTTTGATTACCGTAGCGACGAAAGCCATTCTGGAAGCTTTGATGATGCTTTTCGTATTCAGTGAACCACCGATTCCAATCAGGGCCAATGGCAGAGCCAGTGAAGAAAGATAAGAAGCGGTCGATGATACCACTTTCGGAATGGGAATTCGGAAAGTGGAAAAAGGCATGGAAACGATTGTCGCAATGATCAAGGGATTGCTTAAAATATGCAATCCTGTTTTGATGATATTTAACCGTTTTCCCTGATGCCGTGTGGCGGTCAATACAATAATCGCAAGCAGATTGTACAATGGCATAACAAATACGAGAATCACAGATGCCTGACTGAGGGCATGTTTACCAAACAGGTTGACGATGATTGCGAATCCCACGATGGCGTAATTGCTTCTGAAACTTCCCTGTACAAATGCTCCCAAATCTTTACCGCGAAAAATAAAGAATTTTGCGAGACTCCAGATCAGGATAAATGCGATTGTGGTTGCACCAAGAACGTAGAGGATCTGAAATCCCTGAAAAATTTGTAAAAAATCGGTTTCGGACAGTTCAATGAAAATCAATGCCGGTAAGGCCACTGTGAAGACGAGCTGCGAGGAGATACGGACAAAATCGTCATTGATCAAACGTACTTTCCTTAAGAAAATGCCCAGGAAGCAGATTAAGAAAACAGGGGCGATCGTGGTTAATGTGAAAAGGAATTGATTCATAGAGTAGGATTATTCGATTTCCATTTACATGTTATGATAGGGTTGCATTAAAAGTCCCCAAAATGTCTTTGCGATCCCGATTCAATCTAAAAAATATTAATGAAGAATATCGGGAGAAGTTGAAAATCCGCCAATCTTTTTGGCGGACAATCCCATAAATTTTAGGCATAAATAATGAGATTGCCAAGTCGTCCCGATATTCTATTAGAAAATGTAATGAATAATCGGGACTCCTCGCAACGACATAAAATAGACTTTTGATACAATCCCATCTTATATTTATTGAAGTATAAAGGATCCTTTCAACCGGATGTCTCTGGATGAAGATCCGATGAATACATTGAATTTTCCGGGTTCTGCTTTCCAGTCGCTTGTACAGATATCAAAAAATTTTAGATCATCAGGTTGTATCGTCATTGAAATCATTTTTTGTTCGCCTGCTTTTAGATCAACTTTCTGAAATCCTTTGAGTTCTTTGACAGGACGTTTAACACTCGCTTTCTCATCCCCCAAATAAAGCTGAACCACTTCGGCACCCTGCAATTTTCCCGTATTCTTTAAAGTGAACTGCACGGCAACACTTTCTCCCGGTTTGATTCGTTTTGGGGAGATGGAAAGATTCGAATATCCAAAATCGGTATAACTCAAACCGTATCCGAAGGGAAACAAGGGTTCGATACCTTTCGCATCGAAATGGCGGTATCCCACAAAAATTCCTTCGGCATATTTGACTTCATCATCTGTCCCTGGATAATTGCTGTAAGCCGCACAGTCTTCCCAGCGTTTGAAAAAGGTCGTCACCAGTTTGCCGGAAGGATTTACATTGCCAAGCAGAACATCCGCGATGGCATCGCCGCCTTCCTGTCCGGGGAACCAGGCCAACAGCAGGCCCGGGACTCTTTCGATCCATTTGTCCATTTGAAGGCCCGCGCCGCAGTGGAGAACGACAATGGTTTTCGGATTGGTTTCTGCAATTGCAAGTACCAGTTCTTCTTGAGAAGGAGACAAAGTTAGTGATTCCCTATCCATTCCCTCGGTTTCGACATCCGGCGTATTCCCGACAAAAAGAACGGTCATGTCCGAAGCTTTGGCCAGTGCAACGGCTTTTTCAAGCGGGTTCTCCTCGGCTTTTTGCCACTTCAGATGAATTCCGGCTCCTCCCGAAAGCTCATTGTACTCGATTCTGATATCCACTGGGATTTCTTTTTCAAGAGGGATTTTGGCGAATTTGTACAACACCGCATGCCCACCCCAGTTGTCAATCTCCATTTTACCATTGATATACAATCTAGATCCATCATCGCTGCCAATGGCAAGCACAAAGTCACCGTCTTCGGGAGCCTGCAGCCGGCCTTCCCAGATCACTGAAAAATATTCCGGATTCATACCGGATGGACCTGACCAATTCCAGTCAAAATCAATAGTTGGGTCGATTTGCTTTTTTACCGGTTCTCCCTCGAAATGGTCGTTTGCATAGTAGGTTCCGAGCAGACCGTGCTTCACATTATTTTCTCCCGGAGGCAACAGGCACTCCGATGGAATCGTGCTGAGATTATCCAGAAAAAAAGTTCCTTCGGCGTATTGGACCGAAAAGTTTTTCCCCGCTTTGGACTGCAGCCCTTCGAGAGGAGATATGGTATGAATCGGTGTAACGTGGCTGCTGCCACCGCCTCCATAACTCAAATTGGCCGCAAGCGGTCCGATGACCGCAATGGATTTGACTTTTGAATCCCGAATCGGGAGAATGTCATTTTCATTTTTTAACAAGGTCATTCCCTCCCGAGCGACTTTGAGTGCGATAGCACGATGTTCGGGTGTGTCGCACGCTCCGGAATCTACAACTGTCTGATCATAGATTCCCGTGCTGAACATGGCTCTCAGCATTCTTCGCACCTTGTCGTCGATCTTGGATGGTTTCATGCGTCCTTCTCTCAAAGCCTGTCTGACATTGTCCACTGTGAGATATCGGCCTGTCGGCATTTCGATATCCAGTCCGGCATAAAGCGTTGGGACAACGCTGTGTACGGCTCCCCAGTCCGACATGACAAAACCCTGGAATCCCCAGCAGTTCTTTAAGATATCCGTTAAAAGATGGGTATTGGAACTGCAGTATTGACCGTTGATCCGGTTGTATGCGGACATGACTGCCCAGGCACCGCCTTTCTGAACGGCCGCTCTGAATGCCGGAAGGTAGATTTCGTGCAGTGTCCGTTCGTCGATTTTGACATCGATGCTCGATCGTTCAAACTCCTGATTGTTACAGGCAAAGTGCTTGACCGTTGCAATCACATGTCCACTCTGCACTCCTTTAACGTAATTCGCCACAATCCGGCTGGCCAGATAGGGGTCTTCTCCAAAACTCTCAAAATTCCGTCCTCCCTGCGGTACGCGGTGGATGTTGACGCAGGGTCCGAGCAAAACATTACGACCCTTGGCTTTGGCTTCCTGTCCTAGAGCCTGTCCCAGCGTGTATATCAGATCAGGATTCCAGGTTGCGACCATGCATACAGAAACCGGAAATGCGGTGGATCTTTCCCAACGCACACCCACAGGTCCGTCTGTCATACGAAGTGCTGGAATTCCCAGTCTTGCATTGGGTTTGGAGTCGAACCGGGTGCTGTCACCGGATAGCATGGCAGCTTTTTCCTCCAGAGTCATCCGAGAGAGCAGATCCTCGATGCGGTCTTCGATCGGAGCGCTTTGATTCTGATAGACCGGTATATCGGCCGCACAGAAAGAAGCGATAAAGACTGTCAATACAATGATCAGGAAAACGATGTATTTTTTCATGGCGGTTGCCTTTCTTTGAAAAAATGGATTGCGATTTACTTTAGAATGATTTTAATATAACAAATTTTGATATTTTTGCAAAAGGATCATTACGGATGTCGTTCACCTCCGAGATGGACGATATATGAAGTTTTTTCTTGTCTTAATTCATTGGTTTGTGTATACTATTTAGGGAAAATTACTCTGGTTCAGGAAGCAATGTATTCTCAGGAAAAGAGAAAGAAAAAGTGACTTGTTCTAGTGAGGAATATTGTGTTTCAGGGAAGATGGACAAGACTGATCATATCTATTTGTACTGTTATCACATTTAAAAGCTGTCTTTACGGTCAGGTCGAATGGGGAAGACAGGTGGTCGAATCGACCATGACCCGAATGACCCCCGCTCAACTGGGAATGTGGAGTTATCAAAGAGGATTTTATCTGTTCGGTCAATACCGATTATGGAAGTTAACCGGCGAAAACAGCTATTTTCAATATATTCGAGACTGGGTCGATCTTCATGTAGACGATCAAGGGAATATCGATCAGGGAATCGGAAGTCTGGATAACAGTGAGCCGGGTCTGATTACACTGCTCTGCTATGTTGAAACCGGTGAGGAGAAATACAAGAAAGCGGCAGATTATATACGCAATATCTACCGCACCTATCCTAGAACATCCGACGGGGGATTCTGGCACGGTTCGACCATGACCGGACAGTTGTGGGCGGACGGTGTCTATATGATCCTGCCCTTTTTGACCAAATACGGTCAGGTGTTTGGCGATACGACACTCTATACCGAAGCCGCCAATCAGATTATCACGTATGCCAGTCACCTGCAGGATACGACTGGTCTGCTCTTTCATGCCTATGACGAGGATGGATCTTCGAGTTGGGCCGATCCGGTGACGTACCACTCTCCCTATTTCTGGGGACGTGCCATGGGATGGTTCGGAATGGCGATTGTTGAAATTCTCGAAATCATTCCCGAGATCCATCCCAAACGGCCAGAATTGATTACGATTCTTGCCGATCTCATTGAAGGTCTCTCGCGAGTTCAGGATGAATCTACGGGATTGTGGTTTCAGATCGTTAATATGGGAAATGAGCCGCACAACTGGCTGGAAAGCTCCTGTTCGTGCATGTACGCCTATTTTATGGCCAGAGCCGTGAGCAAAGGCTATGTCTCATCCATTTATCAGGAAATGGCAGTGAAGGCCTACGAAGGCATTCTGCGAGACAAGTTTTATATCGGCACGGACGATTTAGCCAACCTGAAAGATATCAGCGAGGGGACCAGCGTCAGTGCGGATTATTTCTACTATGTCAACCGTAGCCGGAACACCAACGATCTGCACGGTCTGGGCGCCTTTTTAATGATGTGCTGGCAAATGGAAGAATCCGGATTCGTTCCGCATGTAAACACTCCGCCTGTCGTTACTTTCACTTCGCCCGTCGATTCTTCCTATTTCTGGCTTGGAACAGACATTACAATAAGTGTTAATGCAAATGATATGGACGGCCAGGTTATGCAGGTCGCATTTTATGAGAATGATCATTTATTGTTCACAGATACTCAAATTCCATGGGAATATACGTGGGAGGATGTCGAGAAAGGGAAATATATTCTGACGGTTGTGGCTAGGGATGACAGCAATGCCACAACATCCTCCGATCCCATTGTTGTCTTTGTGAATGACAGTCTCTTTATTTATGAAGCCGAAGAGGGTACCCTGTCGAATGGCAGTGTGGATAGCAACAATGCAGGATTTACCGGAACTGGATTTGTCAATCTGACAAACGAAGCGGGCAGTTACCTGGAACTGTCAATTGACATCCCTGATTCAGGGGAGTGGGATCTGTATATTCGATATGCGAATGGATCGGTCAATAACCGTCCCTGTGAAATTCGTGTGAATGGCAGCGTAGAAAATGATCAGTTTCCTTTCCCTTCCACCAGCGGTTGGACAAACTGGACATATTCGGAGCTTCTGGAACTGGATTTGAATTCGGGGCCAAACACTTTCAGGATTACGGGCATCACTTCTGAAAGTGCTCCGAATTTGGATCACCTGAAATTTATTTATAAAGCCAGTATGGAGGTTATTCAGCATCGAAGAGAGGCAGCATGTTTTTTCAACCTTCTGCAAAACTATCCCAATCCCTTTAATCCGGAAACGACCATTGCTTTTTCAATCCCATATTTTAGTCGGGTAACCTTGTGTGTTTACAATTTGAAGGGACAGCTTGTCGCCAAACTTGTGGATGCATATCGGGGTAGGGGGAATTATCAGGTTCCATTCATCGCTAAAAATTTACCGTCAGGATATTATTTCTATCAAATACAGGCAGACAGTTACACGGCTGTTCGGAAAATGCTTTTGTTGAAATAGAAGAGAGAAGAATCGTCTTGATTATCGTTGGATGATCTGTATAAATTGAAAAAGATTTGAAGTTGTTCCTTAAGGATTTTATATTTTGACTGCATGGTGTTTTTTCAAACAGGAGGACCTTCTAAATGAGAAAAAAATCGATTGTCAATCGTCGTGTATTTTATATGATATTTGGATTGATAATATTTTCTTCTGTATTGTCCCGCGCTGATGAGCAAAATCGGCCTCATCTTCGAAAGCAGGGAAGTGCCACGCAACTGATTGTGGACGGAAAACCGTTTTTGATCCTCGGAGGAGAGTTGGGGAATTCCAGTGCTTCTGATTTGAAGTACATGCAGCCGATCTGGTCGAAGCTCGTCGCCATGCATTTGAATACCGTTCTGGTGCCGGTTTACTGGGAATTGATTGAACCAGAGGAGGGAATGTTTGATTTCGCTCTTGTGGACAGTATCATTCACAGCGCCAGACAGTATCATCTGCGCCTGGCCTTTTTGTGGTTTGGAAGCTGGAAGAACAGCATGTCCTGTTATGCCCCTGAGTGGGTCAAAACAAATCAGGAATGGTTTCCCCGTTCCGAAGATAAAAATGGCAGGGGGATGGAAATTCTTTCGGTATTCAGCGAAGAGAGTTGCAAAGCGGATGCAAATGCTTTCGGGACACTCATGCGTCATATACGCGAGGTCGATGATCAGGATCATACTGTGATTATGATTCAGGTTGAAAATGAAATCGGCATGATCCCGGAAGCGCGCGACCGGAGCGCTGTGGCCAATGGTCTCTATCATCAATCCGTGCCTGAAGCATTGATGGTGTATCTGCAGAAACACAAAGTCAGTTTGATTCCCGAGTTTCGGCAAGTGTGGGAGAAGACGGGTTTTAAATCGTCCGGGAACTGGGAAGAAGTATTTGGTAAAGGCGCTGGAACCGAAGAAATTTTTATGGCGTGGTACTTTGCTCTTTACGTGAACGAAGTTGTGGAGGCCGGCAAAGCCGAATATCCACTTCCAATGTTTGTCAATGCCGCGCTGATCCGGCCGGGCTACAAACCCGGTCAGTATCCAAGCGCAGGTCCGCTGCCACATCTCATGGATGTCTGGCGGGCCGGCGGACCGTTGATCGATTTTTATTCTCCGGACATCTATTTTCCGAACTTTGCCGAATGGTGCGGAAAGTATCATCGTTCCGGGAATCCACTGTTTATCCCCGAAGCCAGACGGGACAGGCAGGTCGCAGCGAATGTATTTTATGCAATGGGTCAACACGATGCAATGGGATTTTCACCTTTTTCCATCGAATCGACACAGGATCCTGAAAATGATCCCATTGGTCAGAGTTATCGTATTCTTAATCAGCTGACTCCTCTTATACTCGCAAGTCAGGGGAAAGGCTTGATGGCAGGGGCACTGGTCGATGAGGAAAATCAAACTCAGAAAATCAAATTGGGAAACTATACCCTGAGTGTGTCTCACGATTATACTTCGAAATGGACCTACCGATCCCCGGATTCTGAGGTGTGGCCGCTCAGAGGATGTATTCTTATTTCGACCGGTTCGGATGAATACATCATTGCCGGAAGCGGCGTGATTGTGACTTTTGAAACCGACTCACCGGAAGATTCGACAGCCGGTATTGATCGGATAGATGAAGGCAGGTTTGTCGGAGACCATTGGATTTCCGGCCGGCGAATGAATGGGGATCAGAGCCATCAGGGCAGGCATCTGCAATTGCCCAATCACAAATTTGATATTCAACGCATCAAGCTGTACCGATACAGGTAGAAACGATTCAGATCGTTACTTTTTCCTTTCTCGATGTTGTGGTGAAAAAACATACCGAGCCGGCTTTGAGGTATACCAAAGGCCGCGTCGAGGGAGAGAAGGGAGCGGCGCAGCTGCTTCGGGTCAATCCAAACACGCTACGGGCGCGAATGAGAAAGTTAAATATCGATTGGAAGAAATTTCGAGAATTGATATAATCAACAGGAATGATACCATAACTATTTAAGTTAAGGAAAACATGAATGAAAACTCAAAAAGAAAAAATGGATCAGGGTGCTACGGAGGACCAGCCACAGATTTATAAATTTATCGAAAACAAGATCGTGATTCATGCAGGAAACAAACTCTGTGATTCGCCGGAAGAATTGCTATCTAGTCCTCTGTTTCATGCATTTCTTTCCAGAACAGTGGATCATCTGTCTGATCGGAATTCCGTTCTGCTCGATATTTTCCCCGATAAGAAGAATATTCAGAAAAAAGATATGAAGATATTGAAACAAGTTTTGATTTATCTGACGAAAATCAAGAAAAAAGAAGTCGAAAAAATTGTCGATGGTGCCGTGTGCTTTTTAAAAGACAAAAGACGGTTTAATGATTTCGTCGAATTTATGTACAATTACTGGAGGAGTTTTGACCGTTTTATTATCTGCTCTTCCCTGGATTCCGAACTGGAGAAACGGCCTTATCGGATTTTCAATGACACCATCGAATCGTTGACCCATCTTGTGCGCAGGATCTATCGGGATGTACAGGAAAACATCACCGGTCAGCACCCGGTGGTCTACCGCCAGGTTCGGGCCGGTGCTGAAATCGCCTCAATCGCTTCATCCCGATACAAGCCGCCTTTCGGAAAATCATATGCTCAGCTCAACGGGATTGGTCTCATTCATCAGATTCTTCTAAATCCGCCTTTGATTTTAAACCCGCCCATGAATAAAAGAACGGGAAGTTTCATTCGCATCGAAACCAATCCTTTGGAGGTAGTGAATCTTCGCAAGGACGAATGGATCTGCTATCCGGCCAAAGTCGGAGATTTATTGATTCTCATCTATTTTCATCAGAAATTTTATGAGATCGGATTTTCACTCTGTAATTTATTTGAACTCGCCAACGAAGATGATCTCAAACAAAAGCCCGACGGGATCTATCTGTTTGGAGTGCCGGGCAATTCCTTGGATAATCTGGCAGAATTTCCTACGGTCTTCTATGAAGATGTTAAAAATCAAATGTTGGTTGCAGCGGTGCCGAACCGGGACGAGTTTGGCTATTTCGGATATTTGAAAAAGATGGTTTTAACCCTGCACAATATCAAAATCATGCAGCGAAATGAATTCCCATTCCACGGTGCCTTGATTCGCATCACCTGCCATTCCAATCGACCGGCGAATGTGCTGATCATGGGAGATACCGGAGCCGGCAAATCAGAAACCCTGGAAGCATTACGAATTTTGGGCGATTCCGAAATTCAGGATATCACCATTGTTTCGGATGACATGGGATCTGTCCGTATTGACAAAAATGAATCCATCAAAGGATACGGGACGGAGATCGGCGCGTTCGTTCGATTGGACGATTTGCAGCCTGGATATGCTTTCGGACAGATCGACCGGGTGATCATCATGAGTCCCAGCCAGATCAATGCGCGTGCCATTCTGCCGGTTTCTTCCTACGAAGTGATCATGCATGGGTATCCCATTGATTTTGTTTTGTATGCCAATAATTATGAAGAGATCGATGCTGATCATCCTGTCATCGAAAGGTTTTCCACGCCGGAGGAGGCTCTCCGGATTTTCCGTGAAGGAACCGTCATGAGCAAGGGTACCACTACTTCGACAGGAATCGTTCATTCCTATTTTGCCAATATTTTTGGCCCTCCGCAGTATAAAGCACTGCACGAGAAAATTGCCCAAAAGTATTTCGAAACGTTTTTTAAAAACCGCATTTTTGTTGGGCAGATCCGAACCCGGCTGGGAATAAAAGGGTGTGAAACATCGGGTCCCGAAGTTGCAGCAAAAGCATTGTTAAAACTCATTTCCGAAGAAAGGTAACTGTCATTCACAATGGAAATAAAGTGGTTATATATAGCCTTGAGAAAATATATTTTTACCATTGTATCCATCTCTATTTAGGTCGGTACTCATTGGATCAATGAAACGTTCCTTCTGTTTCTGGATGATGAAACCTATTCTGTAGATTTTATAGATGATGATATTAAGTTTCCTCAAGAACTTGACAAACTTTGTTATATTATGTAAATTAGCGTACACAAAATATGCAGATCGAGATTTAATTTGCAAGGTATTCATTCCTGTCTGATTTTGCGCCCATAGCTCAATTGGCAGAGCATCTGACTCTTAATCAGGAGGTTCCAGGTTCGATTCCTGGTGGGCGTACGAATGATAATAAATCCCCAACTGGCAAAGTTGGGTTTTTTATTGTAATTTCCTGCAAATTTATTTTTTTGCAAACTCGTTGTCCAAGTATTTATAGGAGATTTATTGTTGATTTTGATATTAAAAAAAGCTATATTTTTCCCCTGATAACGTTCATATTAATTCTAAGTTTGATAAAATAGAAGAGGATGTATATGAAATACTATCTTTATTTATCGCTCATTCCAGAATCGTTAATCGTTTCGATGCTGCCTCCAGAGGAATTTGGAAATTATCTTGCAGTGGGAACGAAGAAACGAACACGCGGGGAGGCCATGTTTTTCGAATTGGATCCGAATTTCAGAAACAGTTACTTCCCTTTTTCGGATATTGACAAGCGATGTATCCCTCATTCGGATGGACGACCCAAACAATCCATTTACCTCTCGATCTATCGCGTTTTGGAAAATATTCCACTTGATGTTTTAAAAAATCTCTATCTCGTCACGGATGATGGTCGCGTTCTTGAAATCAGTAAGAGTAAATACACACAAAGTAATGAAGAGGAATTGCATCTCTATCAGGAATTGAGCCCTGTGAATCCTTTAATTGTAAGCCGGTTGAAGCCATTGGAATTTTGCCGGTTCGTTACCGACCGGAAAAATCCCGTCTCGGTTCCAAAGCTGGTTTTTGTTGAACTCATTCTAGATAATTTGGACAAAGATCCGGGATCCGCTCTTGTACACAATCTTCCATATCCCAATATTGATCATTTAATAGACTGTTTGACAGAATTAAAAAAACAGGGCAGCAAAACAACGAAAACCGTGATTCGCTCCATGCAGAGAGATATTCTCTACAGAACCATTAAAAATGGTATTTTCATCGGTGATCAAAAGGAGTTCTATTTTTATCCGTTTCCACCTCGAAAAGATTTGGAGAATAAATATTATGCATGGTGGCGATCTGCATTGGTTATCGGGTTTGGTAGATAGGGACGATTCGAGGTATCGACAAGAATAGAATTTAACATACTTATAATTTGCAAGGAGAAAAAATGGTAGAAAGTTTTTTCTGGTTCATGCCTTTAAGTTCTGTGATAGCGCTTGTTTTCGCATTTGTGTTTTTTAAACAAATGATGAAAGAGAGCGAAGGAACCAAGACCATGGCTGAAATAGCACAATATATCCGTGAAGGTGCCATGGCCTATATTACACGTCAGTACAAGGTTGTGGGACTTGTTTTTATTATTCTGCTGATTCTTTTGACCATTCTGGCCTATGCGGGTGTGCAAAACCCGTTCGTACCGATTGCCTTTTTGACGGGAGGATTTTTCTCGGGACTTTGCGGATTTTTAGGGATGAAAACCGCGACCCATGCTTCTGCCAGAACGGCGCAAGGTGCTTCCAAATCTTTGAACAAAGGATTAAGAATTGCTTTCAGAAGCGGTGCTGTAATGGGATTGGTCGTAGTGGGATTTGCCGTACTGGATGTTTCTCTCTGGTATTTGATTCTCACAAAGTTGATCTATACATCTCAGAACATGGCAGAGGGCCTGAAATTTATGGGTTTGACATTTGTCCATGCCGGAACCACTGAACATCATAAACTTGTTGAAATCACAGCAACAATGCTGACGTTTGGAATGGGTGCCTCGACCCAGGCACTTTTTGCCCGTGTTGGCGGAGGGATATACACCAAGGCCGCGGATGTCGGTGCGGATTTGGTAGGAAAAGTAGAAGCGGGTATTCCCGAAGACGACCCCCGAAATCCCGCGACGATTGCCGATAATGTCGGCGATAACGTAGGTGATGTGGCAGGCATGGGTGCGGATTTATATGAATCCTATGCAGGTTCCATTCTCGCCACCGCCACGTTAGGTGCGGCCTTGCCTTTGACTGCGAGCGTGGATCAGGCAACGGCTGTGCTTGCTCCGATGCTGGTTGCAGCCATTGGTATTATATTATCGATTGTCGGTATTTTTATGGTGCGTGCGAAAGAATCCGCAACTCAGAAAAATTTACTTCACGCCCTTTTGCTCGGAACCGGAGGCAGTTCCGTATTGATTCTTGCCGCAATAGCAGGTTTAGCCATGATAGGTTGGGTCACCTGGGGGATTTTCGGATCCGTGGTGGCTGGTCTGGTTGCGGGCGTGATCATTGGTCAGGGCACTGAATATTTCACCTCGGATGAGTACAAACCCACCCGGGGAATCGCCCATCAGGCATTGCAAGGGCCTGCGACAACGATTATTGACGGAATTGCAGTCGGCATGTTTTCGACCTGGATTCCTG
The DNA here is from genome assembly GCA_964537715.1 of uncultured bacterium. GTDB lineage: Bacteria > Zhuqueibacterota > QNDG01 > QNDG01 > DSAB01 > CAZTZL01. The sequence continues at coordinate 63,611 of CAZIAH010000003.1, read as the reverse complement.
TTGTGACGATTGTTATCGGCATCATCGCAGCATTTGCCTTTGCCGGAGGTTTCGCCAATTTTTCGATGGGGGTTTATGGAATCGGATTTGCTGCTGTGGGAATGCTCTCTACTCTCGGCATTACATTGGCAACGGATGCGTTCGGTCCGATTGCAGACAATGCCGGAGGAAACGCTGAGATGGCTAAACTGCCTCATGAAGTTCGGGAGCGAACCGATGCACTGGATATGTTGGGAAATACCACAGCTGCAACTGGTAAAGGTTTCGCCATCGGTTCTGCTGCTCTGACGGCTATGGCTCTGTTGGCGGCCTATCTAGAAGAGGTCAGATTATGGCTGGACAAGTTGGCTTCAAGCACCGGTGAAGGTATCAAACAGGTTGGTCAGATCATTTTCTATCGCGACAATCTGCCTGTTTTACAGGAAGGTCAGCGAGCCGTTCAACTGGCAACGGCAACGGTAAAAGATTTTATCGAAGCCTATAACCTTTCTCTGTTTAATCCGCTTCTTTTAGGCGGTATTTTCATTGGAGCGATGATGGCATTTGTCTTTTGTGCCATGACCATGAAAGCAGTGGGTCGTGCAGCCGGTGCCATGGTCGAGGAGGTTCGACGGCAGTTTAAGGAAATTCCCGGAATTATGACCGGAAAAGCCAAACCTGAATATGCAAAGTGTGTTGCTATTTCGACAAAGGGTGCGCAGAGGGAGATGCTTTTACCATCGATTCTCGCCATTATCGTTCCGGTTACTGTCGGTGTGGTTTTGGGAGTTTCCGGAGTTGTGGGTCTGCTGGCCGGTGGTTTGACAACGGGTTTCACACTGGCCTGTATGCTGAACAATGCCGGTGGTGCCTGGGACAATGCAAAAAAATATATTGAAAAGGGACATCACGGTGGCAAGGGCAGTGAAGCCCATAAAGCAGGTGTTGTGGGGGATACAGTGGGCGATCCCTTTAAAGATACTTCTGGACCGTCCCTTAACATCCTCATCAAGCTGATGTCTATGGTATCGGTAGTGATGGCAGGATTGACTGTAGCGTTTTCACTTTTGTAGATAAAGCCACAAGATTATTCCAAAGGCTGACCATATGAGTCGGCCTTTTTTATTTTGTTATTGACAATTTCATGATTAGCCTGTAATTTAAACAGAACTAAATCTTTGATTTTCAAGTGAGGAAAAAGATGAAAATTCAAGGATCTATTTTGTCTTTTTGCACGATTCTTATTTTGTCCCAGTTTAATGTTTTACATGCTCAAGATGAATTGGCGATCCTGCAGTATCTAACGACTTGGGGAGAGCGGGGAAACGGTCCTTCACAATTTAAAGCTCCACAGGGGATTTCCGTGGACCCGAGCGGATGTCTCTATATTGCAGATACGGGCAATCAGCGCATTCAGAAGCTGAATTCGAATGGAGAATTTATCAGCGAAATCGGCGGTTACGGATGGGAAAAAGAACAGTTCGATACCCCATTGGATATATGTGCGAAAAACGGACTCGATGTATTCGTGGCGGATTTTCAAAATAATCGCATCGAGCGTTACGACAAGGATCTTCACTATCTTGCTTCTCTTAAAAATTCAGAAGAGTGGCCTGAGAATTTACAGTTCGGATTTCCGAAAAGTGTGGATATTTCCTCCCAGGGAGAACTCTTTTGCGTCGATGGTGAAAATCAGCGTATTCTCAAATTCGACGTGTTCGGCCAAGCGCAAATGAGTTTCGGAGATTTCGACTCGGGAGAAGGTCAGCTTGATCAGCCACAAAATGTACTCGTTTCATCAAAGGGAAAGGTGTATGTTTCGGATGTTGGCCGCAAGTGCATCCTCGTCTATGACGTGCATAGCAACTATTTTTTTTCAATCGGGACAAAAGTACTCGAAAAACCGATGGGAATGGCATTGAACCGCGATGGTACTCTCTTTGTTTCGGATGCAATGAAAAAACAGATTATCATTTTTGAATCTACAGGTTTGTTTCTCAAGAGTTATGGTCCGCAGATTGGACCGTTGTGTACACTTGTGGAGCCAGTGGATGTCGCAGTGTGGCGGGACCGCTTGTTTATTCTGGACAAAAAACAGAATGGTGTTTTTGTTTTTCAATGGGTACGCTTAAAATAATCGGATTCCTTTGTGAAACCTTATTTCTTGAGCATATTGTTCTTTCTATGGTGTCTGCCCGTTTTTCTCTTTGCGCAAACTTATCCAGGATTTTACGATCCGCTCCTCCGTGAATCGACCATTGTAACCAATGGCAAAGATTCGGTCTATGTGCTTCCGCATCAATGCCTGATACCGGGGGCATTCGAACTACGCCGGGGAAATACCCGTCTCGAATATGGACAAACGTATGAGGTGTCTGCCACTCGGGGGGAATTGATTTTCAAAATGATTCCCGATTCCGGCGAAAACTACACAGCCTCTTATAGGATATTTCCTTTTCATCTTCGGTTGAAATACAGCCACTGGCAGGTTTCGGATACATTGTCGTCCATACCCGGAACACCCAAGACAAGAGTGCGCAAACTTCTTTCTTCCACACCCAGTTATGGTGAAGAGCTGCAGTCGAGCGGATCAATATTCCGGGGAATTACCATCGGAACAAATCAGGGGATGCGGCTTCAATCTGGACTGCGGCTTCAGGTGTCGGGTAAAATCGCCTCCAATGTCGAACTCGTGGCTTCTCTGACCGACCAAAACACACCTATTCAGCCCGAGGGCAATACACAAACTCTTCAGGAGATTGATAAAGTTTTTATCGATATTAAAATGCCTCATTTTAAAACAACACTTGGGGATTTTGTGTATCGGGTCGATGGATCGGAATTTGGAACCTATTCGAGAAAGCTCCAGGGAGCGATGGGAACCGTCGATACAGATCGCGGGTCTCTCTCGTTTTCCGTGGCGGCATCCAAGGGTCAATTTACCACGAATCATTTTATCGGCCAGGAGGGCAATCAGGGGCCGTACCAGTTGACCGGCGCAGCAGGTCAGCGGGAGATCATCGTGCTTGCGGGAACCGAACGGGTCTGGATAGACGGAGAACCGATGACGCGGGGGGAAGACAATGATTATGTGATCGAATACGGAAACGGTCAGATCACGTTTACTCGAAACCGACTCGTCACTTCGGATTCGAGAATCACGGTCGATTTTGAATATTCGGATCAACAGTTTCAGAAAACTATTTACGGGTTTTCCGGAAATACGACTCTGTGGAACGACCGCATTCGGTTCAAGGCATCCTTTCTGCGGGAGGGTGATGACAAGGACAATCCCCTAAATGTGGTCTTAACCGATACTTATAAAAACGTGCTTGAACAGGCCGGCGATAATTCCGATTCGGCCCGAGTCTCGGGAGCGGAATACGCGGGTGAAAATCAGGGGTATTATGATCGAATCGATACACTGGGCGCGGTCTATTATCAATATGTCGGTGCAGAAAAGGGAGATTATATTGTCCGGTTTTCGTATGTAGGAGAAGGACAGGGAGATTACTCTTTTCAGGGGTACGGCATCTATCGGTACGAAGGTGCCGGACAAGGGGATTATTCACCGGTGGTTTTTCTGCCGTTGGCGCAGCGTCATCAAATGTTCAATGTGGCTTCGTCAGTCGATCTCGGAAAGGGATTGATATTCGAGAGTGAAGCTGCACTGAGCGACCAGGATCGGAATCTCTATTCTCCGAAAAACGATCAGAATAATATCGGATTGGCCTATCAGGGCAGACTTCGCATGAATAATCAGCCTGTCGGTCTTTTCGGTCAGACATTGGGAAGATTCGGTTTCGAGGCGAAATACTACCGGGTGAACGACGAATTTCGGTCTCTGGGCAGAATGAGCGAAGTGGAACACGGAAGACGGTGGGGGATCGAAGAGGGTGATTACTGGGGAGAGCAGATTCAGGAGCTGGAGGTTTTTTACGAACCCATCAACTTGTGGTCTCTTCGAGGAGAAATGGGCCGTTTTAAAAAGAGCGGGAATTATTCATCGAACCGGAAACTGATCGAGACCGATTTTCATCCATCAAAGTTGCCACAAATTCAGTATCGAGCGGAACTTATCGAATCCGAAAAAGGGAGCAATTTGAGGGGATACTGGCTTCGGCATCGCGGATCCATTAAAGCGAAATTCTGGATTTTCGATCCTGTAGTTCTCTATGACGGTGAACACCGAAAAGAGGAATCCCCGGATTCCATTTTGAGCGGATTCCGGTTCGACGAATGGACCGGGCAGCTTGGGTTGGGAAGACGATCGATCCGCCTTCGAATCGATGAAGTGATCCGGGACGAACGGAAATATATTTTCAGTACTCTTGAAAAGAATTCTCTTGCCAAAACCGACCGTCTACAGTTAGAGTGGCAGTGCAAGAATTATCTGTCCACATCTTTTATGATAACACACCGGAATCGGGATTATGTCGATCCTTCCCAGGAAGATCAAAAAACGGATCTGGCCGATGTAAAAATGCGGTTTTCCTCGGGCCGCTCCTTTTTGGATGGGAACCTGAACTATCAGTTTTCGTCCACCCGGATTTCTCAAATGGTCAAGGATACGATTCAGGTCGGTGAAGGTTTGGGAAATTACCGGTATGATGAATATTTGAACGAGTATGTTCCCGATGCCGATGGTGATGTGATTTTCAGAACTCTCCAAACCGGAACCTTTCTTCCTGTGAACACATTGAAGGGTGGTCTGGAGTTGCGTTTGAACAGCGCGAGATTGTGGCAAAAACCGCGTGGAATTTTAAGATTGATCAGCTCGCTGAAAAGTTTGTCGCGTTTTCGCATTGAAAGAAAAGATGAAGATCAGAATTTTATTCATGTGAACCGGTCTGCGATTCGTCCGCAATGGGGCGCAGACACCACATTGGTGAGTGGACTATTTTCCTATTATCAGGATCTGGAATATACTCCCCCAAAAAGTCAATACAGTATCAAACTTAGATACCGGCAGGAGGATTCGGAAAACCATCAATTTGAACAGGAGAGCACGATTCGCCATTTTTCAGAGCAGGGAATACGCATTAAGGGCAATCCTCTTAAAAAAATAGGGTTGCTGTTTGAATACCAGAAACATGTAGAAACCAAGACGTATCAAAGCGGATTCAATGCGGATCGAAGCATTCGATCTTATCTTTGGACTGTAGAGGCTTCCTATCGGCCCGTACAGAAAATCGAGATTGCATTGAAGGGCAAAATCCAGACTGCAAAGGATTTCGTTCCCCGTCCTACAACCGAAGCGGTCTCCTTTTTTATCGTTCCAGGATTCAGCTACGCATTTTTAGGAAAAGGACATCTTCGTGCGGAACTGGAATTGGGCGAAGTTCGATCCGAACCTTCGGGACGCTCTTTGCCCTACGAAATGTTCGGAGGAGATCAGCCGGGAAGAACAGTCCGATGGAACGTTCTGATGACCTATAAAGTGTCGGGTCATGTGATGGTCACACTGAATTACCGGGCCAGAAAGGAACCGTGGCGCAAACGACTTTATCAAATCGGACAGATGGAAGTGAGGGCATTTTTCTGATGCGGCAGTTTCGAAATAAAAATTTTCTTTTCTGTTTGCCGATACTGTTCTTGTCAATTATTATTTCTAAGAGCATTTTTGCACAATCGAAGCGTCCGATGATCCGCCGTATCGAACTAATGGGAAACCATCAAGTTCGAAAAGAGATCCTTTTAGAACAATTAAATCTAAAAAAAGCAACTGCGCTGCCATCGGACTGGCCGGATGGATCGCTCGAAAAGTTGATACAGTGGTATCACACCCAGGGGTATTATGAGGTGGGAATCGATACATTCAGCACGACTTATTCTTTCGACAGCAGCCGGGTCGATCTGACCATCACTATTCATGAAGGGAAACAGGTCCGCATCGGACGTATTGATCTCGTCGGTCTTGGAAGAGAAGATCAGAATTCAATAGAACAATTAATGAATACGCAGATCAACCAGGTTTTTAGTGCATTGCAGTTCGAACAGGATATGGAAGAAATTCTCACCTATTGGGAAGACCGGGGACATCCGCTCTGTCAGGCAGAAATACGGGAATTGTCCATCGAACATGAAAATGGCACACCCCGGTTGGAAATTGTCGTGTCCATTGATAAAGGCCGTCCGGTTTATATCGATGGGTTATCTGTTCGCGGAAACCGTGTCACACGATCCAATGTTATTCTCAGAGAAACTCGTTTGAAATTGGGAAGTCTATACCGGCATCGCGAGATACGATCCGCAAAAGAGAATCTTCAGAGATTGGGCTATTTTCGAAAGGTGTCGGAACCGGATGTTTCTTTTTTCCAGGATCGGGCATTCGTAACTTTCCGTGTGGAAGAAGGCAACACCAATTCAATTGACGGTGTGGTGGGATATAATCCGCCGCCAACCGAAAAAAAATCGGGTTACTGGACGGGCCGGCTTCAGTTTGCTTTTCAGAATCTTTTGGGTACCGGACGTTTATTAGATGTGTACTGGGAGAAAAAGGATGCGTATTCTCAGGCCATGCGTTTCGGTTATGAAGAACCGTGGCTGTTCGAGTGGCCGCTACACGTCGGCGGCCGGTTCGAGCAGGAAATTCGGGATACGACCTATATTGAACGGGATTGGGGCATATCGATCCGGTATGCGCCCTGGTCTTCGCTTTCGCTGGGAATGAAATGGGGACAGAGATCGGTTTTACCGGATTCATTGGGGAGTGTGCTTTATGATCTGGCCCGGACAAGCACATGGAAAGTCACGTTCTCTATTCGATACAATACGATGGACGATCCCTGGAATCCTCGAAAAGGGGTACAATATTATACGGCTCTCACTCTTGGGCGAAAGGAAAATATGGGTCCTGATTTTATCGTGCTTCAGGAAGGATGGAAACGCCACGTGGATATGCGCCAGGTTCATATCGACGCAGAGACAGCATTCCCGATTTGGGGGCGGCAAGTACTCTATTTTGGCATACATGGAACGGAAATAAAGACCGGAGATGACTTTATTCCGATCAGCGATCAAATCCGGTTTGGCGGAGCCCGGTCTCTTCGGGGGTATGGCGAGGATATGTTCCGGGGTTCGCTGGTTGCCTGGCTGAATTCTGAGTATCGCTATTTGATGGGCAGGCGGTCGCGTGTGTTTCTTTTCGTTGATGCAGGCATGTACCAGAGAAAGGAAAAAGAAGCAGGAAGAATCGACGGCACGAAAATCGGATATGGTTTCGGTATCCGCATCGAAACGCGTCTGGGATTGTTCGGCGTGGATTACGGATTGGGAGCAGGCGATTCTTTGCTGCGCGGCAAGGTGCATGTCGGACTTGTGAACTGGTTTTAAATCATTTCTTTCGATGATAAAACTATTATTTGATTTACGAATGACCAACAGTGAATCATGATTTGCGAAGTGAAGCATTTTGCCGTACTCTGATTTTTCTGAATTTGGAAAGGATTTCAACGTTACTTTCTCAGTAACATTGCTTGACATTCAATTAAATTTACTTTATAATTGAAGTGTGTGATCAACATCCGAAAGTTCAACTAAAACAGTATTCCAACAGGGAGGCATTTTGAAAGGTGGAGCACTTGTTACCGGCGGGGCAAAACGGATCGGACGGGCCATTGCCTTCGGATTGGCCGAGATGGGATACGATATTGCGCTCCATTACAATCATTCGTTAAAAGAGGCGCAGTCCGCCGCTTCGGAGATTGAAAAAAAAGGCGTTCAATGTGTTCTGTTCCAGTGTGATTTGAATCAGACCGGTGAGGTGATTCAACTCATGCCCAAAGTTTTCGAGAGAATCCCGGAGTGCAATCTGCTGATCAACAATGCATCCATATTCGAACGGGCACGGTTTTTGGATACCGATCCGGAATTGCTGGACCGTTTTCTGAATATCAACTTCAAGGCCCCCTTTTTTCTTTCCCAAGATTTTGTCCGTCATTGTCAGGAAGGTCAGATCATCCATATCTTAGATACAAAAATATCGAAAGAAATGATCAATTATTTTACCTATGGACTCACTAGAAAGGCACTTTACGAGTTCATGCGAATGACGGCCAAAGCGCTGGCGCCGCACATCCGGATAAATGGAATCTGTCCGGGTATGATTCTGCCCTCGAAGGATCTCTCCGAATCCGAATTTGAAAAGTTGAGCCGGAAGATCCCCCTTCAGCACCGGGGTGATCCTCAAAATGTGTTTTCGGCCGTTCGTTTTCTCATCGAAAATTCGTTTGTTACCGGAGAGTGTATCTATGTGGACGGAGGAGAGCATTTGAACTGAAGGAGACAATTATGATTATCCGTATCAAAAATCTCAGACTACGAACTGTTGTCGGGATTCAGCACTGGGAGCGGAAACAGCCCCAGGATGTTATCATCAACGTTGAAATGGAATTAGACGGAACAAAGGCTGCCGAATCCGACCACATCGATGATACAGTTAATTATAAGGAAATTAAACGGAAGATCATCAAAGAGGTCGAGAATGCACGTTACTATCTTCTTGATCGTTTGGCCAATCAGATCCTGAAGGTTGTGCTGAAAGAGAAGAAAGTCAAACGTGCTACAGTCGAAGTGGACAAGCCTCAGGCACTCCGGTTTGCGGATTCCGTTTCCGTGGTCTGTTCCTCGGAGCGGTCGTAGTGCACCGGGTTGTGATTAGTGTCGGATCAAATATCGATCCTGAAAAACACATTCCTGCCGCACGGGAAATGATTCGGCGCGAGCACCGGCTCATTTCGGAATCCAGATTTATGCAGACTAAACCGATTGGTTTTCTCGAGCAGCCTGATTTCTCCAACGGCGTTTTTTTGATCGATACGAACATGTCCCGGAAAGAATTGAATCAATGGCTCAAAGAGGTCGAAAATGGAATGGGACGAATCCGAACCACAAACAAATACGGTCCCCGAATCATCGATTTGGATATCATGGTCTGGGATGGCAAAATCGTGAATCAGGATCTAATTGAGCGTGATTTTCTTAAAACCGCAGTTTCAGAAGTGTTGCCTGAAATCGAATATAAATCACATCAATAGCTGTTTTTTAACCTACAACACTTTTCCCCAGAAATCATATTATTTATAAAAATTTTCGGATATTTGATCCTGAAATGGGTGTCATATGACCAGTTAAAAGGGATATAGAAATAGATTGTACAAATAGCATGCCAGATCGGTTTTTCGGCTTGACAATGTCTGGTCTAAAGTGTATATTATTTTTATCCTTGTAAAAAATTGTCGTGGAATCAAATGCGTGTTACAATCGAAGATGTTGAAAAAATAGCGGCCCTGGCCAAGCTTCATCTCAGCGAAGAAGAAAAGGAAAAATACTGCGCTCAGTTGGATCAGATTCTCACCTATGTCCAGAAATTGAACGAGTTGGACACTGAGGATATCGAACCGACCTATTATGTTCAATATTCCGGAGATGTGATGAGAGAAGACAAGGTAGCGCCCTCGCTGTCCAGGGATAAAGCGCTTCAGAATGCACCGTTAAAAGCACAGGGTTTCGTTCGTGTGCCCAAGGTGATTTCTCAGGAATAGAATTGTATTGAAAGACAAGAAAGAAATTATCGGCATCATTCCCGTACGATATAAGTCGTCCCGCTTCCCCGGGAAACCTCTGACGGATATCTGTGGGAAACCCATGATCCAGCGGGTGTATGAACGTTCCTGTCAGGCCTCGATGCTTTCGACTGTGCTGGTTGCCACGGATGACGTGAGAATTTTTAAAATAGTTGAGTCATTCGGAGGAGAGGCTGTGATGACTCCAAAAGCGATTCCTTCAGGTACTGATCGGGTCGCTTTTGTTGCGAAGAGGCACAATGCGGACATTGTAGTGAATATTCAGGGGGATGAGCCTTTTATCGAACCGCAGGAGATCGATTCGGTTGCACAGATTTTAATCGATGATGAAAAAGCTGTGATGGGTACGTTGGTGAAGCGGATCACGCGGGTTGAAGAACTCACCAGCCCGAACACGGCCAAAGTCATCATGGATCAAAACGGATATGCGCTCTATTTTTCGAGAAGCCCCATTCCGAATTGTCGGGACAGCGCCGATTACTCCGAATGGATTCAAAACTATACTTATTACAAGCATGTCGGAATTTACAGCTACAGAAAATCATTCCTGATGGATTACAGCCGATGGGATCCGACACCGCTGGAAATGATTGAGAAACTGGAACAACTGCGCGCCTTGGAACGGGGATTTAAAATCAAAGTAGCCGAAACATCAGCTGAGCCTGTTTGTGTGGATACACCTGAAGATTTGGAACGGGTTCGACAGATGGTCTGCGAAGAGCTGGGTTCACATAAAACGTAAAGGAGTTTGTTCTGAAAAAGAAACCAAAATTCGTCTTCGTTACGGGTGGTGTGGTTTCATCACTCGGGAAAGGAATTGCCTCTTCCTCATTGGGATTGCTCCTTAAAATGCGGGGACTTCGTGTCACCGCCCTTAAAATTGATCCCTATTTGAACGTCGATCCCGGAACCATGAGCCCCTATCAACACGGGGAGGTCTTTGTCACGGATGACGGCGCCGAAACTGATCTGGATTTGGGCCATTACGAACGCTTTCTTGACATCGACATGAACCGGAACAACAACACCACGACCGGTCAGGTGTACGGAGCGGTGATCGAAAAGGAGCGTAAGGGAGATTATCTCGGGAAAACCGTTCAGGTCATTCCTCACATTACGGATGAAATCAAAAGGCGAATCCATCTTGCCGGAAAAGATCGTGGAGGTGTGGATGTGGTTCTGGTCGAGGTCGGTGGAACGGTGGGTGATATCGAAGGACTACCTTTTCTTGAGGCGATTCGTCAGTTCAGGTTGGAAGAGGGGAGAAACAATGTCATCAACATCCATCTGACGTTGGTGCCGTTTATCCGGGCCAGCGGCGAAATCAAAACCAAACCCACGCAGCACAGTGTCCAGAAACTCAGAGAAATCGGTATTCAGCCGGATTTGCTGCTCTGCCGGACCGAAAATCCCCTGTCCAAGGAAGCCAGAGAAAAGATCGCTCTTTTTGCAAATTTACCGCCCCAGGCGGTGATCGAAGCAAAAGACGTCTCTTCCATATACGAAGTTCCCTTGTATCTTGAAAAACAGAATATCTCGGATCAGGTTGTTGATTTGTTGAAGATCGATGCAAAACCACTGAAAATCGAACGGTGGAAGACGTTAATTAAAAAGATTATCCATCCGGAACACACGATTAAAATTACCATTGCGGGGAAATATATCGAGCTCCACGATGCCTATAAAAGTATTATGGAATCTTTTGTGCAGGCGGGTGTTGAGAACGATGCAAAGGTGGGGCTTGAATGGATTGCGTCCGAGGAAATTGAAGAAAATGGCGCCGAGAAATATCTCAGTCGAGTATCCGGCTTGCTTATCCCCGGGGGTTTTGGGGAACGGGGAATAGAAGGCAAGATTCAGGCGGTTCGATATGCACGGGAAAACGATTTGCCGTTTTTCGGGATTTGTCTGGGACTTCAATGTGCGGTGATTGAATTTGCCCGTTCGCTATGTGGCCTGAAACAGGCCCACAGCCGGGAGTTCGCTTCCGGAAAATTTATTCCGGTGATCGATTACATGGCCGGGCAAAGTGATGATAAAGACAAAGGAGGAACGATGCGGTTGGGCGCCTATCCCTGCGTTTTGAAAAAAGGAAGTTTGGCCCACCGTATTTATAAAAAAGACCATATTTCTGAAAGGCATCGGCATCGACTGGAAGTCAACAACGATTACCGGAAAATTCTGGAAGAGCACGGTTTGGTTTTCAGCGGTGTATCGCCGGATAAATTTCTTGTGGAGATGATCGAGTTTCCGGTTCATCCCTGGTTCCTGGCAGTGCAGTTTCATCCCGAATTCAAAACAAGAGCGTTGAAGGCCCATCCGATTTTTCGATCGTTTGTGAAAGCATCGCTCGATTATCACAAAGCGCATCATCTGGAGCGTACATGAAAACAGTTACTGTCGATCATATCCCGATTGGTGAAGGGCATCCGTTGGTTCTGATTTCGGGTCCCTGCGTCATCGAATCGGAAACACTCGTTCTCGAAACGGCTGAATCGATCCGTGAAATCACGGAGAAATTGAGTATTCCTTTTATTTTCAAATCTTCCTATTTGAAAGACAACCGTTCCTCTACGAAATCGTTTCAGGGACCGGGCCTGGATCAAGGATTGAAAATTCTTCAAAAAGTCAAAGAAAAAATCGGTGTACCTGTGCTCTCCGATGTACACGATCAACACGATGCGGAAACAGCTGCGAAAGTGCTCGACATCATTCAGATCCCTGCCTATCTTTCCATGCAGACGGGATTAACACTGGCAGTGGCGCGTACCGGAAAAGTGGTCAATGTGAAGAAAGGACAGTTTGTCGATCCCAGCGATGTCAAAAGCATTATCAAAAAAATCGAAGACGAAGGGAATCACAATATTCTGTTGACCGAGCGGGGGACCTGTTTCGGTTATCATAATCTCATCGTGGATATGCGTTCTTTTCAAATCATGAAAGAGACAGGGTATCCTGTGATTTTTGATCCGACGCATTCGATACGGGTCTATGGGATATCCAGTTCCAATCCGAAAGGGGGGACCCCGGAGTTTGTTCCCGCTCTTTCCCGTGCGGCAGTGGCTGCAGGAATTCAGGCGATTTTTATCGAAACCCATCCCAACTGCAGAGAAGCGCTCTGCGATGCAGCGAGCATGTGGCCTCTCGAACATCTTGAACCATTGCTTGTCCAGTTGAAATCGATCGATGATTTGATTCGATCCCAAAAAGAAATCAAATTATGAAAAAACAGCCGTCAAACAAACGATCTGTTTTATTATCCAAACTGAAGAAAATCAAAATACTTCTGATGGATGTGGACGGTGTTTTGACAGACGGTGGGATCATTCTGGGAAATAATGGTCAGGAGTTTAAAATCTACGATGTTCAGGACGGTATGGGTATTACCCTGGCGAGACTGGGCGGGTTAAAAGTTGGATTTCTGACGGGACGAACTTCCGAGGTGGTGGATCATCGTGCAAAAGAACTCCATGTGGATATCTGTTATCAGGGAGCTTCAGACAAGTTGGAGGGTCTTCGCAATATTTTGGAGAGGTACGATCTTCCTCGTCAGGCCGTTTGCTATATCGGAGACGACGTTCTGGATATGGGTGTGCTTAAACATGTTGGTGTCGCGGTTGTCGTGGCCAACGGGCGTCCCGAAATCAAGCGGATCGCCGATTATGTCACTACCCATTCAGGCGGCGAAGGGGCGGTTCGGGAAACCGTCGAATTGATTTTGAAAGCACAAAAACAATGGAAGGCCGTACTCGAGCGGGTGTATAGTTCAGCGGTGTAATTAAAACGCATAATAATTAAACAAAATAATTAGAGTCACCATGAGCATCCAAAAAGGAAAAGAAGTCGTTCGGATCGAAGCGGAAGCGATTCAGGCATTGATCGACCGTATCGATGACCGATTTCAAAAAGCGGTCGATATCATGCTAAACTGCAAAGGTAGGATCATTATCACGGGGATGGGGAAGTCCGGGATTATCGGAAGAAAAATCGCTGCAACACTCAACAGTACGGGTACTTCTGCTATTTTTCTCCATCCGGCCGAAGGGGTGCACGGTGATCTGGGCGTCGTTTTGAAAGATGATGTGGTGATTTGTATTTCCAAAAGCGGGAATACCGAAGAGATTCTTTGTCTCCTTCCAATTTTCAAGCGCCAGGGGTGTGCCGTGATTACTATGACAGGGAATCCAGATTCTGCTTTAGGCAAAGAGAGTAATGTGATCCTGGACATCAGTGTGAAAGAAGAAGCCTGTCCGTATGACCTCGTTCCGACATCAAGCAGTACAGCAGCCTTGGTCATGGGGGATGCACTGGCGCTGGCTCTGTTTCAGGAAAGAGGGTTGAGTGTGGAAGATTATGCCATGCTTCATCCGGCCGGCGATATCGGAAAACGTTTTTTTCTACGTGTCGATGAAATTATGCGTACGAAAGAGGATGTTGCTAAAGTCGATACGAAAACACCGATCACAGAGACCATTTTGGAGATTTCTTCCAAACGGTTGGGTGCTACCTGTGTCATGAATAAGAATAATAAACTTGTCGGCATCATTACTGACGGTGATCTCCGGCGTCTCATGGAAAAAAGTCATGACATCTGGAATCTAAAAGCCAAAGATATCATGTGTCGATATCCGAAATGTATCCAATCGGGTGTTTTGGCGGAGGAGGCGCTTCGGACCATGGAGGAATTCAGTGTCAATCAACTCATTGTAGTTGACAAGAAAGAAAATCCTGTCGGCATGGTTCATATTCACGATTTACTGAAAGCGGGATTGGCTTGAGTTTGGAGGGTTCAAAATTTGTTTTTATCGTATTGATTGTCATGTTTTGCCAAATCATTCTTCCTGTTTCATGCGGGAAAAAAAGGGAAGAGCCTGTAGAAACAACAAAACAGATTAAGGAACTTCCAGAACAGGAAGGATGGAATTCGGAACTGTATATTTCAAAAGCGGGGCATCCTCAGGCCATTGTGCATTACGGTCACATGACCAAGTATGAAACACAGAAAATCGTCTATTTTGATGAGGGTGTGGAGGTCGATTTCTATGACGTTGATGGAAATCATACATCGCATCTCGTTTCCGATAAAGGGGAATATCATGAAAAAACAGAAGATGTAATCGGGATTGGAGATGTCGTTGTGGTTTCGGACAGCGGTGTGACCCTCATGACAGAAGTCATTAAATGGGACAACAAACGGGAGAAGATTCTTTCTGACACTCTCGTGACAATCATTACTGACGAGCAGGATACGCTTTACGGGAAAGGGCTGGAATCTGAACCGGATTTAGGGCATTGGGTGATTCTCAAACCTTGGGGCATCAGTCAGCGGAGAGTGGCTATCGATAGTCTGGAGCGATCTTTTGAAAGAGCTCCATCCCGGGATGTTTCGGTCGATCATCCTGTCGAAGAAAAGAAAAAAGAATGAAATTTGTCAAAACTATCGTACTTGGTTTTATTGTATTCAATTCGGGCCATTGTTTTGGCCGGGATCGGCTGCAATTGATCCATGCAGACAGTCTGGTAAGCATGATGCTCGATCACCAGCGGATTTTAAAATTGACGGGAAATGTAAAACTTATTCAGGGAGCGGCCTACATTACTTGCGACATGGCCCACTGGTGGGAAAACGAGGATCGGGTTGTGGCCTATGGGAATGTTTCTATTTTTGATGGGAAGCGGACACTCATTGGGGATGAGGTTCATTATGATGGTCAAACCCGTACAGAAACGGCCATCGGCCATGTGATTCTTGAAAGCGGATCACGGCAGCTTCAGGCCGAGAAAGTTGTTTATTCTCAGGAGACCGAAGAATCGAATGCCTTTAAGAACGTGATTATCAAGGATTTAATAGAGGAAGTTACATTGCGGGGGGAGCAGGCCTATTATGATCACAAATCGGATTACGGCCGCATCGAAGGCAGACCGCAACTGTCGAAAATCGATACCGCCTCCGGTGAGGAAATGATTATTCACGGAATGAAAATGGAAGCATGGGGAGAAGAGCAGCGGGTTCTGGTAACGGACAGTGTTTCCATTGACAAAGGGGATCTCAGGGCAGTTTGTGAACACGCCGAATATTTTTCCGAAGAGAAAACACTCGTATTGAAAAACAATCCCATGATTTGGAAGCAGAACCGGGAAATGCGAGGAGATCAAATCGACATCCGTCTGGAGGGAACACAGTTCAGGGGCGGAACCATTCAGGGAAACGCGCAGGTGGTTTCTACAGACAGTGTTTATCAGGATGTTTTGAAAGGAAAGACGATTCAGATTGAAGCTGTCAGAGATACGATCAAACAGGTGATTGTCGATGGACAGGCGAGCAGTGTTTATCACCTTTTTGATGAAGAAGATAAGGAACAAGGTATAAATACAACTACAGGAGACAGGATCGTGCTCGATTTCGAAAGAGATCGTTTGGAGAAGGTCATCGTAGAAAGCAATCCCGGACAATGCACGGGTTTATTTACTCCGATTGAATCTTCCGTTTCGGATAAAAAGGAGACGGTTCCCGTCGATTCCTTAGAAAGGCTTTAATTCGGTGTCGAAACTCGAAACGGAACATCTGGTAAAAATCTACCACAGCAAACGGGCTGTGGATTGCGTGACCATTGATGTGAAACAGGGAGAAGTCGTCGGGCTTTTGGGTCCGAACGGAGCAGGTAAAACGACCACATTCTACATAATTACGGGAATGATACGTCCGTATTCCGGAAGAATTTATTATGACGGGAAAGATATCACCCATCTTCCGATGTACAAGCGGGCCAGGATGGGGATCGGTTATCTGTGTCAGGAGCCTTCTGTTTTTAGAAAGCTGACAGTCAAAGAAAATATCCTGGCCATTCTTGAAACCATGGGTCTGGACAAACGGGAACAAAAAAACAGACTGGAACTTTTATTACAGGATCTTTCCATCGATCGACTGGCCGATCAAAGAGCCGACACACTTTCTGGAGGAGAGAGACGCCGTGTCGAAATTACGCGCGCTCTGGTTACTCGTCCGAAATTTATATTGCTTGACGAGCCGTTTGCAGGCATCGACCCAATCGCAGTGGAAGAGATACAGAATATCGTTCGGCATCTCAAAGACAAAGGAATCGGCGTCTTGATCACGGATCACAATGTTCATGAAACCCTTTCGATTACGGACCGATCCTATCTTCTTTTTCAGGGGAAAATTTTAAAATCAGGTACTTCGGAATTCTTGGCCAGTGATGAGGAGGCAAGAAAAATCTATTTGGGAAAACAATTTCGATTGGATCGATATAAAGAGCTTCACTAGTATTTAATTTTGAATCTATTAGAAGATTGGTAGTGTTGAGACATGAATATCCTTAAAAGAATTGAATCACAAATTGAAAAGATCATTTCCAAATCTCAAGTCGCTGAAGATCCAGTACATTCTAAAAATACGAGAGAATGGGTTTTGAAATTAAAACCAGAAGCGGATATGGCACTTCAAATAGCAGCCTTGGGACACGATATAGAGAGAAGTGAGAGTGAACGGAAAATAAGGCGAGAGGATTACACCGACTACGATGAGTTTAAAAAGGTACACTCCCAGAAAAGTGCAAAGATATTACATGAAATTTTGTTATTATGTAACATTGACAAGACAATTAGAGATAAAGTAACTAATTTGGTTATTTTACACGAAACCGGAGGGAATTCAGAAGCAAACATCTTGAAGGATGCGGATGGGATTTCATTCTTTGATGTGAGTTTACCTTTCTATTTTCAAAGAAATTCTGAAAAAGAAACTGCTTTTAGAATGAGATGGGGATATCAAAGATTATCGAAATGTGCCAGATCGATCGTCAGAAATATTAGTTATGATAATACAAAGCTGGCAGCACTTTTCCAAAAGGTGATCTTGAACTACAAACCAAATGAAAGGTAAGAAGCCGATAAATACCGAGAAACTCCCCACCTTAAAAATTGGGGACATAGAAGTCAATCCACCCATAATACAGGGAGGAATGGGAGTCAGGATATCCAGGGCAAATTTAGCTTCGGCAGTTGCAAATAGTGAGCTGTTTTGTTTAGGGGATCTCCTGTCATGAAAGAATATCGGGTTGTTATCACAGGTTTGGGTGCTGTAACGCCGATTGGGATAGGTACAAAGGATTTGTGGAAAGGATTAAAGGATGGGCGAAATGGTATTGCGAAAGTCACCCACTTTGATGTGACAGATTTTCGTTCGAAGCTTGCGGCAGAGGTAAAAGATTTTCAAGCTGAGGAATGGATTGACAGGAAATCGGCAGGACGTATGGATCGTTTCACGCAGTTTGGAATCGCGGCCTCTGCAATGGCCATCGAAGATGCAGGACTTGAATCTTACTCATTTGATAAAACCCGCGCGGGTGTTATTATCGGTTCTGGTATCGGCGGTTCAAAGACGATCGAAGACGGGTATTTTCTTCTCCAGGAGAAGGGGCCAAAAAGTATACCACCGTTTTTTGTGTCCATGCTGCTCGTCAATATGGCAGCATGTATGGTTTCTATCAAATATGGTTTGAAAGGTCCGCTTTCTGCTCCTTCTGTGGCCTGTTCTACGGGCTCGAACGCCGTTGGCGATGCGTTTCGAATTCTTCAGAGAGGAGATGCAGACATCATGCTTGCAGGAAGTTCCGAAGCTTGCATAACCCCCCTGGCCTACGGAGGTTTTTGTGCCACACGATCCATGTCTCAAAATAGTAGTGCCGAAAATGCCTGCAGACCCTTTGACAAAAATCGTGACGGATTTGTGATGGGAGAAGGAGCCGGAATTGTTGTTTTGGAAAGTCTAGAGCATGCTCTCAAGCGAGGAGCGAGAATCTATGCTGAAATTGTTGGATACGGCAATACGTCTGATGCCTTTCACTTTACAGCACCTGATCCTCAGGGCGATGGAATGGTCCGGGTCATGCAAGCAGCAATCAGGGATGCTTGTATTGATCCGAAAGAAGTGGGATATATCAATGCACACGGTACGTCCACTGTTTTGAATGATAAATGTGAGAGTGCAGCCATTATGAAAGTGTTTGGCGAACATGCGAAAGTCTTAAAGGTCAGCTCGATAAAATCGATGATTGGTCATCTTATGGCAGCTGCAGGGGCTGTGGAATTCGTTTCGACTGTAATGAGTGTGTATACTGGCAAAATTCCCCCGACCATCAATTACAAAGAACCTGATTCCGATTGCCCTCTTGATTACGTGACCAATGGTGTAGAATCGGTTGATTTGAATGCAGCGATGAGTAATTCGTTTGGTTTCGGTGGAGGCAACGCCTGCCTCATTATTAAAAAATGTGAAGAGTAAATGGAAATCCCTAAACTACAAATCGCAAGTCTTACCGCAGATATACCCATTGTCCAGGGCGGTATGGGCGTCAGGGTTTCTCTTGCCTCGCTGGCTTCAGCCGTAGCAAACGAAGGTGGAATCGGCACGATTTCCAGTATTGGTCTCGGAGATCTCGAAGCTTCAAAGCAGGAGTATGAAAGGATATCCCGGGAAGCACTCATGAACGAAATCCAAAAAGCCAGGAGCATGACAGATGGCTGTCTCGCAGTAAACTTTATGGGTGTGCTCAGCAACGTCGATGATCTGGTTAAAACGACCGTAAAGGAAGGGATCAAAATGATCGTTTTCGGTGCTGGACTGCCAATAAAACTTCCGGCTTTAGTTGATGATCCCAGTGTGAATCTTGTGCCCATCGTCAGTTCTGCCCGAGTTGCGGAATTGATCCTGCGAGTCTGGGACAAACGGTATGAAAGAACCGCGGATGGACTGATCCTGGAAGGACCTCTTGCAGGAGGACATCTCGGTTTCTCCGAAGAGCAACTGGAACATCCAGAGGAGTACTCTCTCGAAAAGCTTCTGCCTGAAGTCCTGGAAACCATTAAACCGTATGAAGATAAATATGGAAAGAAAATTCCTGTCATTACTGGAGGCGGTGTTTATGATGGAAAAGATATTGCACGAATGCTCTCCTTGGGCGCTTCTGGTGTTCAGATGGGAACCCGTTTTGTCTGTACCGAAGAATGCGATGTGTCCCAGGAATTCAAACAAGCTTATTTGGATTCCCAAAAAGAGGATATTGTTATTATTAAAAGTCCTGTTGGTATGCCTGGTAGGGCGATAAGAAATCGTTTTTTAAAGGATCTGGAAGTTAAAGGAAGACTGAAGATAAATTGTCCTTATAGATGTCTCACAGCCTGTAAAGTCGATAAAGTGAGATATTGTATTGCATTGGCTCTTTTGAATTCATATTTTGGGGATGTGGACCACGGCCTTATTTTCTGCGGGCAGAATGCATATCGTATTGATAAGATCGTCACTGTTAAAGAACTGATCCAGGAGCTTCTCTCTGAACTC
This sequence comes from uncultured bacterium, assembly GCA_964537715.1. Classification (GTDB taxonomy): domain Bacteria; phylum Zhuqueibacterota; class QNDG01; order QNDG01; family DSAB01; genus CAZTZL01. The sequence goes on along the minus strand of CAZIAH010000003.1, from coordinate 43,685 downwards.
AAAGGAGCATAAGCAAGTTTTTCCAAAGATGATCACGAGTATAGGTGCTTTACCCTTAATGAGGTTATGTCTCAAAAGATAGCGACAAACTTATATTGCTTTAAGGAAATAAATGAAGGGAAAAATTAATAACCAATCTAATACATCAATAGCTCGTTACCTTCAGGAGATCAGTGAAGTTACTTTATTGGCACCAGAGGAAGAAATCGAGCTGGCCAGAAGGATTAAAAAGGGCGATCGTGAGGCACTGGAAAAGTTAACCAAAGTGAACCTTCGTTTTGTTGTAATGGTTGCAAAAAAGTACCAGAACCGGGGACTTCCTATCGGTGATCTCATCAATGAGGGAAACGTTGGACTTATCACCGCTGCGAAGCGATTCGATGAAAGCCGGGGATTCAAATTTATATCATTCGCTGTTTGGTGGATCCGTCAATCTATTCTAACGGCTTTGGCAGAGCAATCGAGAGTCGTTCGACTTCCCCTGAACAGGATCGGTGCTTTGAATAAGATCGGCAAAATAATAGCTAATCTCGAACAGACGCTTGAAAGAAGACCCAGTGTCAACGAGATTGCAAAAGAAGCGGAGATGACACCATACGAAGTTGCCAATGCCATGCAAATATCCGGGAAACATTTTTCTCTGGATGCACCTTTTTATCAAGGGGAAGATAACAAATTATTGGATGTGATTCCAAGTAAAAATCAACCTTCTCCCGATAACGTTCTACTGGATGAATCTTTATGGATTGAATTAGAAAGTGTACTAAATACACTTTCAGATAGAGAAACAAAAATACTTAAGCTCTATTTTGGACTTGGAGGAGAACCTCCTCTTACTCTGGAGATAATTGGTGAAAGGTTCAATATAACCCGTGAGAGAGTGCGACAGATCAAGGAAAAGGCATTACGGAGGCTTCGTTATACCTCTCGCAGTCGGAGGCTTCAGAATTCATTGGATTGATCATTCTAATTTGTGAAAGGCCGTTGTTATACAAAGATTGGGAAATAGGGAAAAATCATGATACAAATGAGTCAAAGATTGGCGCTTCAGCAGAAGCAAAGTCCGCAGCAGGTACTTCTTTCCACACTTCTTCAACTGCCCGTGCTCCGTCTCGAACAACGCATCAAACAGGAACTCGAAATGAACCCCCTTCTCGAAATCGAAACGGATGTGACCGAAGAGATGGAGCAGGAGGAAACTGCCGAAACGGAACAAGAAGAAGCCGAACTGGATGAGACAGAAAAGGAACTTGGCGAAGAAGAAATTGACTGGGACACCATTCTCAACGACGAAGACAATTATGAAATCAAACAGCCCAGAGAACATCCCGAAGAAGAAATTAACCGGCCGGATCCGGCTCCAGTGACTCTGATGGATCATCTTCTGGAACAGCTCCACCTGGCTTTGCTCACGGAGGAAGAAACGGAAATCGGCGAATACATTTTATGGTGTTTCGATGATGATGGGTATCTCTCTGTGGATATCGAAACCATTGCAGAGAATCTTGAAAAAAGCATTGAAATCGTCGAGAAGGTGCTCAAGGTCATCCAGAAATTTGATCCGCCGGGCATCGGAGCCAGAAACCTGCAGGAATGTCTGCTCATTCAGCTTCATGAAAAGGAACCCAAGGACAAAAACGCGATCCGCATGATCGTGGAATGTTTCGAGGATTTTACAAACAAGCGCTACGAAAAAATTGCCAAGAAACTGGAAATATCACTCGATGAAGTCAAACGTATTATGGATGTGGTTTCCCGGCTCAATCCCAAACCAGGAGAACGGTATATTTCCGAAGCGGAGAATTACATCATTCCCGATGTGATCGTCACGCGAGTGGACGATGAATTTGTCGTTACTCTGAACGACTGGAATATTCCACGTCTCCGCATCAGCGAATCCTACCGCCAGTTGTTGAAGGAAAAAAGCAAGGTCAGCAAAGAAACCCGGAATTATATCCGGCAGAGACTTGAATCGGCGCGATGGCTCATCAATTCGATTTATCAGCGGCGGTCCACGATTCAGCGGGTCATGGAAACCATTTTAAAGCATCAGAAGGATTTTTTCGAGAAAGGCAAAGAACATTTGAAGCCAATGGTTTTGAAAGATATCGCCGAGGATGTGAATCTTGACATTTCTACGGTCAGCCGTGTAACGAGCGGGAAATATGTTCAGACTGAATTCGGTGTTTTCGAGCTCAAATATTTTTTCAGCGAGCGGCTGGAAACGGTGGATGGAGATGAAGTATCCAATAGATTGATCAAAAGTAAAATCAAGGAGATCATCGAAAAGGAAGATACGAAAAAACCTTTCAACGATCAGGTGATTTCGGAAATGCTTCGTGAGTACGGTTTTTTGGTAGCAAGAAGAACCGTGGCGAAATACCGGGAGCAGATGATGATTCCGGTCGCCCGGCTGAGACGACAGATTTAATGACGGATAGGGTTGATCAATTGAAATTTTCAGATAAGTATTCGTTCCTGAATCTGTTTAAGAGACTCAGCCTTCGACGGAGTTTATCTTGAGCCTGTCGAAGGGCTCAGGCTGAAGTTTTATATTGTTCATGGTGAGCGGAGTCGAACCATGTGTGGTTTGGATTTGTATGTAACCCATATAATAATCAGTGAAGAATAAACTAAAAGACATATATATTGGAAAACTTAGAAGTATCCGACCCATTCTTGAGAGTTGGTTATCTGTACAAGATGAATATTTCATTCAGACAAAAGAATATTCGTGGTTGTACAAGGAACGGGCATCTATCAGCATTTTAGCTGCAGCAGTATGGAAAAGTGGAAATGTAGCTCTTGAAGAATATTCTACAATTAAAGGGGCAACGGATGGAACTATAAAAAAGGGACGATGTGATATTTACTTTACTGCCGGGAAAGAAGGATTTGCCGGCGAAGCCAAACATGTTTGGATTTCAGCGGGGAAGAGTATTCATATATCGCTTAAGAAAAAACTAAATGATTCTTTATTATTAGCGAAAAAAAGTTCTATCCAACTAAAATCTGATGAAGGAAGAAGACTCGCAATTTGTTTTGCAGTTCCATATTTTCCTAAAAAGGATAAAAACGATTTAAAAAATCTAATCAATAATTTTATTGAAGAACTAAGCCAAACAAACGCGCAAGCATTTGCGTATTATTTTGTTGTTGATAATTTTGGTGATTGTTTTTTTGATAATTATTATTATCCAGGAAATGTAATATTATTGAAAGAAATTAAGAGAGCTCGTATTGTTTAAATCATATTTCGATTCGATTATGAATTCGTATTGAATTTGCATACTATCTAAAAAATACGGAGGTATATCATGTCACCAGTTGGTCGTACCATCAATGTCGGTGGTGAAAAAATTCAAATTCCCGGATCTTTGAATCGAAAGGTTTTAAGCGGGATAGCGATTTTGATAGTCGCTATTATTCTGATCGCAGGTTCGATTTTTCAGATCGAACCTGAAGAGATGGGTGTGATTCTCCGGTTCGGGAAATTCGTACGGACCGAAGATCCCGGTCTCCATTTCAAAATTCCCTTGGGAATCGAAAAGTTAACCAAGGTTCCGGTTCAAAGACAGCTTAAAATGGAATTTGGTTTTAGAACTGCTGCACCAGGAATTCGAACCCAGTATCGAACCACGGCTGAGTCTGTTAAGGAAGCGATCATGCTGACTGGAGATCTCAATGTGGCTGTGGTGGAATGGATTGTTCACTACAAAATCAAAGATCCCTACAGGTATCTCTTCAAAGTAAGGGATGCAGCCAGTACGTTTCGCTACATGAACGAAGCTGTTGTCAGAAGAGTTGTGGGTGATAATTCAGTGGATGAGGTCATCACCGTCGGGAGGGCACGGATCGCCATGGAGGCAAAAGAAGAGCTTCAAAAACTCTGCGATCTCTACGAAATCGGGATCGAGGTGAATCAGCTCATCTTTCAGGATGTCAATCCTCCTGACCCGGTCAAACCGGCATTCAACGAAGTCAACGAATCGCTCCAGGAGAAGGAGAGAAAAATCAACGATGCCTGGTCGGAATATAACCAGGTAGTTCCCAGAGCAGAAGGTGAGGCCGAACAGACGATAAGAGGAGCGGAAGGATATGCCATGGAGAGGGTGAACAATGCCAAAGGAGACGCCAATCGGTTCACGGCTGTCTACAAGGAATATCGACGGGCGCCCGAAGTCACCCGAAAAAGATTGTATCTGGAGGCAGTTCAAGAGATACTTCCTAAAATGAAGAGTAAGATTATTTTAGATGAGCGACAGAGTAATATTCTCCCGCTGTTGAACCTGGGAGAGGAGGTGAAAAAATGAAACGGCCAATTATTATTTTAATCGGCATATCATTGTTTGTTGTTTTTTTAATTGTTATTGATGCTCTTTACATCGTTTCGGAAACCAATCAGGTCATTATCACACAGTTTGGTGAACCTATGGGGGGAGCAATTACTTCTCCGGGTTTACATGTGAAAGTTCCGGTTATCCAAAAGGCAAATTATTTTGACAAGCGATGGCTGGAATGGGACGGAGATGCAAACCAGATTCCTACGAAAGATAAAAAATATATATGGATTGATACTTATGCGCGATGGAGGATTAGCGATCCGCTTGTCTTCTTCCAGAGAGTGCGTGATGAGAGGGGGGCCCAGTCGAGGGTTGATGATATCGTCGATGGAGAAACGCGAAACGCCATTGCGAATTTTGACCTGATCGAGATTGTCCGTTCTTCAAACCGTGAATTTGAGACCACGGAAGAAATGGCCATTCTTGACGTCGCAAGTATAATCCCTAAAATTGAAACAGGGAGAAATAAAATTGCACAGATTGTTTTGGACAAAGCTTCGAAAATAACACCGGAATTTGGAGTGGAGCTTATGGATGTGAAAATTAAAAGAATCAATTATGTGGACGAAGTTCAGCGGAAAGTTTTCGACCGTATGATTGCCGAAAGGCAGCGGATTGCTTCGAAATACCGTTCTGAAGGAGATGGGAAAAGTGCGGAAATTCGTGGCCAAAAAGAACGGGAATTAAAGAAAATTCAATCTGAAGCATATCGAAAGGCTCAAGAGATCAAGGGCAAAGCGGATGCGGAAGCGACACACATTTATGCCCAGGCTTACAATCTCGATCCGGATTTTTATGCATTCATGAAAACATTGGAGACTTATCGTACAACCATTGACACGAACACGACATTGCTGTTAACCACTGATTCTGAATATCTTAAATATTTTAAAAAGGGCAAATAAATGAACCCACTCGAACAACCTTTGGCATTTCGAGCAACCACCATTTTAGGCGTAAAAAAGGGCAACAAAGTAGCGATGGGGGGAGATGGCCAGGTGACGCTGGGTGATACGGTTATGAAAGAGAAAGCACGGAAAATCCGGAAGATCTATAACGATACCATTTTGGCGGGTTTTGCCGGTGCGGCGGCGGATGCATTTACGCTTTTCGATAAATTTGAAAAAACACTGGAACAGTACCATGGAAATCTTTCCCGATCAGCGGTCGAGTTGGCCAAGGAGTGGCGAACAGACAAGTATCTCCGACGTCTGGAAGCTTTGCTTGCCGTGGCGGACAGAAAGACCACGTTAATCATTGCCGGAACGGGTGAAATTATCGAACCCGATGACAATATTCTGGCCATCGGTTCCGGCGGACCGTATGCACTGGCCGCCGCGCGTGCTCTTTTGGAACATACCCAGCTTGATGCGACTCAGGTTGTCAAAGAGGCACTCGGAATTGCAGCGAGAATTTGCATCTATACGAATGACCGTATCGTGGTTGAGGAGCTCGTATGATGGTTAAAGATCAAATTCCATCTCAAAATAAAAAAATGATGACTGATCAATTGACGCCCCGTGAGATCGTTTCTGAATTAAACAAGTATATTATCGGCCAGGACAAAGCCAAGAAAATGGTAGCCATCGCGCTGAGGAACCGATGGCGGAGACGGCAGGTCGAAGATGATTTGCGTGAAGAGATCATGCCGAACAACATTATTTTAATCGGTCCTACAGGGGTGGGAAAAACGGAAATAGCCAGAAGGCTGGCGCGTTTGGCCGAAGCGCCGTTCATCAAAGTGGAAGCTTCCAAATTTACTGAAGTGGGCTATGTCGGAAGGGATGTGGAATCCATTATTCGTGATTTGACTGATCTGTCCGTTTCCATGGTCAAAAACGAATGGACTGAGCGGGTCGAAAAAGCCGCAAAGGAGTTGGCCGACGAGAGACTGCTGGATTTGCTTTTGCCGAAAGTCAAATCGAATAGAAAGCCGCAGGTCGAAACTCCCCCCGAAGAAGTGGATAACTCGGAAACGCCTTTTATGGAAACCATTGAGGAGAGACAGTGGCGGACGCGTGAGAAACTCCGGAAACAGCTCCAGGACGGAAAGTTGGAAGACCGCATTGTCGAATTGGATGTAACATCGGATTCCTATCCCATGCTCCAGATTTTCTCGCCGGTCGGTATCGAGGAGATGGGATTGAATCTTCATGATCTCTTTGGCGGGATGATGCCCCAGAAACGAAGAAAACGGAAAATGGTCGTTTCCGAAGCCAGACAGATCCTTATCGCAGAAGAAATCCAAAAACTCATTGATATGGAAAAAGTAGTCAAGGAAGCCATTCGTCGGGTCGAAGAATCGGGCATTGTCTTTCTCGATGAGATCGATAAGATTGCCGGTGCCGATGAAAATGCGGGTATCGATGTATCACGGGAGGGTGTACAGCGGGACATACTGCCCGTGGTGGAAGGAACCAATGTGGTCACGAAGTACGGGATGGTAAAAACGAATCACATCTTGTTTATCGCTTCAGGGGCGTTTCATGTTTCCAAACCCTCCGATTTGATACCGGAACTGCAGGGCCGTTTTCCTATCCGTGTGGAGTTAGACAGTTTGACGACCGATGATTTCGTCAGAATATTGACCGAACCGGAAAACGCCCTGATCAAACAGTATACGGCTCTTTTGAAAACGGAAGATGTAGATATTATCTTTACACCGGGAGCGATTCGTGAAATTGCCCGGACCGCCACGGATGTGAACGACCGGGCCGAAAATATCGGTGCCCGGCGTCTGCACACCATTATGAGTACGCTGCTTGAAGATGTGCTCTATAAGATTCCGGATAAAACCATCCAGACTGTGAAGATTACAGCGGAAGACGTGCGAAAACGACTGAAAGAAATTATCGAGGATGAAGATTTGACGAAATACATACTCTGAGGGAGGAGTGATGAAGAAGGATTTTCTTGCCATTACGGATTTGACGACTGCCGAGATAGACAATCTGTTCCGATTGGCCAGTAAATTAAAAGGAAGACAAAAGAAAGGAAAGGTCTCTCATTCATTGAAAGGACAGACGCTGGCCATGATTTTTCAGAAACCTTCTGCCAGGACACGGGTTTCTTTCGAGGTCGGCATGATTCAATTAGGAGGACATGCCATCTATTTGACGCCCGCCGATATCGGCATGGGAAAACGGGAGTCTGTGGCCGATGTGGCCAGAGTGATGTCGCGGTACTGTGACGGGATTATGGCAAGGGTATTCGGGCACGACATTCTCTTCGAACTCGCCCGTTATGCTTCGGTTCCGGTGGTCAACGGTTTGTCCGATCTATTTCATCCCTGCCAGGTTTTGGGAGATTTATTGACGATACAGGAACATTTAGGAAGAATCGAGGGAGTGAAAGTGGTTTTCGTCGGTGATGGCAACAACGTGGCTAATTCCTGGATCAATGCGGCTTCCCGGTTGAAGTTCTCTTTTTATCTTGCCTGTCCGAAAGGGTACGATCCGGATAAAAAAGTTTTGAAAGATGCACAGAAAGCAGGAATGGGTGAGGTCGTTGTGCTGAACGACCCGAGGGAAGCCGTCCGGAATGCGGATGTGATCTACACGGATGTCTGGGCCAGCATGGGGCAGGAGAAAGAAACCGCGAAAAGAAAAAAAGCATTCAAGAACTTTCAAGTCAACGAAAAATTATTGGCTGAGGCCAAGCCAAATGTGAAAGTGATGCACTGCCTGCCTGCCCATCGCGGGGAAGAAATCACCGAGGGTGTCATGGAGGGGTCTCATTCGATTGTGTTCGATGAAGCGGAAAACCGGCTGCATATTCAAAAGGCGATTATGGTTACATTGATGGGTAAAAAGAAATAGACGGATTTTGGTGGTATGGATAATGACAATGATTTAAATCGGTTCATTCCACTTGGGTTAAGGAAACAAATCGGAAATGTCGGAAACACAGAAGAAAAAACGCGTTTTCTTTTTTTCAACAATTCATGCCTCGTTCATTGAGAAAGACTATCAAATTTTAAAAAAATATTTTAATGTCAACCGTTTCACCGCAAGTGGATTGAAAGCCGTTTTTCTTATTTTCTGGAATATTCTTTTTTGTGATGTGGCGTTTTGTTGGTTTGGTTCGGTTTATAGCGCTGTCGCTGTTTTATTAGCCAGAATTTTCCGAAAGCGATCCATTATCGTGCTTGCCGGTGTGGATGCCGAGGCGCTGGCGGAAATTGATTATGGAATCTGGCTGACTCCTTGGAAATCCAAACTTTTAACCTGTACTTTTCCAAAAGCCGATTTGATTTTGGTTGTCGCACCTTCACTCAAAGAAAAAGCCAAATGTTTTGCAAATTATAGTGGTGAGAATATCCAATATTTACCTTTCGGGTTTGATACCTATTTTTGGGAACCGGGGCTTCGGAAAGAAAAGATAATTTTGACTGTCGGTCATTCTGATACGGAAATGCGATTGAAAAAGAAAGGCATTGATTATCTTTTTCAAGCCGCGAAAAGAATGTCTGATATTCCTTTTTTCTTTATCGGCGCCGAGAACAAACTGTTGGAGAATGCGGGTTTTCAATTACCAGAAAATGTGACGTTGCTGCCCAGAATGACCCAGACGGAATTGCGCGACTATTATCAGCGTGCCGCTGTTTTTTGCCAGCCGAGCCGTTCCGAAGGATTGCCCAATACCCTGTGTGAGGCGATGGCGTGCGGCTGCATTCCAGTGGGTACTAATGTGGACGGCATTCCGACGGCGATCGGAGATACGGGTTTTATCGTTCCTTTAGGTGACATGGAAGCGCTTGTCGATGGTTTGAAACGCGCTTTAAAAATGAATGGTTCACAAGGACATCTGGCCCGTCAACGCATTATCAATGAATTTCCCCTTCAACGCAGAGTGGATGGGTTGAGGAAAGCGATTTTGGGGATTGCATGCGAATAACCGCCCATTTTAAAAATATCCTCTTTCTTTATTCGGGAGATGCTCTTAGCCGTTTGGTCGGAATGGCGGCGGTCGCCTATCTGGCGCGGATTCTCGGTCCCTCGGATTTTGGAACGATCAATATTGGTCTGGCCGTTCTTTCTTATGGCATGATTGTGGGAAACAGCGGGCTTTCGGTTTTAGGTACCAGAAAAGTAGCGGCGAAGAGTGAAGATGTCGGCCATTTGACAATCAGTATTTTCAGTGGACGTCTGATTCTTTCCATTGCGGCCTATACAGCAGGCGTCATTATTGTAAAAACATTTGTTACTTCAATTCATCTATTTCATTTGATCGCTATTTATTTGCTAGGTGTTTTTCCTGCAGCTTTTCTATTGGATTGGTTTTTTCATGGGACACAAAAGTTGAAAACGATTGCCGGCGGACAATTGGCGGGAATGATTTGTTATCTTGCTTTTCTGCTGGTATTTGTGAAAACTTCGGAGGACATTGTATGGGTTGCATGGGCATGGGTCACCGGAATGCTAATCAATATGATTTATTTGTGGATAAGATTTCAGAGCCAGAAAGTTCCCTTTCATTTTCTACGGAGTCGATTGCAGGTGCGTTCCCTGTTGAAGGAAGCATTCCCCCTTGGAATCGCGGCACTCATTGCCCAGTTCGTGACACAATTTCCGGTCATTTATCTGGGTTTGGTGGTAACCCGAACGGATGTCGGATTGTTCAGCGCCGGATTCAAATTTATCTTTTTTCTGTTGATATTTGATCGGATTTTTTATGCGGTTTTTTTCCCGAACATCAGCCGCTGTTTTCGCCAATTTCCGGAAAGACTGGAAGAGAATGTCAATCATGTCTTGAAACTCACCACTGCATTTGTTCTTCTGGTTGGCCTGATTGCCGTATTGAGCGGGGATTTGCTCGTCAGGTTAATTTATGGAGAAGCGTTTGTGGGTGCCGTTCCGATTTTTCAGGTGATGGTGACTTTGTTTGTATTAAAATTGATCAATTCGGTATTTACGTTTACGCTGATCGGGATCGAACAGGAGAAGGTGTATACCAAATCGCTTCTCTGGGGATTGGGTGTCTTTTTTTTGATGCTCATTATTTTGATCAGACCGATGGGATCGATCGGTGTGGTGTTTGCCCTGATCGGTTTCGAAATCACATCTCTCGTCGTCATGCTGGCGGCATTGAAACAGCATGTGGTTCTGCATTTTACCCGAAGCGTGATGCTGCCCTCTCTGGGAACGTTATGTTTGTCATGGTGTCTGCTTTTTCATGTCCGGATTATTTTTCCCGTGAAATTGATCATTGCATTGGCTGCTGCTGTTCCTCTGATCGTCTGTCTGGGAAACATTGGTTTGGATGAAATCCGTTATCTGAAAAGGATTTTTATTTGAGATTGACTATCGGCATATCGGAAGAGACGCCGGGCTGGAAGACTGTTCTTGGGCAGATCGGTGTACCCTTCGAAAAAATCAATATGGATCGATCCGTTTCCACGGATGCGTTTGTCGTATTGATCGTTACTTATTTCGGAAAGAAGCAGAACACAAAATACATTCTCGAATACCTGAATAACGGCGGATCGATCCTTGTCGAAGCCGATGCTGCCAAACACCTTCTTTCCCAGAAGGTAAAGCGAGTCTATCTGAAAACACTGTACGCAGAGGAAGGGCCGCTTTTTTCTCGTTCCTTCGATTGCGATCTTTTTCGGCGGATGCAAGTCCCAAAGAGTGCCACTCATTGCAGGAATCAGATGGGAAAATATGCGATTGGTGTTTTGTCCTATGGCAAGGGAAACGTGGTTGTTCTGCCTTCAGGATTGATCGCGTCACTGCTTTGCGCGGATGTTAGACAAAAATATTTCCATTCCGAATATGGGAAGAGACTGCCTTCGGAAAAAGTCTCGAAGGTTTCAAAGGGTGGTCTCCGGCACATCATTCAGGAGTGTTTGATTTATCTCTATCGCCGACGCAACGTTCCGTTTGTTCATCTCTGGCAGTTTCCCAATGGAGAAAAGAACGTCTTTTCTTTCCGTGTAGATACTGATTTTGGTACGCAGCAGGAGCTCGAGACACTTTATTCTCTCTGCCAGAAGAACCGCATTCCGGCCACCTGGTTTGTCGAAACCAAGAGCCAGTACAATTGGATTCGATTTTATCGCGACATGAAGGATCAGGAGATCGGATACCATTGTTACCGCCACAGGATTTTTCCGGATTATCAAACAAATAAAAAAAATATTGTTGAGGGATTGAATATTCTTCGCAATGCAGGGATTCATCCAAAGGGATACGCGGCGCCGTATGGCGAATGGAATCCGGCTTTGGGAAAAGTTGTTCAGGAGATGCAATTCGAATATTCCTCTGAATTTGGATTGGACTACGACGATCTCCCATTTTATCCCTATTTGAATAATTCCTTTTCTACGGTTCTCCAGGTGCCGATTCATCCAGTCAGTATCGGCAATCTCCGACGGGCCAGACATACGAAGCAGCAGTATCTTTCGTATTATCAAAATGTAATCCAACAGAAATTTATGTTAGAAGAGCCCATTTTTATCTATCACCATCCGGGACATCGCAATTTCGCTGTCTTTCAAGAGATATTCCGTGAAATTCAGCAACAAAACATTCCATCAATGAGCATGGGGAATTACAGCACTTGGTGGAAACGGAGAGCCCGCATTGATTGGAGTCCGGTGGTTCGAAATCAAAAACTAATTTTGGATGTTCGAAATGGAGATGGTTCCGTTTATCTCAGAGCGATTTCTCCTGACAAAAAATACACTGTGTTTCCTTTTCAGAAAACGATTGATATAAGCAAACTTGTCTGGAAAAATCGGGATCAATCAATCCCGGTTCATTCTCCCGGTGTCAGGAGACGGGATTTCTGGCGTCTTTGGATTTACAGAATAGAAAACATTTTCGGAAAAATGAAATCATGAAAATTAATTTTGCATGCTATCAATCCGTGATGTTTGTGCACGGCGGCCCCCATGTGGCCATTGTCGAAACGAAGGCGCATCTAAGACGCATGGGCGTCGAAATCGGATATTTCGATATGTGGGATGAAAAGGAGAAGGTTCTGGATTGCGATCTCATCCAGTTGTTCGGGGCAAATCTGGGAAATTTTCACCTTGCAAGGGATTTGAAAAATCGGAACATCAAGTTTGCCGTCATGCCGATTTTTTATAGCCGTCATTCCGCCGGTCTGATCCGTTCCGCGAATGTGCTTTACCGAGGAATGCGAAAGATGATTCGGGGAATTTGGTGGGACTGGCATTTTCCCCGCGATATCTGTCATTGGGCCGAAGCCGTCATGCCGAACACGATGGCGGAAGCCCGTTTGATCGAAAAGGGATTGTGCGTTCCGAAAGAGAAGATTCACTGGATTCCAAACGGAGTGTCGGAACAATTTCTATCGGCTGATCCGGCACTGTTTCAAAAAAAATATGGAGTCAGGGATTTTATTCTCAATGTCGGGCATATCGGTCCGGATCGAAAAAATGTGCTTTCCCTGATTCGGGCGCTGAGCCGGATCGATCATCCTGCCGTGATCATCGGTCAGGTCGTGTCTTCCCGGGAGGCCGAATTGTGTCTGAGTGAGGCAAAAAAAAATAAAAATCTGATTCTCATCGATGGACTCGATCACGATTCTCCGCTGCTGGCGTCGGCATATGCAGCATGCAGGGTGTTTGCTTTACCGTCCAAATTCGAAACGCCGGGAATCGCGGCACTCGAGGCCGGCCTTGCCGGAGCGAACATCGTAATTACACCACACGGCGGCACGCAGGAGTATTTTGAGGATCAAGCAGAATACGTCAATCCCTATTCGGTTCGATCTATTCGTACCGCAATCGAGAAGGCTTTAAATAGCCAGAAAACAGATACATTGAAAAAGCACATTCAAAGAAATTTTCTCTGGAACCGGGTTGCGGAAAGGATGCTGGATGTATATCGGAAGACATTGGGGAATCATTTTGTTTGATCGACTTATCATCCTTCGACTGCGCTCAGGATGAAGCAAGAATTGGAGTAATCCTGACTATCAGGGACGCTGTTTTTTTAACCATCGAGTAATATGGCACTGTTTGATATTATCATAGCCACCTACAACAATCTGGATGAACTGGAAGGCTGTTTGGCCGGATTTGAAGCGCAGACTGTGAAAGATTTCCGTCTGCTGATCTGTGTGGATGGTTCGACTGACGGAACGCTGGAGTATCTGTCAGAAACCCGTTATCCGTTCGAATTTAAAGTGCTCACCCATCCCGATGGGAAACGCAAGGGAAGAAATCCAGCCAGGAATCTAGCGCTCGGACACATTACGTCGAAATACCTCGTTATGTTCGATTCGGATATACGTCCTGCACCGGATTTACTCGAAAAACATCTCACACTTCTGAAGAACAAAAATTGTATTTCTTTGGGTGATGTTGTCTATACCGATTCGAAAACCAGTTACCTTTCCGATTATCTCCAACACCGGGGAAAGAATAAATATAAGAATGGAGATGAGATTCCTGCCTACTATCTGATCACGCAAAATGTCGCTTTTGAAAGTCACTACTTTGTTCAGGTTGATGGCCAGGATGGAAGCATGGTCACCTATGGTGGAGGCGATACCGAATTTGCCTATCGTCTGTGGAAAACATTCCGGCTCCCCGTGATTTTCAATGTATCGGCGGTCGGATATTCAGAATTGAATAAAGATTTGTCCACTTACTTTCGTCAGATGGAAGAATTTGGAAGCATCAATCTTCCCTATATTCAAAAAAAATATCCCGAATTCACGCAGCTTTTTCGATTCGACCGGTTGATTTCCGGTTCGTTTCAAAATCGATTTTTGCGGCTGTTCTTACAATCCTGGCTCGCAAAATGGAGCCGTGCAATCATTCCGATAGTTCCTCGTCCAATGCGCCGGAGCGTTATTCATTTTCTTGTCTTTTATCATATTTATCGAGGCTATCAATTGACATTAAAAAAACAAACCATTACAGAACCGTTGGAAGGAATACGCTCATGAAATGGTTTAGTCGTCTGGTGGTCGGCGTCATGCCGGTTTTCCCGAAGTCATTTATATGGATTTTCTCTCGCCGATACATTGCCGGTAAAACTCTGTCCAGTGCAGTGGCCAAGACACAGGACTTGAACGAAATCGGGTGTCAGGTGACCATAGATGTGCTTGGAGAAGATATTACGAGCCTTGAGGAAGCGAACATTGCCAGAATGCAGTGTCTCGAAGTTCTGGATGCGATCCAGAAAAATAATCTTGAGGCAACGTTGTCCCTGAAGTTGACACAGCTCGGACTTCGTTTAGATAAGAACCGATGCTACGAGCATGTGAAAGAAATTGTCCAGAGAGCAGAAGCAGTCAAAAATTTCGTCCGGATCGACATGGAAGATTCCACGTGCACGGATGATACACTCGCTATCTATCGAAAACTGCGGAAGGATTACAAGAATGTGGGAACGGTAATCCAGGCCTATATGAAACGCAGTCAGGGCGATGTCGAACAGTTGATCAAAGACGGTATTGCCAATATCCGGGTCTGCAAGGGCATTTACGATGAATCCCCGTAAATCGCTTTCAATGATCGGGAAAAGATACGTGATAATTTCATGGCACTGGTCAAGATGCTTTTCGAATCGAAATCCTATGCGGGTATCGCGACCCACGACCGGGTGCTGGTCAACCGGTCGCTCAAGATGCTGAATGAATACCGGGTTCCCAAATTCCAATACGAGTTTCAGATGCTTTTAGGCGTGACTGAAAATATGAGAAATGAATTGGTGGCCGACGGACATGGGCTCAGGATCTATGTACCATACGGGGAGCAGTGGTACGGCTATTGCATGCGGAGAATGAAGGAGAATCCCCAGATAGCCGGACATGTGATCAAAAATATTTTTGTCCGGGGATAGCAAGAATTGACCAGAACAGAGAAATACATTGCCGCACTCCGGGAGATCGAAATCCGTCTCGAAAAGGGCGGGGATTTCATTGCTGATCTCGGCAATATCGCAGCTGTTTTGAAAAAGCGTCTCGGATTTTTCTGGGTTGGTTTTTATCTGATAAAAGACAATCGATTGGTACTCGGGCCATTTCAGGGGGCTCCGGCTTGTGTGTTTCTTGATATAGGGGAGGGGGTTTGTGGAACTTGTGTCAAGAAAAAGAAGACTTTAATCGTTCCCGATGTACATCAATTTCCTGGGCATGTGGCCTGTGATCCCAATTCGAAATCCGAAATGGTTATCCCTCTGTTTGATCAAAATCAATCCATCCGCGGAGTTCTCGATGTGGACAGCGATCGGCAAAATGATTTTGATGAAGTGGATCAGAAATATCTTGAAAAGATCGGTGATCTGTTAATGCCTCGATGGTAAACTTCAGATAAGTTGCTTAAATCTATTTACGAATTCTTCTTGCTCCCAAAATCCGTTTTTGATAATATGGATCGGATATTTTTGATACAATGACACCTCTTCGGCTGGATGCATGGATAAATCTGAAGTTCCCAAGATAAATGCCTACATGTTCCGGAGTCCGATTCTGACCGTCATGAAAGAATATAAGATCACCAGTTTCCAGGACGCCCAGAGTGATCGTATATCCTTGTTGATATAATTCTGTCGTGCTGTGGGGAAGCTCTATATTATAAACATCCTTATAAAGCCGGAAAACAAGTCCAGAACAGTCCATTCCTGCTCTGTTGGATCCTCCAAATCGATAAGGTACACCAAGAAAAGTCTGGGCGTGATTCCAGAGCCTGGCCTGCTTTTGGGTCTGAAATCTTGGCGGTCGTGTTGGTATGGTATAAGGTCCTGTACATGTAAATAAAAAGAAAGAACATACAATAATGAATACACAATTCTTTATCTTTAACATTTTAAATTTCCTTGTTTATTTAATAAAGTTAAACATTCTGTAAAGTAAGAGTCAAGCTTATTTTGGATACATTCGAATAAATTGATTTTTCCTGTAATTTAGTGATTAAATTTTATCTTGACTTTCTAAAGGAATATTGACACCTTTATTTTTAGTAATTTATTCTATTAGTCTTAGTAAAAGGAGGGGGAAATGAGAAAGCAATCTTTTACTTGGCTGTCCACTTTCGTTGTTATTCTTCTTTTAAATCCTTCCGATATAATAGGGCAAGTTCTCGAGCAGGATTCTCTGGCACTTGTCGCTTTGTACGATAGTACCGATGGAACCAACTGGACCAATAAAGATAACTGGCTTACTGGACCGGTGGCCGATTGGTATGGTATTGATGTGGAGAATGAACGGGTGACCTCAATAAAATTACACGGAAATAACTTGACGGGGACTCTCCCATCAGAGATCGGTGATCTGGATACACTGACCTATCTGGACCTCAGTCTAAATCAACTCAGTGGACCTATTCCTGAAGAAATTGGTAATCTCATTTACTTGAATAATTTGTATTTGAATTGCAACCAATTCGGCGATTCTATTCCTGCAGGAATCCAGAATTTAACACGTTTGTCACACCTTGAATTGAGAGATAATCAGATTTCAGGAACGATTCCGCTATGGATAGGGGATATTGTCAATTTAATCACACTTATTCTTTCAGAAAATCAGCTCACAGGTTCCATTCCTCCTGAAATAGGGAATCTTGATCAATGCAAAGATATCTATTTAAATAGCAATCAGCTTACAGGTCAAATACCACAGGAAATTGGCAACCTGAGCAATCTGATGGTGCTGGATTTATCGTATAACCAGCTTAATAGCCCTATTCCTCCAGAGATTGGCAATCTAGATGATTTGATATACTGTTATTTCTATAACAACCAGTTTTCCGGTCCTATTCCTCCAGAGATTGGTGATCTGGTAAGTATTCAAACACTCGATTTGAGTTATAATCAATTTGAAGGTACAATACCTGCTGATATCGGGAATCTGACAACTTTGTTATCCTTGTATCTCAATGACAATCAGTTGGAAGGTCCGATTCCTCCTGAAATTGGGGATTTGACCAATTTGTCCTATTTAAATATCAGTTTGAATCAGCTTTCTGATTCCATTCCAGCGGAGATTGGAAAATTAGCGCAACTTGCGTCGCTCTATCTTGCGCATAATCAATTTTCAGGAGCTATTCCGGAGGAAATGGGATTTTTACCGAATATGATGTTTTTAGATCTCGGCAACAATCAGTTAACAGGTGCGGTGCCAGGTACGTTTACAAATCTAGAGAAGCTGACGTCTTTTTATGTCGATTATAATCAGCTTGATGAATTGCCGGATCTGTCCTCTTTGCCAGATTTGAGCTACTTTTCTGTCTATAATAACCGGTTCACATTTGAGGATCTGGAACCGAATATTATGATTTCCAATTTTGATTACACTCCCCAGAATAGTGTCGGAACAGAAAAGGATACAACCGTAACCTATGGGACTAGCCTCTCCTTTTTGGTAAGTGTCGGAGGAGCCAGTAATCAATATCAGTGGTTCAACGGGTATTCGATGATTCCGGGAGCCACATCGGATGAGTATACAATTGGTTATGTCTCGTCTGCTGATGCAGGTGATTATATCTGTCGTGTTACCAATACCGTGGTTCCAGGACTGACAATTTACAGTCGTCCAATTCATGTAACAGTGGTTGGTGCAAATCCGGAATTTGAGCAAGATTCGCTTGCTCTCGTTGCGTTGTATAACAGTACGGATGGAGCTCATTGGACAAACAATGATAACTGGCTCTCGGGTTCGGTACTCACATGGTACGGGATTACGGTTTCGGACGATAGAATCAGTCGAATCGTTTTAGCGTTTAACAATTTAGACGGAATCATTCCTCCTGAAATTGGCGATTTGACCGAACTGACGTCTTTGGATTTGGACAACAATCAACTGGGAGATACGATTCCAGCTGAGATTGGTAATCTAATCCAATTGACATCGCTGTATCTGAATAACAACCAGCTTACTGGTTCTATTCCGCCTGCAATTGGTAATCTAACCAGTCTTACCCATTTGATTTTAGACAACAATGCTCTTGATGGTTCGATCCCCGAAGAAATCGGCAATCTAATTGAAGTCAAACAATGCTATCTTGACGGTAATGAATTGACAGGTTCGATCCCTTCAGAAATGGGCAATCTGATAAAAGCGACTTATATCAATTTAACGGACAATCAATTGGCTGGTGCGGTTCCGGATGCATTTACCAATCTTATTGCACTGAAAACGCTTCGTATTAATTACAACCAATTGGATGGACTGCCGAATCTTTCTTTACTTCCGGAATTACATACTCTTTACGCACAAGATAATCGATTCACATTCGAGGATATTGAACCCAATATCACCATTCCCGCTTTTTTCTATGCACCCCAAGATAGTGTCGGAGAAGCCCAGGATACAACGATTGATTACGGTGCCAGTTTCCCACTTATTGTGGATGTGGGAGGCGTAAACAATCAGTATCAGTGGCTGCACGATCAGACCATCCTTTCCGGAGCTGTTTCCGATACATATACAATCAATTTCGCAACCATTGAAGATGAGGGCAGTTATGTCTGTCAAATCACAAATAGTGTGGCTACTGAATTAACTCTCTATTCTCATACAACAACTATAACAGTTAAAATTCCTGGAAATATCGAACAAGATTCTCTCGCACTTGTTACACTTTATGATAGCACCGACGGTACAAACTGGACAAATCACACAAACTGGCTGGCAGGTTCGCTTGATACCTGGTTCGGTATCACAGTTGAAGATGAACGTGTTAAAATTGTAGATTTGGATAACAACAATCTTAATGGAACCGTTCCTCCTGAGATTGAGAACTTAACAGCAGTCACCTATTTATATCTTTCCGATAACCAGTTAGTAGGTGAGATTCCACCAGAGATTGGAAATTTGGCCAGTGTGGAATATCTCTATATGGGCAATAATCAGTTCACCGGATCGATACCTCCTGAGATTGGCAAATTACCCAATTTATCAGATTTTTATCTGGACAGAAATGAATTGAATGGTCCCATTCCTCCTGAGATCGGGAATTGCACCAATCTGGTAGGATTGTATCTCAATAACAATCAACTCTCAGATTCCATCCCCCCTGAGATATGCAATTTGACGGAGTTATACTTTTTATATCTGGACGGAAACCAGTTAACCGGTGAAATTCCTCAGGAAATTGGTAATCTCTCTAAATTAAGAATATTGAGATTGGCGAACAACCAGCTTTCAGGTTCAATACCTTCCGAGATCGGAGACCTGAGTCAATTGTATCAATTAGAACTTTTTTATAATCAGTTCACAGGACCGGTTCCTGAGGAAATCAGTCAATGTACAGCACTTCAATTTTGTTACATTCATCAGAATCATTTAGAAGGCAGTATACCAAGTCAGTTTACAGATTTAACCATACTGCAAAGATTCTATATCAATTCAAATCAGTTTACCGGTTTGCCGGATTTATCTTCTATTCCTACATTGACGGATCTGACAGCAGAAGACAACCGGCTGACATTCGAAGATATCGAGCCCAATATTCGAATTCCCAATTTTAGTTATTGGCCCCAGGATAGTGTGGGGGAAAAGCAGGATACAACGATAGACGTCGGTTCTTCTATAATCTTATCAGTCGAAGTAGGTGGTACGGCCAATGTGTATCAATGGTTCAAAAATGGTGAAGAAGTTACGGATGCGGACAGTTTAGCTTATGTGATAGAATCGGCAACAGAATCCGATTCCGGATCTTATGTATGTCAGATCACGAATACCATTGTTACAGATTTAACATTGTATTCCAGACCGATTGGTGTTCATATTTCAGAAGGAGTAGGTGTTGTGGATCAGAGATCGGGGATCCCCGAAGAGTATGCCCTGCTTCAAAACTATCCCAATCCATTCAATCCCGAAACCAGAATCGAGTATCATCTGCCCCAGCCGTCCGAAGTGAAATTGGTGATTTATGATATAAAAGGACAGGTAGTCCGTGAGTTTGTTCAAGAGATGAAGCCAGCCGGTTATCATCATGTAATCTGGGACGGCCGGAATGGTTCCGGTCAAAAAGTCGCAACGGGAATTTATATTTATCGGATTGAAATAAAAAGCAGAGAAGAAAAAGAGAAACGATTTGTCGATGTGAAGAAAATGGTACTCATGAAGTAATCCGAATCCAAAGAAATTTGTCAAAATTATTTTTTAACCAGGATGACAACATTCCAAGCCAACCATGATAGGCCGGGAATTTTCTTTAAATATTTATCAATGCAGATGAAAGGTTTTAAAAATGTTGAATATTTTTTTTCGTTTCTATACAATCGTTTCCAGTAACGATCTTCGGAGGGGTGAACTTTTTCGATAAAATACATATAAAAAAAGACAATCAATGAGGTTAACCAGAAAACTTCATGTTGACTATTTGAAAACTGTTTACAAATCCATTTGATCTGTGCTTTGGAAAGGGGTTTTTCTGTTGAACTTCTAAATTTTCGAGCCATATTCCGATATATCTTGATTGCTGGATTGTAGGGTAAAGGATCGATGAACGCAGCCTTCCCGTTTGGTTTGAGTATCCGTTTGATTTCATTGGTTGCAGTAGGAATATCAATATGATGTAAAACACCATTCCCGTATACAAAATCAAATGTACTATTTTTAAACGGTAAAGCACTGGCATCGGAGAGATTTAAGGAGATAGGAGCGTTGTAATCGATCGCATTCTTTTTTAATTTTATTAATTGTTGCAAAGAGATATCCTGTGAATACACTTCAGCATCTAAACTGTTAAAAAAAAGCGAGGCTTCTCCCAAACCGCAGCCCAAATCAAGAATTTTTTTGTTTTTTAGGTTATTAAACCATTTTAAAATGGATGCGTTTTCCTGAGCAATGATCGATTCAAAATTCTCATAGATACATAATTGTTCTGACTCAATGATGTCCGTCAATGAGTCATGAAATGATTTTTCTATAGTGAGACGTTCCCTTTGTTCTGAATCATTCATTGTCATTTTGTACTCTTCGGTAAAATGCTTTCGATTAAATAAATTGGACGTTTTTTAACTTCATGAACAATACTACCAATGTAATTGCCAATGATTCCTAAAAAAATAAGGTTAATGCCTGAGAACAAAGTCACTAACAAGGCAATTGATGCCCAACCTAAAATGGCTGTTTTTAGGACAAATCTGATATATAAAATATAAATAAGATAGATAAAACTAAATGAGGACATGAGTATACCGATAAAGACCGCGATTTTTAAAGGTTTTGTTGAAAAAGAGATAATCGCATTCAATGCAAGCGAAGACATTTTTTTGAAGGAATATTTTGTTTTTCCCGAAATGCGCTGATTTCTTTCATAATACACTGATGCTTGAGGAAAACCGACCCATGCGACCATGCCACGAAGATAACGGTCTCTTTCTTCGAGTTTTTTTACAGCTTCAACAACCTTACGGCTCATTAATCGGAAATCGCCGGTATCCACCGGAATTTTTGTATCTGACAAAAAGTTTAACATTCTATAAAAAAAGGACGCAGTTGTTTTTTTAAATATGTTTTCGCCCTTTCTGTGTATACGAACGCCATAAACAACATCATACCCTGATTGCCATTTTTCAATCATTTCTTGAATGACTTCGGGAGGATCTTGCAGATCCGCATCGATAAACACAATCGCATCACCATCGGCATAATCCAGCCCTGCTGTTAATGCGTTTTGATGACCAAAATTCTTTGAAAAATTGATAAGAACCATCTTACTGTCATGATCATACAATTGTTTTAATATTTGTAATGAGTGATCCGTACTTCCATCGTTAACAAAGATGAGTTCATAATTGACCGTTTTTATTTTTTCGAGAGTCGATTTGATCCGGTCGTGTGTTTCCCGGATTAAGTCTTCTTCATTATAAACCGGGATGATTATTGAAACACATTTATTCTTCTTCATTTTCAATCCTCTTAAATAGATACCATGCATTTTCTATGTTTTTTACCAATACAAGTTTGTTGTCATTCGGGTATGGGAATTCTGTCATCGCTTCATGACCATAAGGTAATTTTAAAACATAATAATCATAGAAACTATGATCCTCCCATTTGAAGATATTGGGATGCCATACAAAATATGGATCGGCTTTTGGGTAAAGTCCTTTTTTATAATGGATCAGTTCAGGAAAGAAATAGGCAAAGGAGAAGTCCACAACCCCCGATCTGTTGGATGCATACCATGTTGGGAAGTGAAGAAAGTAGGGGCCATGATCTAAAAAAATAGAATCACTGAGATATATCATGGATAACACCCTTTTGTGTGATGGGATTTCCTTTTCAATCTGCGTATAATAACCTGCCTCATAATTAAATAAAGTGAATTGTTTATCCGTTTGATGCAGCCAATAGACATTGATGAGGAGGATGCATATGATTTGCAGTAACTTATGGCGACTGTTCTTGTACTCCGATTGGATGGATAAAAGATAGAACGGAAAAATAAATATGGCAAATCTTTGATAAAGGAAATAGGTCCCAAAGGCTTGATGGGGTAAAAAGAAATAAAAGAATAATGTTGCTATAAATAATGCAGACAATCGTCCTTGAATTTTTTTAAATGCGATTAGTGGTGTTATAAACAATAATATTGTAATCACTATTTGTTGGATGAGTTGCTTGTGCATGCTGCCAAGCAAAATAGAAGGATATTTAATTAGTCTGAATAAGCCGTATAGGAATTGTGGGTGTAAAGTGACTTGTGGAGTATACTTTATTTGATACAAATACCACAGAATTGTGATGATGAATGAAGGGAGGAAAGTAAGTATCAATCTGCCTGTCTGTTTCCATCCACGAAAATAAATAAGGTGCATTAAAAATATAAGGAACATGCAGTATAGATAAATTAAGACATGTGCAAAAAACAAAAGGATGGATAGAAGAAATAATATGAATCCCTTTCTTGGTGTTAAATCACGGATAAAATTTTTGGCAATGACAATAAAAAATAAGCCAATTGGAATGGCGACAATGTAGTTTACGAAACCCCAGTAGAAGTTAAAATTAAAAATTAACGGAAAAGCCAGCAGCGCCGCCCATTGTATTTTTGAATGAATGTCAAGCAGCAAACAGCATGCGTACACAAAAGCGATTGATGCTATAAAAATAACAATTTTAATAGCCATATGGACAGGCATTAAAAAAGTCAGAACGCGAATGATACTGTATCCGACGAGGTAAGGGGTAAACCAATTGTATTCAAATAGATTTGAAAAGGGATAGTCAGAATTATTCATATTCATCCAAATAGAAATCTGACTGGCGTGTTGAGGCAAATCGACCATGGGCAAATAGTGGTTTGAAAAAAATATGATTCCCGACCAGATCGTAAAGGAAATGAATGCATACCAAAACAGTTTTCTTTCGGAAGAGGTATTGATTGCCATTCGTTATATCCTTATGATTATTTAGAAGCTTTAAAATACATTGGTTTTTGTATATAGCAGTATATGGCAAGTGATCGCAGTCTAAAAAATTGAGAATGAACCCTGCCGTTGCGGTTCCGTCTTGACGGAAAAGCAACCTCATGAGTTTCACATAGATTGCTTTGACATCCCGATATACTCTTGGAAAATTGAATGAATAATCAGGATATCCCGCAAAGGCAGTCTTTTATTACTTTTCAGACTGCACAAATCAATATAACAAGACAGTTTGTGAAAATCCACATTATTTTCAGGAATGGCATCATAAATTGTACGACTGATCATTCCGATGGAAAATTCCCGGAAGAGTTTCCTTATTTCATCAGGGTCATTTTTTTTACCGTCCGCTGATTGCCAGTAATCAATTGATAAATATAGATGCCGGAAGCGACTTTCATTCCATTCTCGTTGGTTCCGTCCCAGGTGACTTCGTAATCCCCGGCAGCCTGCATTCCGCTCATCAGGGTCTTAATCCGCTGACCCTGGAGATTGAACACGGCCAGCTCAATATTGGCTGACTTGGTCAGTGAATAGGTAATGGAAGTGGTTGGGTTAAAGGGATTGGGATAATTCTGATTGAGCGTGAATGCTTCAGGAAGTCCCGTCGAGCCGCTTTCATGATACATATCATCTTCCACGCCGGTGTTCAAATCATTTAGGTTGTAACAGGTTGCACGAAACACTTCGTTGCTTTCTCCCTGCGGCGTGGTGAAAGAGAACGGGTTGGTATATTCCCAAACGGTTTCGCCAGAGGATGTGACTTCAAAGAATTTACCGGCCGGGCCATCGCAGATCAAGGTGCTGCCGTCGGGAAGACGCTGGGCACCGGAAATGTGATCCGCATAAAAGGAAGAGGCCGGATCGCCTTTGTACGTCCAGTCGGGCGCGAACGGTTCGTACGCGGAGCCGTTGTTTATTGTGTAGCGACTGCCGTTCCACGGCGGTGTGATCTCATCCACAGTGGAGTAGTTTCCGTCTTGGCGGTTTTGTCCGTTGTTGAAGATAAGAATGTCATCCTCACCGGGACATCCGGCATCGATCCATTGACCGTCGTGGGGAACAAAGAGTTGTTGATCATTACTGTTGCCCCTGCCATAGGTCTGAGGATTGCCCCAGCGGTAGAGCAGATCGCCTGCCGCACCCGCGGCCTCAGTGGTTGTGGTATTGTGATCAATGATCCAGATCTCGCTGAAGTTGTGTGCCGTGAGCAGAATTTGGTCCAGATCAGCGTTGTAATCCACACCATTGATGTGCGTCCAGTCGGCGTTGGGCTGATGCAGCACAAAGTTGATGTCGATCTTTTCCGGATGATCGGAGACGGTACCGTAATTGGCTTTGGAAGCGTCGTAGTCCTGAATCAAATGATCCCAGACGTGCCATTCCCACACGATCGTACCGCCGGATGATCCATCGGGCTCAACCTCGATAATCTTGTCCGGCCACAGTTCGCCGTCGGAAAGCAGGGAAGGATTCCGGCCCGCTTCGATGGCTTCGGTTTCGCTTTTGTATTCCCAGGCGATCATCAGAATGTTGCCGCTGGGCAGGGCTTCGATATCGTGATGAAGCAGGTAGTCGCTGCTGTTGTATTCGAATTCCCAGGTTTTGTTTCCTTCCCAGTCGTATTGTTCCACGATGCCTCCGGCACCGCCCTCACTTCCGAAGACACTGTTCGCATTCCGCCCCGGAGAAGCCGTTCGCAGCAGGGATCGGTCATCCAACAGGTAGGCCGACAGGGCAGGAGTATAGTCGCTTTCCCAGGAGTGTACGATATCGTCGTCTGCATCAATGAGATAAGTATTCGTATTGCCCATAGGTGCAAAGAGCGTTACGTTGCCGTCATCCGTGGAATCGTCCTCACTTGTTTCAGATATCTCCACTGTACGGACCAGGCGAACATAATTGTAAACACGCTGCACGTCGCCCTGGGGGCCGAAGCCCCAATTGGGATAATCGTCCGGGTTGCCGTCTTTGGAATCGCTTCGCTGGCATCCGGCTCCGTGTACGTCGATCACAGTCGTACCGTCCATCGAACCCAAGCCCCTTCCGAAAGCCACGTAGACGGCTCGGTCAGCACTGCCGTCGAAGCGAAGGAAAGTCGTGCTGGACCAATAGAATGGGTAGTCCGGCTGGCCGGCCTCGTTCGTGATCTGCGTGGCATTGAAGAGTGGATCGATGGCCGCCGTGCCGTGCGTATCGGGTGAGCGTGTATAGTCCACCAGGCTCTGAAGTTCCTTGGCGTTGGGCAGACGCCAGTCATTATATCCAAGGTAATTTACATCGTTCATCTGCTGGACCCAGGATAGGGCATCCTCCCAGTTCACGCCAGCGCCGTTGTCTGACTGGGACCACATCAATCCGGTGGCGCTGTCCGTTACGGTTCCGTCGCCGTTATCGGTAAAGCTGTTTTTCCCATATTCCGTATTTCCGCGGCAGAAACGAACATAGAATGTCTTCTCAAATCCCCCCGGATTGGTGTCAGCAGGGTAGCCCTTGATTCGCCCGTCGGCAAAGTTCACACCGAACATGGCCTGCTGGCCATTCATCACCGTACTGACATAGAGCGTCGTAGTAGCCCATTGGGAATCGATGATCCGTTCACCTCCGGATATATCACCATACGCGAACTCGAAGACCTCGTCATTGATGAATGGGACCAACCCCGAGGCACTTGTCCCGGTGGGACTCGGATCCGTGCCACGGTAGTCGATCAGGGAATAGAGCTCTTTAATGCTGGGCAGGCGCCAGTCATTATAATCACCGTAGTTCTGAGCGTTGATTACGGAAACGTAATTCAGTGCCTCAGTATAAGTGAACTTGTCGTTCACGTCCACCGTTTCATCGCCATTCCAGTCTGCACCTCTGGTCCAGGTGAGACCGGTAACATTGTCATAAACAGTCAGGCCGTCCTCGCTGACGGTATAACTGGGCTGATTCCCTTCGAATTGTGCATCCTGTCCGTAAAAGTCCTCTCCGACCCGAGGTGTGCTGATCGCCTGTGTGGCATTATAACACGTTTCCTGACCCGTATCCACGATGACATAATCACCGGTATCCGCAGTAACAATCACCGGATTGTCGGATGTGTCATTGCCTGTCACTGTGAACCCGCCGGACAAGGTAAAAACAATCTCTTGATTATTGGGTCCGGGAAATGTGAGTACCACATCTTTTGTACCGCCTGATTCAGTTTCAGGGATGTCAATGATTGCCGTAATCAACAAATTACTGCGGCTGATGGATCGGGCTTCCAGAGTTCCGATGCGGAGACCTGAAGGCGTCACCTCCGATGGGGGTACTGGAGGGGTGCCCAGATTTAGCAGTGTGATGGTCACTGTGAGGTTGGGTGTGCCTGCGTCGGCACTGGCCGGTGAAATGCTCTCAATGATATGCGGAACAACACCCTGGGCCTGAACAGGTTTTTCCAAAATAATCGTGGTGTACAACAATACAGCGATAATGACGGATAAACTATTCCTGATTTTCATTGGGTGCTCCTTTCTTCGGCGTTCTTAAGCCAGGTTCCATATGATCAGGGTTGTGATTTCCCTCAGGATGGTGTGGTCGATGTGTTTTGGAGAATTCTTCAAATTTTGTCTTTTGTTCATCGGTTAATAAACGTAAGATAGAGGCTTCAAATTGTTCTTTGAGTTGATCGTGAGCGCTTCGCATTTTTTCCTGATGTTCCTTTTCTTTCAGCATCATTTGCTTGATTTGGCCAAAATGTTCAAAATGCAGTTTCAGGATGCCTGCCTTTTGCTGATCAGAAAGAGACAGGGTGTTTGCCAATTCGTTCACCCTTTGTACAATATGGATGGAATCCGGGAGCATGGGTGGTCTGCGGCCTTGTGGTGGTTGAGAATACAGTTTCCCCGAACTTCCAAAAACACAAAATACAATGACAATGAAGGCAGCTAAAATTTGGGATTGCTTTTTCATGATCGTCTCCTTTTTTAAAGCCGTTTTATTTCGGTCTCAATCATTGAGACGTTGTTCATGAAAAAATCTTGCGGTGAGATTTTGATTTTTTAAAAGTGAGGATTCAGTGGATATTGCCAGATGCAGAAATAAAAAACCCTTTCGCGATGGTTCGGAAAAGGGTTTTTGATTCATGGAAAAATCACTATCTTCAATTCGGGTTTTCAGGAAGCCCCGGCGGTGGTCTCATCGGTTTACCCGGTCTGAACTGTCTGGCTTGCATTTCCTGTTCTGGCGGTGGATTTTTCTGAAAAAACGCATCTACCAATACCTGTAATTTTTTTACCTGATTTTCACCGCATAATTTTTTTAAATCTAAAAAATGTTCAAAGGTCAATTTTTCAATTTCGGCTTGCTTATTGCCGATTAGGGCAGCTGTTTCTGCCACTGTTATTGAGTCCGGATGATCCGTCAGAATCTCATTCATCATCTGCATTTTTAACCTGCGGAGATCATGGATCAGATGCTGTGTTTGCTGAGCATGCTCTCGTCTCAGTTGGTCGTATTTCTGAATCTGCTCATCTGAAAAACCGAGCTCCTGCTGCAATAATTCCAAAGTACGTTTCGAAGGCGGAATATTTTTTTGAGGTGGTGGTCCACTTTGTCTTTTATGACCCGTCCATATGATGGCCAAAGTTGAGAGGTTCAACACAATCAGCAGGATAATTGTCCAGAGAGCAACTCTTTTTTGGGTAAAAATATCCATATCTATTTCCTATTCATTAAGTGCCAACGTTGGATTGTACTGACTGGAATCCAATGTCAGTTCGGTTGCAAACAGATGGATCAGTTCTTGTCTGTCCGCTTCTGCGTTGTCTTTTGTTTTGAGAAAGATGGAAACGGTATAAATGTTGGCCGCAACAATAATGATAATCAGCGCCGATGCCAGAACTTTCCAGCCGAAATGTAAGTTCAGGAATTTCCGTTCCTTGCTTGCTTCGCTGTCCATGCGTGCTTTTAAACGGGAATAGAAAAAGGCATCAGCCTTGAGTGGTTCGATTTGATCCAGGCAATTCAGCGTTTTTTCTATTTCCTGCTTTATTTTGTTTTCTCTATTCATGGTTTGTCCTCAAAAAGTTTGACGTTTTTTATTTGAAAATCTTGCGCTTGTTTAATAAAAATCTTCAAAATAATTGTGCAATTGTTTATACAGATTTTTTTTCGCCCGATAGCTCAACGCTTCCACAGCCGATGTTGAGATGTTCATGATCACAGCAATTTCTTTGTTGGACAGGCCCTCGTATTTACTTAAGGTAATGGCTGTTTTTTGACTTTCCGGTAATCGGTCCATTGCGGCATTTAGTATTTGAATGCGTTCTTTTTGTTCGAAGTTGGTTTCCGGATTGCCAGGAGCAGGCAATTGTAATTCCTTTTCATCATCCGTGGCGCCGAAATAACTCAACACATGTGCAAATCGCTTTTTTCGTTTTTTCTTCCGGATCAAGTCCAGCGATTTGTTCACAGCAATACGATAGATCCAGGTCGAAAGCTGGGACTCTTCCTTAAAATGACCGATAGATCGGTGTACTTCAATAAATACTTCCTGTGCCAAATCTTCAGCGTCCAATCGATTATGTAGATAATGATAGCATATGTTCAATACTTTGTCTTTGTACGATTCAACCAATGTTTTGAACGCATTTTCATCTTCGGCTTTCAATTGATTGATCAATTCTTTTTGCATGTCAAAAATTCGTTTGTTGGGAAAAGTGGTTTATTAAACAGTATTAAGCGCAAACTTAAAAAATGCTATAAAGGTAAGGTATTCAACACTTCGCCTATTAAAATATCGTCAATATTTGGCTAACAACTGTTTCAGCGTGTCGCGAGCCAAGAGCTCGCGTCCCGAAAGTTACATTTTAGAATTCCTCGTCCACGAGGAATTTAGTGGATCGCTTTAGCGATCCGCTACAAACTTATGTGTTAGGCAATTTTTTTAAAATAAATCAAAATGCCTATATTTATTATTGACCCTTTATCTTCTTCATTATATCTTCTAAATTCGGTTGGTCTTTTAAATTCTGTTGATCTTTAAATTTTATATTTGTGGGGAGATTAAAAATCTTCTCATCAAAATCAAGAATTATCTTAACCGCAGCCATAATTTGGTTCACAGGGTCCATACCAGTCACAGATTTCAAAGTGATGTTTTTCCAAACCAAGGTTTTCGTACCAAGATCTGGCATTTCAAAAACACGGCATGTTTTGCCTAAGAACTCTTCGGTGCCCACTTCTTTACCGTATTTTTTCAGAAATTCTTCACCGACCTGTTTTGTCTGTTTTTCGTTCGTGGCACTCCTCATTGGATTTTCTGTCACTATTCCTTTGTTAGTCTCAAGATCGATGGTATAGATCTTGTCACCCTTCAGATAAGTAGCGGTGTGCGTTCTCTGCTTCATGGGGCCCATTTCCATTACGACATCTAAGATTGTGAGATGCTCGTTGCCCCAATCTCCAATATAAACCTTTTGCGTCCCTTTCCCCATGCCAGTAACTTCATATTCAATGCAGACTTTTTTAATATCGACCCATTTAATCTTTGAACTGTTTTTTTTGTTACCTTGACCCAGCACATTTACCGTAACCAATGCAATTATTAAAATAATAAAAGCTGTAGTTAAGAATGATCTTTTCATGATTTCCTCCTAACTTTATATATATCTTCTTTTCTTAAATAATCAGCAATGCACCATTGATACACTCTGCTCGATTTGAAACAATAAATTCCTGCACTAATGCAAATACTGAATAGTTATTCCAATAAGTATCAGTGATTTATTAGCCTATCATAATATTATCTACCAAAGTACCTCCAATTTATTGCCTAATATTGTACTACAGTTTTCCAAATGTAGCCAAAACGAATCATTTTTCCAATATTGGGCAAAGAAATTGGCTATTATTGAACAATCTAGAAATTTACTTTTTCCAGCCCGCAATAACTTTCCGGCGGGCCGAGATAGCTGGGTTTGAGGCCGCCGGCATCCACGACGATTTTCTGGAGAACCAATCCCGCATCGACCATCCAGAATTTCAGGACATGATCTCCGGGTTTTTTGATGACATGTTTGGAAACCATGATTTTGATGTTGTTGCTTACAGCTTCGTTCCAGACCTGTGGGTATTTCCAGTCCGGGATGGTATCGTTGATATTGATGTTGACAATCTGCACGGGTTCATTGTCAAACGAGATTCCGTAACGCAGTCCCTGTGTGTCCAGGAAATTCTGCGTGGGAGAGAAATAGGCGTGAACCTTAACCTCTCCGCTGTCGAAAAAGTGTATGCGGTATTCCAGACTGGGATCGTTTCCTCCCGGCTGCTGGCTTTCGGCGGTGACCGGGACCGGCGTCATCCCGGAAAGTGTTCGTCCCAGATTTGGGATAGACAGCCATCGGACAGTTTCCGAATTCACGGATTTTGTACAGTGTTCGGCTTCCATGGAAACGTATCCGTTGCTCTCCACAAATCCAATAACTTTATCCGGTTTCGGGGATTCGGGATTGCGGACAACCGCCATAACCTGTACGGTGGTTTCATTCGGTCCGGAGATTGAAATGGGAACCCGGTGGATACCTTTCGGTGCATTCGGCCAATCGATACGAACCCAAACCCGAACTTCTTTTTCGACCTGTCCCGCATCCGGTGTAACAATCAACCAGGGCTCACCGGATTTAACTGAAAATTCAAAGGATTTTTCCCCCCGGTTGAAAATGTCGATATAATAAGATTGTCGGTTATATGGATCGAATTCGGGTAAGGCAGCCTCGCTCTGTTCCAAGGGCCACCAGTTTTCAGAGCCTTCGATGGACACGCCCAGTTCCGTGGATTCCGGGAGCTCGATTTGTTCGACTTCGGGCATGGTATTCTTTTCCGGCTGGTTCCAGTAGGTGTATCCGATGTGGGTCTGGTCCATCATGTGGTTCCATTTTCCACCGGATAAAATTTTGTTGTAATAATGGGAGATTTCGGCATCTCTCTGAAACAATGTTTCGGTCCGATTGGCCAGATCATTCGTGATGGCTCGGCCCTGTTTGGCGTACAGTCGATTTTTCGCCACGGTCACATAGAGATCATTCAAATTCGCACAGGCCTGTACCGGGTGAAGTACCAGTTGATAATAAGCATCCTGATATTCGGGCGGCAGCATTCCGTAAATTTCTTCGGCTTTTCTCAGCAATGCGTTGTAGTCGGTAACCACGGTTTCGGCTTCCCGGTAATGGATCAGACTGTAGGTATCCGGTTCGAGCAATTCCGGTTTTCGACGGCCGTTGTATTTGGTGTATTTTGTCAGAATATCTGCAATGTTCGCCGCGTGTTCTGGACCGAACTGCTCTTCTGCCCACAGGCGCGTATAGTCGGACAGACGTTCGGCTGGCCACTGATCCGGATTCCAGGCGTAATCCAGGAAAAAAGAAATCGGAAATTCCATGGGTTTCAGATCTCCTACATTCACAATCCAGATGCGATCCACACCATATTGGTAACACAGATGCATCTGTTCCCACACTTTGGGAATGGGGTTGGTGTTCACCCATTTATAGCTTCTCGGTCCGCCCACAAAATCGAAATGGTAGTACATGCCGTACCCGCCGGATCGGGGAGGAGCATCCGGTTTAGGAAGTCTGCGCACATTTCCCCAGTTGTCATCGCATAAAAGCAGTGTCACGTCATCGGGAACAGTCATGCCTTTGTCGTAGTAATCCTGAACTTCTTTGTACAATGCCCAGAGCTGTGGAATGGTGGTGACATCTTTTCCCGTGACTTCCGAAATGATTTTGCGCTGGTCGGCCACGATCCGTTCGAGCAGAGCGATATTGGTCTTTTCGGACATGGCTACATCGCCATCGCCGCGCATTGCGAGTGTGATGATGCTCTCGTGAGAATCCATGTTTCGGATACCCTGCCTCCAGAATTCACGAAGCGTTGCCCCGTTCGTTTCGTAGTTCCATGCACCCGATCCTTCACGTTTCCATTCCTGCTGGGACCGCAGCATCGGCTCGTGATGCGAGGTACCCATTACGATGCCCATTTCATCGGCGAGTTTGGGATTGAGTGGGTCGTCGCTGTTGAAACTGGCCCACCACATGGCCGGCCAGAGGTAGTTGGCTTTCAGACGCAGCATCAACACGAATACTTTTGCATAGAATTTCGAATTGAATCCGCCGAATGTATCCACGGCCCAGCGGCCCAGAGCCGGCTCTTCGTCGTTCAGAAAAATGCCGCGGTATTTCACGGCGGGCTCGCCCTGTGTGTGACGTCCGGGCAGAACGTACAATGCATTTTTTCGTTTTGGCGGTACGTCCGCCCACCAATACCAGGGAGAGACGCCGATTTTTTCAGAGAGGTCGTAGATTCCGTAAATCGTTCCCCGTTTATCACTGCCGGCAATGACCAGAGCCTGTTTGATGTTCTTAAACGGTTTGTCCACTTTTTGGATCAGAAACGTTTCCCATTTTCCCTGTATGTCTTCGACTTGAATCTGACGCGATTTGACCAGTTGATCGATCAACGGACTTTTCCCCAGTGTGCCGATCAGAACGGCTTGTTTTGCTTTCGGGATCGTATCCGTATAGAGTTTTGTCTCTTTGTTTGTCACATGTTTGATGTCCGTCTTTAAATCATTTGCCGCCCGGAGGACGCCTAGATAATCCTCCGAACTGATCATCAGAGGAGCGGATTTCCCGGATACGAAAAGCGGAAAGCATCCCTTGATTTTTTTCGTGGTAATGTAGGATGATTTATCCAATCCGTAAACACTTTGTGTCATGGAGAAAATTATAAAGAGAAACAAAGGCGTCAAGCGAATCGGAATCATCCGGAACAAATGGTCCACTTTTTTGGGGGAAATCCTGAATGGATTATCAGAGGTGACTGTTTGGATCATTTTAATACGGTTCATTTTTTTCTCCTGTTTATTTATCATTCTAGTGTGCGGGGACCGGAGTATTCGGCGGTTCGTAAATTCTGAAATTGCCGCTCACTTGCAAAAGTCCCAGCATGTAGAGCATGCCGTCGTAATACCGGTAGATGCCGTTGGGGATCGGGATTTTCCATAATTCCCGGACAAAGTCCACCCGATTTTCATTCGTGGAAGCGAGCGCGGCCACGGCATTCATCGCGGTCAGTCCCGGGCTGTGATCGTCCGAGAGTCTTTTTCCGTCCAGTGTGTACTGATTGCCATATGTTTTCAATCCCTCTTTGTAAAAGAAATCGAGCATCCGGTTGTTTTGCACTACTGCCCAATCGTCT
This sequence comes from uncultured bacterium, assembly GCA_964537715.1. GTDB lineage: Bacteria > Zhuqueibacterota > QNDG01 > QNDG01 > DSAB01 > CAZTZL01. The sequence goes on along the minus strand of CAZIAH010000003.1, from coordinate 9,751 downwards.
GTGGCAAACCAGAGATGATCTACCGCGATATTCATGCCCACTCGCCAGGCATCGAAACGAAAATCATTGTGCCGTCCGGTCCAAAACAGATTCACGGGCGATCCGTCAAAACCGGCGTAATCGGGAAACAGACCCGTTTTCGGGTTTGCCGTTTTTTTCAGAAATTGACGGCTCACGGCTGCCGCATCGGTCCAGAATTGATTCCCGGACCAGCGTGCCCAGAGTTCATAGAAATGGGGAAGATGGTAGGAGTGATCCGTAAACCGGGACGCATCGCCCAGAGGCACGAAGACGATCTGTTTTTCGGATTTGTCGAACATATTGGTGACGGTCGTGTTGTCCTCGGACTGTTCGGCCTTGTTCAGCATGGCCTCCAGAATGGACAGCGCCTCGTTTTTGTAATCATAGATCCCGGTTCCATTGCCCCATCTCGCAGATGCAAAAAACAGTGCCATGACGATCCATTCTTCACCGTCCGGCGCCGGATTCGGGTCCATCACCGTGCCGTCGGGACGCACCCGCCAGGAAAAGTAACCCTGCCGCGAACCGGATGCGTGCTGCATAACTGTTTTGGCCCATTTCCACATCCGGTCGAATTCCGCTTTTTTATCTAACTGCACGGCGATCATCATTCCGTAGGACATGCCCTCGCTGCGGACGTCGTTGTCCGAAGTGGTTTTAATGTAGCCCATGTCCGGATTTACTGGATAATAGACGCGCTGGGATAGATCGTTCCCATAAAACAACTGGTTCCAGGCCGTTTCAATTCTGGCCTGGACTTCCGATTTGTCTTTGTGCAACAGTTCGACAAACAGATTTGGATAATGCCCGGAATAAAATGCACCGGTTCGTTTGGAGGTGCTGGTCGAATCATCCGGTGTGGATGAAACGGATTTGCATGCGAACATCAGTACCATTGAGAAAATCAACAAAAGGGGATAAAAATCGCTTGAGAATTCGATGGCTTTCATTGTCAGAATAGACTCCATTTTTTATTTTCCAGTTAGATAAAGCAGCATTCCAAAAAAGTGGGAGATACTTCCTCCCAAGACAAAAAGATGCCAGATGAAATGAAAATAGGGAATTTTTTTGATCGCATAAAAAATCAATCCGAATGTGTAGCAGACACCACCGATAAGCAGCCATACGATCAATCCTTTCGGCACCATCTGCAGCATGGGCTTGATCGCAATGAGGATGAGCCATCCCATCACAACATAAAATACTACGGAGATAATCCTGAATTTCCCGATTAAAAATATTTTTGAAATGATTCCCGCAATCGCCATGGCCCAGATCAGACCAAAGAGTGTCCAGCCCCAGGGGCCGCGCATGGAGACCAGGGTGATGGGCGTGTAGGTTCCGGCGATAAGCAGATAGATGGAGGTATGGTCCAGTATTCTGAAAAACCGTTTCACACGCGGATTCGTAAAGCTGTGATACAGTGTCGATGCCAGATACAGGAGGAAGAGCGTGGTACCGTAGATGCTGAAACTGAAGATCCGCCATGCGTCGCCATACAGGCTGGCAAAAACCACGAGAATAACAAGCGCGGCGACACTTAACGCGGTACCGATACCGTGCGTGACACTGTTGGCAATTTCTTCGCCCAGACTTTGCTGCCGATGAGGATTTATTTCTTTTTTAGGGGTCATGGTTTATCTTTCTCGTTTGTCGCAGAAGCCGTAGTTTTTAGCGAACGATAAAGTGTCCAATGTCTTTGTCTTTAATTGATAAGTGTTTTGCTGATAAGACTGAAAACATTTTTGGCAATGGAAATACCCATGTTACAAATTTCAAGGTCAGGTTCGTAATTAGGCAAGACACTAGCTAAAGGATATTTTGAAGGAAGATAAATTGAATCTAAAAATTCACAATCTTCATCAGAAATTTCGATATCAATGCCATTATTCGAGAGCATATTTTTAAGTTCGGAAATGCTGTGAGTCTTTTTTAATTTTATAGAATTCTCGATCAACAAAGCTTTAAGTGATTTTTCAACGCTTTGTTGGATGTTTTGTAAGCAAGGATTAAACAATTTGCTTTCGAATAGGATTTTAGCCGAGTCCAAATTTTCTTTGGCGAAATCCAACCATTTTTTGGTTTCATCTTTCATAAATTAATTCTCCTGCCTCAATTTCTGAGAGGAAGCTGTTATCCGAAGCATTCGATTTTATGGGAATAATATCAATGGGTATTCTTCTGGAAATTTCTCTCGTCAATTTTCTGTATTTCATTGCGAGCGAGAGATAGGATTCTTCACTGTCCTGGAAAATGGCAATATCAATATCATGAGGGTTCTTGGATGCCAAAAATGATCCGAAGATAATAATTTTATTGATTTCTTTTTCAGGTTTCAGGCTTTGTATTATCTCATGCTTTATTGTATCTTTTGATTTTTTTGTGAACTTCATTTCTTTTTTAGATGTCATTGTTTATCTCTCTATTTATATCACAATATTCAAAAGTTACTCTCCAAAGACTTCGTTATAATTAAGGCCTTTGATTTTGTCATCTCGGTATGCTTTTAGTCTTCTTTCAGCTTCTTCAACCCAAATTTCATCGATGGTTTTTGTCTGGTTCATCCAAACTTTCAATGAGTCCCTCTAATAATATCCTATCTTTGGGATTCAGTTCGAGAGCTTTTTGTAATAGTTCTTTACTCGCTTCCATGATTTTTACCTCAAAATTAAATTATACCTGAATCGTACTTAATTTCATTATATATTAATATTGGACAATATTTGGCATATTGCTTAAAATCTTTGTCTTTTGTAAAAATTGGCATTTCATAATTATGAGACAAAGCACATATTAAGAAATCAGTATTTGAGCCTTGAATTCCATTTTCCCGATTTACATTGAAATATTCTACGGCTAATTCATAATCTTGTGTTTTAATAGGCAAATCCGGGAAGGCGGATAAGTAAGATTTTAAAGTATTGAATTGTTTCTCTGATTTTATTCCTGAAAGTAATTCTTGTCTAATTGGTCCAATCATTTGGACTTTTTGTTCAAGAATTAAATTCTTCAGTATTTGAACTGTTTCAATCATATTGTCATTAGTGCGCCTTAATGCCAATGACCAGATACATGTATCAACCAATATTTTCAATTGATATTTCTTTGTTTTTTATAATTATATTTATTGTCATACTCAATTTTTCCGAAAAGATTGAGAATTTCAGATTGCTTGTGTCTTTGAATATATTCTTTTAAAGCAATAGTGACAGCGTCTTTTTTTGTTTTATGATGACCGACTGTTTTTGCTTCTTCAATGAGTGAATCATCAATTGCTAAATTGGTTGCCATTTTTAGTCTCCCTGAAATAGTGTGTAACAATTTACACAATTGAATGTGTTAAATCAAGAAGAATTTGATACCTTTGCCTGACAATAGGTCTCTGCGAACGCTGCAAGCTAAATGCAAAGCGACTGACTGTAAACTTTGCGGCCGGTGAGGTTTTTGTTTCTTTTTTAGAGGTCATTGTTTATCTTTCTTCTCAAGCTCTGTGTTTGTTTAGGAAAGCCTTGAATTTTTTAATCGAATTGAATGTATTCGTTTGACTTACTTCTTCTTCCGATAATGTTTCTTTAAGTACCTCTACAAAAAGGCCAGTTATTCCCGCAAATTGCTGTTCAATTTTATGAGTTTTTAAAAGAGAGCTACTCCGGTCACCTCCAAAATCTATTAACACTGCGGAATCATTTTTATTAATAAGCACATTAGAACTATGCAAATCGGCATGATATATTCCCTTTGAATTCGAATACTCAAGTGCAGACAATATTTCAGAAAGCCATTTAATCCTTAAACTTAGATCTGGCTTAGCTTCCATTGAAAGCTCATCAAATAATTGAGTTCCTTCAATAAGTTCAAGACGTAGACAAGGTTGAGGATTTCCCGATTCAGGATTAATTGTAGCTGCTATGTCATAAATAGTGACAATATTAGGATGTTTGAGGCTTGCAAGACGTTTTGCTTCAAGGATTAAAGATTCGTAACCAATACTTTGATCCTCATGTAAGATTTTTATAGCTTCTTCTCTACTAAGCTCAATGTTAAACCAACTATAAATCATACTAGAACCACCTGGGCTTATTTTTTTCAATCCTTTTACAAATCTTAGTTCAGAAAGCTCTGGGGGAAGCTGTTCTGTACCGAGAACTTCAATTGCATAGTTATATGTTTTATAAAGATCAGTAGAAGGAGTAAAATTAACCTCCCAATCAGCTAGTAGTAAGTATTCATTGAGTAGTCCTTTAAGATCCCAATAGCAGATTGATGCGTATAGCTTCTTTCGATCTATTTGCAAAGTATCCGAAATTTTATGCAATGAAAAGTATTCTTCTTCAATATGATTTTCGTACATGAATTGAACTACTTTCAATTGAAGCTCTTTATGTTCTGGTGGAACGCCCACATAATCGAGACCAGTGGCAGTTATTTCAACTGACCAGTTATCCTTTTCAGTAAAATATCCTTCATCGATAAGTACTTGCAGGTTTTTAATTTGGTGATCATCAAATGAATGGAGTTCATAATTTTTCTCTCCCTGAATCCAGAATTCTTGTGAGCATTTCCAAAGAAGATGCCATTGACTTTCGCGATTTAATTTTTTCATTATGTTCTCAATTTTTTACTGGCAAACCAATAGTTATTCGGTTTTACATTGTATGCCAAATATTGATATGTCCTTCAATTCTTCTCAGTTCCGAGTTGAACTTAGGACTGAAATTAATTTATTAAAACAATTCCCATTTTAATTGAATTGTTTTAGTTATAGTATCATGTATTGGCATCAAATGAGCTTTCGTTATTCTTTCTTTCCAAAGTAATCTGAGTACCTCATTAGATTCGGTTGCACGTAAATCAATTTTTATTATAGGAATATTTTCGTTATCATTAAATTTAGATTCAATTATATCTTCAAATATTGGCCATTGTTCATTTTTGTAATAGTATTCATTAGCTTTTTCATAGTATAAAAATAGGCCACTTTGTGCATGTAGAAAACTATGTTGATGTCTAGGGCATGTTTGTACCTTTAGACAGTTATGAATTTTTAGAAATTTTGAATTAATGGCCCACACAGAAATTTTGTCACAGTTACTGTTATGTTTTTCAGCAGCAAAATAGGCAGCTACCATTGAATTATAGGTCCAATCGAGTAATCTTGTTGGTATACCATGATGCTGAGACAGACAAAAAGCGAGTGGTATATTTAAAGGGTACCACTTGTGATCTACATTATGAGTTTTAATAAAATCTTCCCCACTCATAAGTCGATCATGTTCAAATACAGGATAACCTAATTCATCTGCCAAATTAGCAAACTGCCACGTAGATTCATATTCAGCCGCAGATTGAAGAAAGCCTTCAATTGCAATTTTCTTTTTTATTTTTTTTAATTCAGTAAAATGACAAAGAGATTGATCATATTCAAATTCCACATAGGGCCGTAATTTTTTATATATTGATTTCAAGAATAATTGACCATCTTTTCGCCATGCTCGTGGCTGTAAGGACCATGTAGATTTTTTCTGTCCTCTAAATATCCAAGGAAGATCACTTGTATTGCCCCAATGACTCCGACGTGGATTTAAGTAATTTAAAAAATCTTCTGCTGTAGATTTTTCAACTATTTTTATTGATTTATATTTTTTCATCACTATAACTGTTTTTTCTCACTCTCAAGTTGGACTTGGGAGTTAAATTAGTTATATCCTAAATTGAATTTGGGATGCAGGATAATGTTCAATCTTTCATATAACTCTTTTTTATCCTTTCTCTGTCTTCGTTTTCTTTATCTCCTTTGAAATAGATTTCAACAAACTCGATCCGGTCTTCGTTTTTGAAGTACGCATAGATTATACGAATGCCGGATTGGTTTCCTCTTCCTTTGAGGGATCGGGAGGCGAATTTCCTGACTTTATAAATCTTTGGTTCTTCAATGCCCAGATCCGAAACAGCGGTAATGCCGCCATAATCGATACCTTGTTCGTGAAACAGTGTGAGCGCCGATCTGATGAAAATATCCAGATCTTCATCGAGTGTTCGAAATCGCTTTCGAAGCTTCTTAAACTCTTTTTCAAACTCCGGCCGCTGGACAATATCAAGCGCCATCGTTCTCGTATTCCCTTACCGAATACGCGGGTGTGCGGTAAAATACGGATTCGTATTCGATGATCTCGCCGTCTTTAGAGGTTTTCCAGGGAACGTCTTCGTGTGAATAGTGACTGATCTGTGTGGCGTTCATATCGGACAAACGGTTCAACACATCCTTGATGACGGACAGTTCTGTGGCAGAGAGTTTGGAGAGATCGGGTTTTCTCAATGGCAAATACTTGGTTTGCGGATATTCAAAGTAGTTGCTTTTAATTTTTTCGATCTCTTTGTCATTGATCATTTGCTCGACCACTTTTGCAAATTCGACAGGGGTGGGGCCGAAGCGGTTTTTGATATACTGGGCGCCCATGAATTGTTCTTCGTATTTTTCGTAATAGTCGAAATCGATAAAGTAGAGGAGCTTGTAGATAACTGTTTCGCAGATGTTAGCTTTGGACCCGACCTGGTCCAGAATATAAAGAAGAACTTCCTTGAATTTTTCCACATTTTTTTGGGGAATGTTTTTACGTAATTCGAATTTCGGTTTTTTCTTTTGCTCTGTCGGTTGCTGTAAAATCACTTCGGGCTCTGTTTTTAAATCGAGTAAAACATCGACATTCGTATGGAATATTGTAGAAAGCCGGACCAGTTCGTCGGCCGTTACGGCGCGTGTCCCATTTTCGATCTGGGAAATCGCCGGACGAGGGATACTCAATATCTCCGCAAGTTTTTGCTGGCTGAAGCCGGACTTGTTACGCAGTTGTTTGATTCTGGCGCCAAGCCGATTTGGCTTGAAACTCATACGGTTTCCTCCGTTTTAGGATTGATTTAATATAAGGATTGTAAGAATAAATGTCAATAGGTTGTATGAAAATATTACAAACACAAAAACACTGTTTGAAACCAGTTGCGTCTCAAATTAAATTTTGGACGCAGGATAAAATCGTACTTTTTCTCGTTCCTGAACTCAGTTTTTAACCCAAATCCTGTTTCGTGATCAGTTTCGGAAGAACCGTGGTCAATTCCTCATACGGCTGGCGCCTGATGATTTTAAAGACTATATCCATGGCTTTATCGCCCAGCTCTTCGGGTTTTTGCGCGATTGTGGCCTCCATTTTACCGGCGCGTATGGCTTCTATCGCCTCAATCACACCATCAAAGCCCACGATGACTGGCCAGGGAAGGAATTTATGCTCCGCCAACGCGTCCACCGCACCCAGGGCCATGGCATCATTTTCCCCGAAGATTGCATTGAATGCGGTTCCTCCGGACAAAAACGCGTGCATCTCTTCGTGCGCCTTCTGGCGGCTGCTGTCGGCCTGGATTTGCCCGACGATTTTCAATTTGTTCCGTTTGATTTCATTGGTAAAACTTCTGCGCCTTAGTATGACATTCTCAAGACCAGCCTCCGCTTGAAGGTGTACCACTCCCTTACCCGGACCGAGGCGCTGGGCGAGAAAGTGGGCCGCGGCCGCGCCCCCCCGAAGGTTCCCCGAAATAACGCTGGCTGTAACGTCGGTGGTCATATTCTGATCCACCGAAACGATCGGTACGCCACTGTCGCGAATGGCCTTGCAGACGGCAGCAACGGTTTTGGTATTTATGGGCGAAACCATCACTGCATCCGGCTTCTTCTCCAACAGCTTTTGGAGTTGCTCCACCTGCCTGCTCTCGTCATGGGCGGCGCCTATTACTTCGACCGACGCCCTTTCGACTTTGGCCTTTCTCTCTATTCCGGATGCGACCTGTCCCCAGAAGGGGTTTTCCTGGTACGGAATGCTGTAGACGATTCTCATTCTATACCTCCAATTCAATTTGATAGTAATTCGATATTACTTTACCAAAAGCATTTTTTCGCTTTGCATAAATCCTGTTGAAGTTCTTAATTGGTAAAAGTAAATACCGCTGGATAAAGCCGAACCGTCAAAAGTAACAGTATGTTCACCAGTGTTTTCAACATGATTTTTTAATATCTTGATTGTACGTCCGGTTATATCCAGAACTTCCAGAATCACTTTGCTTTTTTGGGGTAAAAAATATCGTATTGACGTTTCAGGATTAAATGGATTCGGATAATTTTGGTGTAAAACAAACGATGACGCTGGTTGAGGTTTCTCAACTTTAGTTATATATAACGGATTTGGATTCTCCCAATCCAAAATATTTGCCCAGACATCATCTCTTCTATCTGCTCGATTGTCTGACCATGTAGAATAGATATATCCTTTCCATAATATGATATCTGGAGATAATTGCAAGCTTTCATTTGTACCTGTTATTCTTAAATTACTGCCAATAGTATTTCCGTCACAGGAATAACGCTGAGCATAAATATTTTCAGGATAACTGCGCTTGTCTGCCCATGCTATTATAAAATTACCTCCTTCTTCTGCGGCGACACATGGTTTTTTACTATGATAAATTACACTTGGCTGATCATTCACTTTAAAATTCTTGTCTATTGTGCTGCCGTCACTTCGATAACGCTGTGCGTAAATATCATCAATACCATTTCGCCCATCCACCCAGGTGATAATAAAGTTACCATTACAATCTGCGGCGACTGAATGCTCATAGGGGTATTTACTGTCTTGATCAGGCACTATGAAATTTGAACCTAATGCGCTTCTGTCACTGGAATAACGCTGCCCGTAAATATTAGAGCGACTATCATACCACACAATCATAAAATTGCCATTGCAGTCCGCAGCTATAGCAGGATAATATTGCGATGCACTTCCTTGATCATCATTCACTTTAAAATTTGTACCTAATAGGCTGCCGTCACTAGAATAACACTGCGCGTAAATGTCAGAATTACCATTGCGACCGTCATACCACGTGATAATAAAATTACCGCTGCCATCTGAGGCAATGGACGGATAATTTTGCGATACACTTCCCTGATCATCATTTACTTTGAAATTCGTACCTAATGAGCTGCCGTCACTGGAATAACGCTGAGCATAAATATCCCAAGCATATATACCATTGCGATTATCCTCCCATGTGATAATGAAGTTACCACTGTCATCTGCAGCAATTGATGGATTTTCCTGATATGTATTTCCCTGATCATCATTTACTCTAAAATTCGTGCCTAATGCGCTGCCATCACTGGAGTAACGCTGTGCGTAAATATCTTTATCAGCAATACGAGCATCAAAATCCTCCCATGTAATAATAAAATTACCACTGCCATCTAAGGCAATGGAAGGTTTGTCTGCGTATGTAGTATCATTTTCATTAACTTGAAAATCAGGTATATTGGTAAGAAGATTAATTACACCAACATTAAAAAAGTCTGGTTGTGATTGAGCATTGGCAAAATTTAGAATGGATATTGTTAGAGATAAGATTAGGGTGAAAGCACTTTTTTTCATAGTGAAAGCCTCATCTCATTTTATGTTTTTAATTTTTACTTTCCTAACCTAAGTTTATCGACCAATGTGTATTAATGTTAATTTCCTAATATTAGGAAATTCCTTTATTTAGGAAATATTGATCGCTATATTTAGCCAATTATGGTTTTGTCTTTTGCGCCCAAATTGAATTTGGGACGCAAAAGAAGCGACTGGCCGTTCATATTTTCTCGTTCCCAAACTCAGAGACTGTGTGAAAACGTCTTGAATATAATGTATAA